>CAYHGI010000012.1:0-19791 GCA_964356285.1 uncultured Candidatus Saccharibacteria bacterium
GAAGGAAAAATTTTTCTGGTGAACGTTTCCAAAGGACGCATTGGCGAGGACAATTCCGGTCTGTTGGGGGGGATGATTATTACCAAAATCCAGCTGGCGGCGATGGAACGCGTGCGTATACCGGAAGAAAACCGCAGAGATTTTTATTTGTATGTGGACGAATTTCAAAATTTCGTGACGGATGCTTTTGCCGGTATTTTATCCGAGGCTAGAAAATATCGGCTAAACCTTACGGTGGCGCATCAGTATACTGCCCAGCTTGTGGTGGATAAAAGTTCGGCGGTCCGGGATGCTGTTTTCGGCAACGTCGGTACGATGATAGTTTTTCGAGTTGGTTCTGATGATGCGGAATTTCTAGAGTCAGAATTTGACCCGGAGTTTACCCCCCAAGATATTGTCAATTTACCCAATTACAAAGTGTATATGAAACTCATGATCGACGGGGTGACTTCTCGCCCTTTCTCTGCAAAAACTTTGCCGGCGATGGTGAAGGGTGGCGACAAAAAAGTTGAGGAAGAAGTGATCAGGTCTTCGCGTACCCTTTATTGCAGAAGCAGAGAGACGGTAGAGAGAGAAATAAACGAATGGAGCGGGATGTCTCTCGGAGATATAAACGAAACAACTGCGTCGGGTATGGAGAAATTTCCGATCGTGTGTTCTTTGTGTAAAAAAGAAGCCACCGTGCCTTTCAAACCTGAACCTGGGAGGGCTGCATATTGCAAAGATTGCATAGCTAAAATAAAATCCGGTGAGGTAAAAGTAGAAAAGGGGAGAGATGATCAGATCCGATATGATGATTCAAAATTTTTCAAACCCTTGGCTGATTTAGGAATAGAATTTCAGCAGAAAGATAGAGCTAAAGGTGAAGAAAAAGAGAGGTATCCTGAAAGAATAGAAAAACATACGACTAAGCCTTTTTTAGGGGCGAGCAAGCCGGGGATTTTTAACGCCATTAAAAAAGTCCTGTCTGCGCCCCGCCTGCGCGGGCAGGAGGCAGTTTTTAGCAAACCAGCTCCGATTCCAGCAAAAATTCCCAAAAAGCCAGCCAAAGACAATATTGCCTTGAGGGAGTTTCTAAGCAAAACGCTTTCTGGGCAAACTACACCTCCAGTTCTCCCGACCAAAGTTAGGACAGAGTCGGTTTCGCTTGATACCCTCAAAAGTTCGCCTTTCAAACCTGCCCGCAATGTTTCGTCTAACGTTGCAGGCGGGGACCGCGCCGCCAGTCCCGAAGATATGAGTAAATTAAAAGATTTAATTTTGGCGAAAATTGAAAATAAAAAAGAAGATACACCGACTCCCGTTCCCAAAAAACCCAAAGAAGTGCCGGAAGATGTACTCCGAAAGATTTTAGAGTAACAAATGAATTCTGAAACAAAAAATTTTTCGTGGCTGGATACGGCGAAATCCGTTTGGTATTTTTTAGATGACGAGAAAAAGAAATTTACTTTTTATGTTCTTGTTCTTTTTAGTATTTACTTTTACGAACTTCTACCTGCGTATATGGTAGGCAAAATTGTTGATTTCTTTTTAACTTATCATCCCGGTGAGTCTCTCTCGCTTTTTTATTTTTATGTGGCTTTTATCAGCATTACTTATGTAATGGCCTCGTTAATCCGTTTACAAAGTAAAAAAGTTCTAAATATTATTGGCCAAAATAATCGTGCAAGGGCACGCATATGGGGATTTGAACGATTAACCGAGTTTTCACTTGAGTGGCACAATAAAGAAAATACTGGCAACAAACTCCAACGGATTTTTACTGGTGCTGATGGAATAAGGGGTGTATCAAAATTACTTAGTAAGGAAATATTGAGAATTGTTGCTAGCATCACTGGAGTAACTTTAGTCTTTTTGTTTACAGATTTTAAGTTTATTATTCTTGTTTCGTTATATATAATAATTTTCTTTTCTTTAGAACTAAATTTTAGCAGAAAAGTTTTGGCTCTCAGTAATCAATTTAATTCATTAAATCAAGAAGCAAGCGGGACATATATAGAAGGTGCAAGCAACATGCTTTCTATTAAAGCCCTCGGTGGAGAAAATGTGATGGCGGGACGTGTTTCTAGTACCGAAAAACTTTCTCGTGATATTGCTATAAAGAAAATCACTACCACCAATTTAAAATGGAAATTTTTCCAGTTTTTGAATGGTATGAGTTTAGGTATTTTTCTCATTCTTGTAGGATTTTCTGTTGTTAACTCTACCATGACTATTGGAATGGTATTAGTGTTTTATACATATTTCTTGAAATTAAAGACATCGATAGAAGAGATTACAGATATTCATACAGAAATGATTAATTTTCGCTCAGATGTCAGTCAAATGATGCCGATATTCAACGAAACAGAGTTCATCAAAACCGGTAACGAAAAGTTTCCAAGAGATTGGGACAAAATTGAAATCAAAAATGCTTCCATGGATTATGATTCTGGACAAATGGGGCTCAATAATTTCAGTTTGACTTTAGATAGGAATACAAAGACTGGGGTTGCAGGTTTGTCAGGTTCGGGCAAATCAACTTTGGCAAAGATTATTCTAGGTTTGTATGCGCTTAGAGATGGTGTTTTTAAAATAGGCAAGGAAAATTACTATGATATTTCGCACAACGAAACTCTAGCCCACATCACTGTCGTTTTGCAGGAAACTGAACTTTTCAATCTTACTCTGCGGGAGAATATCACCATGATGCGATCGGAAGACAAAGAATTGCTTGATAGAGCAGTAGAAATTTCAGAATTAGGAAAAGTCATAAAGCGTTTACCCGAAGGTCTTGATGCGAAAATAGGTGAAAAGGGATATATGCTTTCCGGCGGCGAGCGTCAGCGTCTCGGCATCGCTCGGGCGATCTACAAAAATGCGCCGATAATAATATTGGACGAAGCTACATCATCGCTTGATTCGGAAACGGAAGCAAAAATAATGCAGAAACTTCTTGGTGAGTATGGCACAGACAAAACTTTTCTCATCATTGCTCATCGACTGGGTACTTTGAAATACACCGACACTATCGCCGTTATGGAGAGGGGCAGGGTTGTGGAACAGGGGAGTTATGATACATTGATGAAAGATCCGAACTCAACTTTTTTTCGCTTGAATAAAGAGAAAAAACATGTATCAGTTATAGCGTAAATATGCAAAATAGAAGTAGAGAAAATAAAATATGCCAAAACTGTAAAAAAGACTTCACCATCGAGCCGGAAGATTTTAATTTTTACGAAAAGATCAAAGTCCCGCCACCGACGTTTTGTCCGGAGTGCAGGACTATAAGAAGACTGTGCTGGCGGAATGAAATGTCATTGTTTAAGAGAAAATGCGATGCGCCGGGACACGATGAAATACTAATTTCTTTTTTTCCTCCGGAGGAAAAACTCACTGTGTATGATTCCAATTCGTGGTGGAGCGACAGATGGGATCCGCTTTCCTATGGCAGAGAATATGATTTCTCAAAGACTTTTTTTGAACAATGGAGAGATTTAAGGGACCGTATTCCTCTTCAGTCACTCTCAAATATACACGCTACTAACAGCGATTATTGCAATGTAGCGGAGGTTAGCAAAGATAGTTATATGTGTTCCGGATCTTGGACGGTAGAGAGAACTTTTTATTCCAATAGGATTTCAGAAATAAAAGATTCTTCAGATCTATACATAGTTCATCGTTCGGAACTTTGTTATGAAGATGTGATTTGTTCAGACAGTTATCGTTTGTTGTATTCAATAAATTGTAAGAGTTGCGTAGATTCATATTTTTTGTATGACTGCATAGGTTGCACCAATTGTTTTGGTTGCAGTAATTTGCGCAGTAAATCCTACTGCATGTGGAACGAACAACTTTCTAGGGAAGAATATATGCGCAGATTGACCGAATATAACCTGAAAGATTACAAGATTATTTCAGAGTTAAAGAAAAAATTTAAAAAATTATGCTTGGATGCGTTACATCGTTTTACTGTTCAAATTAAAATAGTAAATTCGACAGGAGATAATTTAGAAAATTCAAAAAACTGTAAAACCTGTTTTGATATTTCTGGTAGGGTAGAAGATTCTAAAAATTCTCATTGGATGGCGGCAGTTGTAAAAGATGCCTATGATTCTGGACCCGGAATAGGATTAGCTGAACTTGTCTACGAATGTTTTGACACGGGAGTGGGGAATTTCCATAATCTTTTTTCAAATGTTGTTTATAATTCAAATAACATGGAATATTCTTTCAATTGTCACGGATGCTCTGACTTGTTTGGCTGTATTGGTGTGCGAAATAAAAAATATTGCATCTTAAATAGGGAATATTCCAAGGAAGAATATAATCAGTTGATCCCTAAAATCAAAGAACAGATGAAAGAGATGCCTTATATAGACAAAAGAGGTATAGAATATAGATATGGCGAATTTTTCCCTGCAGAACTTTCTACATTTTGTTATAATGAAACTCAAGCACAGGATTATTTTCCAATTTCTAAAGAATATGCAGTCAAAATGGGTTACAGGTGGCGTGATAGAAAAGGATCGGAATATAAAACAACGATTGAATCAAAAGATCTTCTAAATAACTTAGATGATGTTCAAGATTCTATCACAAAAGAGGTTATTGGATGTGAAAATAAAGAAAAAGGTAGCAACTTTTGCAGAGGGGCATACAAAATAACTATTAATGAATTGAATTTATATCGAAAAATCGGGGTACCTTTGCCTAGATTATGTTTTTATTGCCGTCATGAAAATAGATTAAAAATGCGCAATCCCATGAAACTTTGGCACCGAACTTGTATGTGCGATAAACAAGGACATTTCCATGAAGCAGAAAAATGCGAAGTGGAATTTGAGACAAGCTATGCCCCCGACAGACCAGAAATAGTTTATTGTGAAAAATGTTACCAGCAGGAAGTTTATTAGCGCTATGCTATAAAATTACACGACCGTGTAATTTTATAGCACATGGTGATTTTAATTTGAGAATAGCTTGAGATTATAGTAGAATAGCTTTAGATATGGATACTAAAATAACTATTTTAGATCATAAAATTAACACAGAGGAAGTCAAAAAAATGGCGGATTTTTGGTACGGGACAATGATCAAAGGCACTGTGGATATTGAACTTGGGCGGGTTGCTTTAGGAGGGGATTATCATATTTGAATCTTCGGAAGTACTGACAAGTTCTGGCTCAAAATTTGAAGATATTTGGGGCTTTAATATTCGTTTTGAAGAAAATAAGAATGGAATTTTAGAATTTGACTCTATGGTTAATATCAAACCCAATTTAGGCAATCGTTCTAGAAATATAAACAAAAATGAAATTATAAAAAAAGCCACGGAAGTTATTTACAAATTTATTGATTTTGAATAATGGACAAGAACTCACTTTTTTTTATGGCAAATTTATATCCCGAAATAGGCAGACTTTTTTCTTTTTTTGATTCGAACAAGATTGAGGCTGCTAATAATGCAAAAATTAGAGCGCTTGGCATTGTTGATCAGATCCTATCTTTTAGAGATATTAAACCTGCTGGACGCGAAGAATGGAATGTCGTAAAAAATTTTATACTTGGTTATGATAAACTTAATAAGGACGAAAGAATCATTTTAGAAAAATACGCTGAACCTTTTTCTTTTAAATTTATGAGACAATATAAATAAATATATGCCCAAACCTAATCGAGTGCAAATAATCAAATACGGGCCGCCGCCGCCGGAACTGCCTGTTTTCGGCAAGGTAAAACCGGAAGATGTTTCTTTCATCGGGCGTACCAATTATGTGGCTTCGTTGGAAGAAAAAAAATTTATTTTCGGCATCAAACGCATAGACCGCCGCCGGCATCTTTATATCGTTGGCAAGTCCGGCGTTGGCAAAAGCAAATTGCTTGAACTCTTGATGCGCCAGGATGTGACCTATAATCACGGCATCTGTTTCATTGATCCGCACGGCGATGTGATAGAGGCGATGCTCGATTATATTCCAAAAGAAAGGATAGAAGACGTCTGCATCATCGATCCGGCCGATGTGGATTTTCCGGCCTCTTTTAATCCTTTAGCCAATGTGGATCCGTTGTTTAAATTTCAATTAACTCAGGGTTTAATCGAGGTTTTGCATAAGCAATTCGGAGCCAACTGGACTCCTCGCCTCGAGCACGTTTTTCGATTTACCTGTTTGGCGCTCCTAGACTATCCGCATGCGACCATGCGCGGAATGATTTCCATGTTAACTGACAGAAATTATAGACAGAAAGTAGTGGAATATATTACCGACGATATGGTCAAGAGATTCTTCGCTATCGAGTTTGCCGATTGGTCGGAAAAATTTGACACGGATGCTATTATTCCGCTGGTGAACAAGCTCGGGCAATTTCTTTCGGATCCGCTTTTGCGCAATATCTTCGGACAAAAACAAAATAAAATAGATATTAGTGAACTGATGAATCAAGAAAAAATAGTTTTCATCAATCTCTCTAAGGGCCGCATCGGAGAAGAAAACTCGTCCTTTTTTGGCTCAATGTTCCTGACCAAAATTAAACAGGCGGGAATGGAACGGGCCAGCATTCCGGAATCGGAACGCAAAGATTTTTATTTGTACATCGACGAGTTCCATAATATAGTTACCCAGACATTTGAGAATATTTTGTCCGAAGCCAGAAAATACGCTCTGAATCTTACCATTGCCCACCAGTACATCGGCCAGCTCATTCCCCAAGTCCAGCACGCGGTGCTTGGCAATACCGGAAGCTTAATTTGTTTCCGAGTCGGCGGAGAAGATGCGGTAAAATTGAAACCTGAATTTGAACCGCTGTTCGGCGTAAAGGATATGATTAATCTGGCGGTGACGGAATTTTATATAAAAACGACCATAGATGGCGAATCATATGATCCTTTTTCGGCTGAAACTCTGCGAGTGTTGCCCCCGCCGCATCGGTCTTACAAGCAGGAAATTATCGAGGCTTCCCGCCGCAAATATTCAATACCGAAAGATGATGCAGCCAAATTGATTGCTGAAGAGGAGGCGACGATTATTCGAAGTGCGGAAGAAAAAGCAATTATTGAAGGCAGAGCTAAAAGAAAAGAGAGAGAAAAAAATGGAAACAAAAATGAACCCGCTGACGTCGAGGACTCTGGCGAGGCGATGGAAGAAAAACCTAAAACGAAAGCTTCACAAGAAGCTGAACCTATGATATAGTCTAAAGCAATTTTTAATTTAAAATTTTCAATTTCTAAAAAACTATGAAAGATTATTATGAAATATTGGGAGTGAATAAAGGCGCATCCAAAGACGAAATAAAAAAAGCTTTTTACAAGTTGGCGCATAAATACCACCCCGATAAAAAAGAGGGTAACGAAGCAAAATTTAAGCAAGTAAATGAAGCTTACCAAGTACTTTCGGATGACACCAAACGTTCAAGATACGATCAATTTGGATCAGTAGACGGTCCAGATTTTGGGGGCTTTTCCGCCCAAGGCGGACCAGCCTCGGGCTGGGATTTTTCCGGTTTTCAGAATGGAGGAACGGAATTCGATTTTGGCAACCTGAACGATATTTTCAGCGATTTTTTCGGCGGAGGGATGGGTGGAGAAAGAAGAGAAACAAGACGCGGACGGGATATTTCCACCGAAATCCAGATTTCTTTTTCGGATGCTATTTTTGGTACCAATCGAAAAATTTTAATTACTAAAACATCCAATTGTCCGACTTGTCGTGGTTCCGGAGCAAAAGCTGGTTCTAAGATGGAGACTTGTAAGATTTGTAACGGCAAAGGAAATATCCGCGAATCTAAGAGAACGATTTTCGGAAACATCGCCAGCACTAAAACTTGCGAGGTTTGTCTGGGAACGGGCGAAGTGCCAAAAGAACTCTGCGAGACATGCAAGGGTAAGGGAGTCTTGCGTCGGGAAGAAGAAGTCTCTATTGTTATTCCTGCCGGCATCCGAGATGGCGAAATGATTCGAATGACAGGCTATGGCGAAGCGATTTCCAAAGGAACTGCCGGAGATCTTTACATTAAAATAAACGTGGCCTCACATCCGGTTTTCAAACGTGATGGGCATGATTTGATAATGAATTTAAACTTGAAGCTTTCCGACGCGCTTTTGGGAACTAAATATCCGGTGCAAACTTTGGACGGAGATATCGAGGTTACGATTCCAGAGGGTGTGTCCATGAATGAAATTTTGCGAGTGCGGGGCAAAGGGGTGCCAGTTTCTAAAAACAGACGTGGAGATTTGTTGATTAAGCTTAATATCGAACTGCCGGAAAAACTGTCCCGCAAATCCCGCGAAATCATAGAACAGCTCAAAAAAGAAGGGATCTAATTATTTTATGCTCATCGACCTTTCAGTTCCGCTAAATGAGAAGACTCCCGTTTACCCGGGTGATTCGAAAACACAAATTAAAACAGGTAGTACTTTTGAAAAGGATGGTTGCCAAAACCACTATGTTTGTATTAGTACACATGTTGGTACCCATATGGATGGTCCATCACATATGCTATCTGGAGAAAAAAATATAGATGAAATATCTTTAGACAGATTTTCAGGCAGAGGTGTGTGCATCAGAGTTGACAATAATCAGTTTGATATTGAAAAAATCAAGCAAGTTTATATTCAAGAAGGGGATATAGTATTATTTCATACAGGAATGAGTGAAAAATACCATGAAACAATATATTTTAAAAAATATCCAGCTATTCCAGAATCTATTGCGAACTATCTAGTTCAAAAGAAAATAAAAATAATCGGGGTGGATATGTGCAGTCCGGATCATCCTCCGTTTCCGATTCATAAAATATTATTGAAAAATAATATTTTAATCATCGAAAATCTTACCAATCTAAAATCTCTTATCGGAAAAGAATTTAAAATCTACGCTTTTCCACTTAAAGTTTCTCTAGACGGTTCTCCTGTTAGAGTAGTGGCGGAAATAATTTAAATCCTAGAAATTTTCTGTCCCTCTGCCGTATCTTTAATTTCGTAGCCGAAAGAATTAATTTCTTTTCGCAGTTCGTCGGATTTTTGGAAATCTTTATCTTGGCGGGCTTGTTCGCGCGCTTCAACTAGTTTCTTTATTTTTGCCGGGATTTTTTCCGCTTTTAAATTCGCAAACCCAAGTCCCAGCACTTTATCGAAATCCAAAACTGTGGCTTTTTTGTTGGCGCTCGAAATAGTTTCATCTTTCAGCACATCCCATAAAACGGTCAAAGCTCGTGGAGTATCTAAATCGTCTTCTAAATACAGCTTAAATTTTTGCTGACTTTTCTCGTCAATTTTACCTGCCTTTACCACTCCAAGCTCGTTGTAAAGCCCATAGAGTCGTTTTAAGGCCGTTTCGGCGCCTTCTAAGGCTTCCCAGACAAAGTTCACTCTGGTGCGATAATTGGCCATTAGAAGCCAGAATCTATAGGCTATAGGGTCAATGTCCTTTTTAAGAAGATCCCGCAAGGTATAGAAATTATTGAAGGATTTTGCCATTTTTTTTTGGTCCACCAAAACCCATTCATTGTGCATCCAGTATTTCACAAAGGGGATTCCGGTCGCGCCTTCGGACTGGGCGATTTCATTTTCGTGGTGGGGGAATATGTTGTCCACTCCGCCGGTATGCAGGTCTATCTGTTCCCCTAGATTCGCCATGGACATCGCCGAACATTCGATATGCCAGCCGGGGCGTCCTTTGCCGAGTGAAGTTTCCCAAAAAACGTCTCCGTCCATTTTATCCCAAGCTTTCCAAAGCGCAAAGTCCTGCACATTATCTTTTTCATATTCGTCCGTTTTGATCCTGCCTGAGGCATTTTCTTTTTGGTTTTCTATTACCAAATGTGAGAGTTTGCCGTAATTTTTGAATTTTTTTATATCAAAATAAATAGAGCCATCCTCGCTTTTGTAAGCCAAACCTTTTTGCAAAAGTTTTTTCACAATCTCCACCATCTCATTTATGTAATCGGTGGCCTTCGTAAATTTAGTCGGTTTTGATATATTCAAAGCCTTACTGTCCTTGAAAAATTCCTTGGTGTAAAATTCGGTGAATGCTTTGAGTGTTTTGCCTGCCTTTTGCGAATCGCGGATGGTCTTGTCGTCAATATCCGTCAGATTCATTATATGCTTCACTTTATATCCTTCATACAAGAGAACTCTTTTCAAAGTGTCGGCGAAAATATAGGCGCGATAATTTCCGATATGGGGATAGTTGTAAACAGTCGGACCGCAGCTGTAAAACAAAACTTTCTTTTTATTGATCGGGGAAAAGTTTTCCTTGGTTCGGGTTAGAGTGTTATAGAATTTCAGAGCCATAATAGAATTATTTATTTAAATTCGTTTCTGTATATTTCCGTTAAGGTATAAAGCAAGCTTATGGTCAGCGGTCCAACCAGAATGCCGATTGGACCCAAAAGGGAAATACCGCCTAGCACCGCAAAGAGAATTAAAAATGGCGGAATATTTATCTTGTGTCCAACTATATATGGATTTAATAAATTGTCTATCGTGCCGACCATTAATATCGCCCAGATCATTAGGCCTATGGATAAACCTACGTGTCCGGTAGTGTAGAGAAAAATTATCGCCGGGACCGAAACCACTGCCGTTCCCATGGGTGGCACAATGGAAGCGATACCCGCCACTACTGCCCACAAGGCGCTGTTGGGCACCTGAAAAATTGTTAGACCAATTCCCATGGCAATGCCTTGGACTAGAGCGATAAAAAGATATCCTTTCATAACGCTGTTAATGGTTTGGAAAAGTTTATCCAGTATTTTTTCGTCGTCGGTATTGGAAAGCGGACTTAATCTAAGAAAAATTTTTTTCCAACTTTCTCCATCTTTTAAAAAGTAAAAAATAGTCAAAAGCAACAAAATAAATGAGAACAACGCGGTGACTGTGGTATTAAAAATAGTAGTCATGTTTTTTGTTAAGTAAGAAATTACGGTTGAGACGGTATCTTTCGTATTAAAGGATACGCCCTCAGGAAGCACTTGATTAATTTTGCTTTCGATGGAGTCCAAAAATGAGATTTCTATTCCGTTGTTCACCACAGAATGGTATAAATTTTGAGATTGCTTGAATACCAGAGAACCGATGCTTAAAAATGGAATACAGAGGACAATGAAGAAGAAAAGTAGAGTTATAAAGGCGGCAAAAGCGTTAGGCAAACGTATCTTTTTTAACCAAAGATAAACAGGGTATAAAACTATAGACAAAGAAGCTCCCAATACCAACACGATCCAAAAAGGTTGGAAGATAAAAAAAGCGAAAACTAAAGTGGCGAACATGAGCCCGAAGAAAAAATACTTCTCTATGGTTTTTGGTTGCATGGTTTGCATTATAGCAGAATTTAAGCTAATATGGAACCCATGGAATTCGCAGTTATCCAAACCGGCGGGAAGCAATACAAGGTCTCGAAAGGAGACTTTCTTTCTATTGAAAAAATAAAGGGTGAATATAAAAAAGGGGACAAATTGTCTTTTGATAAAGTGTTGCTGGTTGACGACGGAAAAGATACTACGATAGGCACTCCTTATATTGCGGGCGCGAAAGTAGATGCGGAAATCACGGAAATAGGCCGTGCTCGAAAAATTTTAGTTGTAAAATACAAACAAAAGTCTCGTTATTTGCGTCGCAACGGCCATCGCCAGCCGTTTTTCAAAGTGAAAATTAATTCGATAAAGTAAAAATTTTGTAGGCTCTATTTCATTTATGCCAAAAGAGGATTTTCCCAAAACCATAACAGTTTCAGAAAAAGATTTTGCAAGATATATAAGCATGAAGACTGATGATGCTGAGCTACTGGCTTGGATGAAGAAAAATAATATAAAATTTGATCAGGGTTTGGTTACGCTGTCCATTACGGATAAAGTAGGAGGAAAAAGAACAATAAAACTTGATACGGATAAGTTTGATTTCGGTTCAGTGAATTGAATAAAAAATTGCTTGTGTATAACGATTGGTTGATTTATTTTTTGGAAATGCTTAAATAAAGATATGCAACATCGAGCACAGAATATAAATATGATGGCAATGATGATGAAAAACCCAATAGTTCGGGGCTGTTCATTGCGTTCCATATAAATTAACTTTAAAAGAATGAAACACAAAAAACAGCCCCCAACGGGCTGTTTTTTGTTCTTTGTCAGCTAAACCCTAACTAAACTCAAAATAAAATAAACCATGCAAGACAATATTCCAATTACAGTAATCGGCGATGTTGTTGGCGACAGTAATGCATCTGGAAGAATGACGACCAGAATGGCGTCTCTCTTTCCTGGAAGTTACATCGGGTTTGTCGGTGTTAGAAAAGACATCGAAGCCGCGATTTGTCTGGTGGATACACTCGACGCCCTAGAAGACAGACCAGGAGTTATCTTGGTTAATGTCGCTCCACGCAACGGAATGGCAAAAAGGAAGTGGCCAAACGGAACACCGTTTATTGAGACCTCGGTAAACAAAGTGCAAATTTTCTCTACTGTCGATGGCTACACACTAAGTCTCCTTCAGGATCTCGCGGGAGGAAAACTCAGAATGCGACTCTATGGTGTTCCTGAAGTAGTGCCTTTTCTTGAGGTAAGTCCTGAAGTTCAAGCGAGGATAATAAGTTCACAATTCCGTTCCTTTGATTTCTTGCCTCGGCTAGCCAAGGCTCGGATTGACGGAAAAGAATTACCTTACGCTCCTTTAGTGAGAATAGCGAACTACCCAATAACTCCTGAATGTGTTGCCTTTTGTGACATTTTCGGGAACCTCAAGACTTCCATTGTTTTCCGAGGGCAATTTGAACCTGACCAATTGCTCAAAGTAACAGTAGGAGAGAAAAGTGAAAGAGTGAAGTTTTTCCCCGGGCTCAAAGATGTCCCAGACCAGGAACTTGGCATCGTTGTGGGAAGTTCAGGGTTTTGCGGGTCCCGCTTTCTGGAGCTTGTTGTGCAAGGGGGTTCTGCCTTCTCGCATCTAGGTAATCCAGCTGTCGGGGTCAGCGTGAAATTCAGCCCACCCGAGTAGCGTGTTTAACATCGTGAGTAAATCTCAAAACGACTAGGTAAGACCTAGTCGTTTTTTTTACTGCCTGTTTTTTAGCGCGTTTTTGAGGGTGTCGTTGTCGGAATATTCTAGCTCGGTGCCGGTGGAGAGGCCTTTGCCGAGGGAAGAAATTTTAATGCCATATTTTTCCGTTATTTCTTTGATTTGTTCTCGGATATACGAATCGGTGTGATCCCCTTGGGGACTCAGCGAAAAAGCCAAAATCACTTCTTTTAGATTTTCTCCTTTTGATATTTTTTGCCTTAATTCCTCTATTCTTACTCGACTTTTAGTATTTTTTTCAACAATCGGCACCAGTCCGCCCAAGATAAAATATTTGCCGTTATAAACTCTGCTTTTCCTTACGCTTTCCAAATCTGAATCTTTCTCAACCACCAAAAGGGTAGAGGAGTCTATGTTTGCGTTTGCGCAAATATCACACAACTTTTCCTTTTGCTTACCTAATATAAAAAATCTAAAGCATTCCTTGCATTGCGTCACCTCTTTTTTTAGTTCTGTTATTAAGCTAGACAAATTTTCACTATATGCAGGTGTTCGAGACATCAAAAAATACACAAAGCGTCTTGCTTGTCTTTCACCGATACCCGGAAATTCTTTAAAGATTTCAGATAGTTTGTCTATAATGTCCATAAAACACTACCAGTATAACATTAAAACTCATCCAAATCTCCCTTTATTTTTGAAGGAGCAAATTCACTGATATTACTTTTTTCCAAAGTTTGGAAAGTGGTGGTTTTCTCATCAAAATAAAGTTCGATTTTACCGGTCGGGCCGTTGCGGTGCTTTTCAATCAGAATCTCAGCGATGTTTGTTTTTTCCGCCTGTTCTTTACCCTTGTCTTCACGGTGAATAAACATGACGACATCTGCGTCCTGCTCGATAGATCCTGAATCGCGCAGATCCGAGAGTCTTGGTTTACCGCCTCTGCTTTCCACCGCGCGGGAAAGCTGGGAAAGCGCCAAGACCGGCACATCCAGTTCTTTTGCCAAACTTTTCAGCGATCTGGAAATTTCCGTCACTTGGTTGACCATGGAATCATAATTTTTTGAAGTAGTCATAAGTTGCAAGTAGTCAACGACGATAAGATCAAGTCCTTTCTCTGCTTTCAACCGGCGAGAAAGTGCCTTCATCCGAACGATTGAATTTCCCGGCTGATCGTCAATGTAAATCTTTGCCTTGGCGAGCTTGTCCAACGAGTCGCGCAATTTAGAGAATTCTGCGTCTGAAGACAGACGACCAGTGCGCAGATTCCAAGCGTTTACTCGGGACTGCGCAGAAAGCATTCTGTCCACTAATTGCTGTGAGGACATTTCCAGAGAAAATATTACTACGGATTTTTCGTGCATGATTGAAGTCATGCGGGCAATGTCGAGCGCCAAAGTGGTTTTGCCTACGGAAGGTCTGGCGGCGATAATAATCAAATCCTGTTTCTGCAAACCCGAAAGCATAGTGTCCAAATCTCGGAAACCAGTTGGTAGTCCGCGCAACATTCCTTTGTGTTCGTGCAATTTTTCTAATCTCTCATAAGCTTCTCCCAGTTCATCTTTCAAGCTGACGTATTTTTGATTTTTGGGAGAAGAAACGACGCTGAAAATTTTCTTTTCCGCCATGTCTAAGATATCTGTCATGTGATCCTCGGACTCTTCAAAGGCGAGCTCGGAAACATAATCCGCCGCTTCTATCAAACTTCGGAGAACATATTTTTTTTGTACAATATCGGCATAGTGTTTGACGTTGGTGGAGGAGGGGACTACATTCACTATTTCTGCCAGATAAACATTTCCGCCGACACTGTCTAATTGTTTTTTCTCTTGCAGTTTAGTCGACAGCGAAAGCATGTCTATAGGTTCGTTCTTTAAAGACAAATCAAGCATCGCTTGAAAAATTTTCTTGTGTTTTTCAACGTAAAAAGATTCCGGCGACAGCATGTCCTCCACTTCGTGCATGGCGTCCTTGCGTAGCATAATGGAACCCAAGACCGCCTGTTCCGATTCGATACTTTGCGGAGGAATGCGTAAATTTTGCCTACTATTTTTAATTCCACTCATTATTTTTGGCATAAAATTATTCTAGCATAGCCTTTTGATTGTCAAAGCGGAAAAGTGCGTAAATATGTTATTAAAATGTGGAGATCCTCCAAAGGCGGACAAGAATATGCTAATATATATAATATGTCTAAAAAGGTATTTTTATCGGGAGTGCAACCTTCGGGGAGACCCCATATCGGCAACTATTTCGGGGCGATGAAGCAATTTGTGGACTTGCAAAATGAGCATGAAGGCTATGTTTTTATAGCCGATTATCACGCTTTACATTCTCTTCGCAATCCGAAAGAGATGAACGAGAACATAAAAAGTGTATTGCTTGATTATCTGGCTATCGGTCTTGATCCTGAAAAAGTTACATTTTTCAAACAAAGCGATATTTCGGAACACACAGAATTGGCCTGGATTTTTGATACCATTATTACCATGCCATATTTGATGCGAGCGCATGCTTTCAAAGACGCGCAGGCGAAAGACAAAGAAATTGACGTGGGTACTTTCAATTATCCTGTTTTGATGGCGGCTGATATTTTACTTTATGGCCCGGATCTTGTGCCGGTGGGCGCTGACCAAAAACAGCATGTGGAAATAGCTCGTGATATCGCGGAAAAATTCAACCGCACTTACGGAGAAACTTTCAAGTTGCCGGATCCGATGATTATGAAAGATATGGCAGTCGTCCCGGGAACCGATGGGCGCAAGATGAGCAAGAGTTACGGCAATACCATCCCGCTTTTTGCCGAACGCGAAGAAATAAAAAAAGCGGTGATGAGCATCGTGACCGATTCGGGCGAGGGGATTCCTAAAAATGTCTATGCTATCCACAAACTTTTCCGCAGTGAAAATGAATTAAAAAAAGTTTACACGGAAAAAGCCGGAAAATATAAAGAATTGAAGGAGTTGCTAATAGCGGATTTGGAAAAATTCATCGCGCCCTTGCGTGAAAGACGAAAAGAATTTGCCAAGGATATTCCGAGGGCGCTTTCGATTTTAAAAGCCGGCAGCGAGAAAGCCAAAAAAATCGCGGGGCAAAAAATGAACGAAGTGCGGGAAAGAGTTGGTGTAAATGTTTACAAAAACTCGGAAAAATGAAACATAAAAGTAAAAAAATTCCGGAATACAAGCAAGAATTAGTGGAAGTTTTTTCTAAAATTTTTGGAGACAGAAAATTGATGGCGGAATTTTTGATTGATATTTTGACACCGGCTGAATTTGAGGCTTTAGCTCTAAGGTGGCAAATAGTCAAAAAGTTAAATAAAGGCGAGACCCATAGGTCTGTTGCAGGGGATTTAGGTCTTGGCATCAGTACCGTCACTCGGGGATCCCGCGAACTTCGCAACAAAAGTGGCGGTTTTCATCTAATGTTAAAAAAACTAGGTCTGTAAAGTCCAAAAAAGTTATCCACATACTTGACTTGTGTTGTTGTTTTTATGTGTTATCATGTACTAGTACATGGATACAAGAATGAGGCGGTGTCTGTGTAGGAAAAAGAAGAATAAATATATGAAAAATAAACTTAAAACAATTAAATTAGTGAAATCTTGGTGGGGCGGGAAGCCATTTGCTTTCGCGCCTGTTTGTGTATTTCTTCTAGTCACTAGAACCTAACTACTAGCAACTAATTCATAAGGAATCTATTGAGTGGCGCGCAAGCATCACTGGTTTTTTGTTTTTTATTCGTCACATTTGACGGATGTAAAAATACCATGAGTTCTTTTTAAAGAGCTCTTTGAAAAATCAAGAGAGACACATGAAAAACCTTACTTATCTCATGTCCAACGGCCATAGTTTTATGGTCGATGATCAAAACCCTTTCGTGATTTCACGAATAGACCTAGATCATATCACTCGTGTGGGCCAATTGGTCTGCACTTTGTTCAGAAGCACTATGGATGGACTAAAAGCGAGCTCGCCATCGCCAGTCTCGTCGGTGTTGTTTGATGGTCTCAGTGCAGACTATCAAGCGCTGGGAATCAGGCACCCCCAGTGTTATCCAGTGCTCACAAGGATTGACTTGATGGTAGATACAGACGGCAATTGGAAGATTGCCGAGATCGACCCGTCGAACAAGCATGGGATGGGTTTTGCTCTCGCTACGCGTTACGAAAGTGGTGCAGGTGAACGACAGAAGCTGCTTTCATTGCTCGAGCCGCATGTGAGACAGAACGACATCACCACTATCGTCATTGGCAGGAAGGAGAGCTTTTACACCCGTGAGCAGAAGTATTTTGCAGGGAAACTCCAAGAACACACCGGGAGGACAATCGATGTAATGCCGGAAGATCTAGTTGAGAACTGGGTCAATTCTGACAGCCTGATGCTTGATTTTCCTATCTGTCACAATCCAGCCGCCTTCAAAAAGTTAAGTCGGTTCTTTCTTGGGACTGGGCCTGGTCATTTCATCAATCCTCCGCGGCATATGCTCGGGGGTAAGGCACTAATGACCCTTCCGTATGAACACGAGGAGTGGCTTGAGAGTGCAGGCATGGGTGAATCTGAAATTGTTGAACTGAGGAAGTATCTGCCACCGACATATCTTGGTCCATTCATTGGAAAGGAGGTGTTCTCCTCGGGCGCCAAGGGTGTATTCTTTGATGCGGTCGGCAAAAAGATTGTGTTTCAGAAATACATCCCTCAGCGTAGGTTTTCTCTCGGCGGTGAGGAAAGGTTCATCCGCATGGCCTGCCATTTCGTCGGTAGCTCTCTCGGCGAGCTGACTGTTACTGCTACCAAGTCGTTACCAGTGCATGGTGGAAACGACTCAATAAATTACCATGTTGTTGTGAAAGAATAAAAACAAAAGGCCGTATATCGCGCTGGCCACGCACAATGAAAAAAACGGTTCGTTCCAACGGATCGTTTTTTGTTAGGAATTTTAAAATTATTAAGTATAATAAAATTAGTTATGAAAATATATTTTGTAAGACATGGAGAAACAGAAAGCAATAAAAAGGGAACAGTGACAGGTCATATTGATAGTCCTTTGAGCGATGAAGGTATTGAACAAGCCAAGAAAACTCTTTTAGAAATACCTGACGGATTCGAAGAATTATACTCTTCCGATCTTATTCGATGTAAACAAACAGCGGAAATATTAAATCAAAAGTTTAATTTACAAATAAAATACGATTTGAGACTCAGGGAACGACATTTTGGTTCTCTTGCGGGAAAGAAATTCAGCGAAATGGATACTACTGGTGAAATGAAGGAAAAAGATAAAAATCAGCAATATGATTATCGTCCATATGGCGGTGAGCACGTAGAAGATGTTAAGAAAAGAGTTTTTGCTTTTATTGGAGACATAAAGAAATACGACAAGCATAAAAAAATTTTGGTCGTTACGTCAGGAGGAATTATTCGTCTCCTTCATAATATTTTAAATGGAGAGGTTCACGAAAAAATCCACAACATCTCAATTCATGAATTTAAGTTTCCAGACACAGAAAAGTAGAAGAATGCCAGATAAACTGCCTAAAATTAATGGAATTTTTTCTGGAACGGTGTTATTCGACAAGGCATTTATTGGTGTCGCGGTAAGTGTTACAGGATTTATCTCCGTTGTATTTTGATTAAGAGCCAATTCTACTTTAGGTCTTTCTTCTTTTTTGGGAATAGGGGACTTAATTTCACCGGTAGAAACATTTTCGGTAGCCGAAGAAATTTCAGGTGTGTATTGTATCTGGTCTGTATTTATTTCTGCTGGATTTATTGAATCCGTGGGAGTTATAGTTGTATCGGTTGTCGTCAATATAGTGGTGGGAGGATTATCTGAATTGCTTCCAGCTATTGGCAAGATTGATCTTCCCCCATGACCACCACGCGGTGTTGCACTAGCAGTGACCGTATAGGTAGCAAATGTTGTAAAATGTTTTGTCCAAATTACTAGGTTAGCGCCAACATCTATTTTACAATCTCCATCAAATGCTAATGTATTACCTGCAGTCTGACTGTCATCAGTACATATACTTGTAATCTCTGTAAAACTTATGCCCGTTCTAGAAAATCCAACTTTTTTGCCAGTTTCGCCCGGAAGTAAAATTCTCACCCCATTACCAAAAGATAATTTTGCATCAATAGATCCAACTTCAATGGCCGTGCTTAATGTTTTTGATTCCCCGGAAGTTTCGGGTAAAGTTACAGTCGTGATTTTTGGTAGAGCAATTACTCCATTCCAATTTAGATCAGTGCTTGTGATACTAGTAGAAGGAATAGCAACGACAACATTTCTCGCGGAAGAGGAGGTAATGTTGATTTCAGGTATATTTCCAGATCCAGCAGTAATAAAAGAACTTATATTAATACTAGGATCAATTGTTCCATTTTCAACCGTTATGTTTACGACTTGATTTGGGTTTGTGATAGTAGTTTGAGAATTAGCGGTGGATAGATTTACTGAGTTACTTTGAGGTATAGCTACTGTTATAACAACTGTGCGAGTAATTTGGTCAGCCGCATTCCCAGATGAGTCTGTAGCATTGTATGTAATATTATACGTTCCAGCCGCTGCCGTATTAACAATGTCGCCTCCGACTACGGCAGTAAGTCCTGTATTATAATTGTCGCTTACAGTTGCATTCTGCTCTGTGTATGTATCACCCACAGTTAAATTTATGGTGCCGCTTCCGGTAAGGGTAATAACTGGTTTGGTCGTGTCCACTACTTGTACGGTGCGCGTGACTTCTGTGGCGGCATTGCCTGAGGAATCAATAACATTGTATTTCACAGAATATGTTCCCA
>CAYHGI010000013.1:0-19443 GCA_964356285.1 uncultured Candidatus Saccharibacteria bacterium
TATATTTGTAATCAATTAACGGCTGTGGAGTCTCAAATGTGCTGGACTAGTACATTTGCTTGACAAATAAGCTGAAAGGGTGTATAATATAAGAGTATTAAGTACATTGAAATTTGGACGTGAACATAGCTTTTTGGAGCTAAATACGGCAAGGTTTAGCCTTGCCGTGATATTGGGACTGAAGAGCTGTGTTCACTTTCCGAACATAGCAAAGCCAATCTGTTGGCTTAACATAAAGAAACGAGATACATCGATCCGCCGAAAGGCAAAGACACTTTTTTCGATGAATCAAATTTTAAACAGAAACGGTCCGCGGCGCCGTTTAAAATAATGCGCAAAAGATTATATGAATTATATGAACATGAAAGATCTAACCCATATTATCCGCAACGCCGAGGCTGCATCCTTCTTGCTCGAAGATGCCAAAGGGGATCTGGTTGGGTTCCTTGTGGGCACCAAAGCCTGCAAGTTTCTGAGACGGCGCAATATTGGGCGAAAGGGGATGAACCAGCTTCTGGACCTCCTTGGTTTGGAAGTTCGTCCGATGACGATCCGGGGGACAGAACCTTCTGAGGAGGCAAAACAAGCTCTTCTCCGTGCAGGGGTGCCACGTCGCGGTGACTGGCATGGAGTTAGGGACCGAGAAGTGTTCCTTATGGACGCGCTCGAACTAGAGTTTCTCATCGTCAAAAAGAAAGGTTTGAAAATGAAAATCTGAACCCAAAATCTTCCTCTCGCCGCGGAGCATTGCGGCATATCCCGTATTCGTACGGCGTGGCAATATCGCCAAGGGGCAACACGTTAGTTTGTCCCCTTTATTGAGATCATGATCCAAAAGATCGTGGATTCATAGAGAAATTAAAATTTTCAACTGATTCCTTAACATATCATATATGATAGTCTAAGGAATCTGCGTTAGGTCTTGCCTAGCGTAAATGTTAAAACAGCTTTAGTGCGCGACCGCTTCTTATTGCTAAATTATGTTTCCACTCCTCCTAGTTTAGGAGGAGTGCTCCGACCTAGGTCGGAGCAAGGTGGTTACAAAGATTTCGAGATTTTTTCGGTTACGATTTCTTTCTCGCCTTCTTGGTAGCCCCTTTTGCCTTTCCAATGATGGAAGCCGTCGTTTATGGTTCTCGGGATGATGTGGATGTGCAAGTGAAAGACGACTTGTCCGGCGGCGGGCTCGTTGTTCATGGTGACGTTGATGCCGTCAGCTTTGAGGCCTTTTTTTACAGCGTGAGAAACTTTTTTCACAGTTCTTACCACTTCGAGCAGAGCTTTCTCTGGAATCTCAAAAATGTTGGCATGATGTTCTTTTGGGATAACCAACACATGCCCGATATTTACTGGACTAATATCGAGAAATGCCAAAGTATCCTTATCTTCATATATTTTATGAGCAGGTATTTCTCCCTTTACTATTTTGCAAAAAATACAATTTTCCATAGAAAGTTTTTGAAAATATCAACTTTTTCCGGTACGGAATTTTTTAAGCTTAAAAATTCCTGAAGTTCTCGGCTCGTCAGCCTCGAAACCCCTTCAAAAGTTATATTTTCAAAAACTTTCTTAATTATATGCTAAAATTTCATTTATGCACAAGTATGGGGAATTATTGCGCGGACTTTTAGAAAAACGAGGCATAGTGAATGAAGCGCAAGCTGATATTTTTTTAAATCCTGACTATAAGCGTGATTTGCATGATCCATTTCTAATGCGGGATATGGAAAAAGCCTGCGTGCGTCTTTACGAGGCCATAGAAAACAAAGAAAAGATAGTCATTTATGCGGACTATGATTGTGACGGCATTCCCGGGGCGGTAATTCTTACTGATCTCTTTAAGCTACTCAATGTGCCTGTCGAGGTTTACCCCCACACCAAAGATTTTGATGTGGGGGTGTATATTCCACAAAGAAATTCTGAAGGCTACGGGCTTAATTTAGAAGCCATTAAGCAGTTTGCCGAATCTAATGTAAAACTTTTGATTACTATTGATCTCGGCATTACCGCGGTAGTCGAAGTGGCGCAAGCGGAAGTGGATGGCATTGATGTGATTATTACCGATCATCATATTCCTCCAGACAATCTTCCTCGTGCTTTTGCTATACTAAATCCAAAGACAGATGATTATCCCGAAAAAATGCTCTGCGGGGCCGGAGTTGTCTTTAAATTTGTACAGGGGTTCTTAAAAAAATATGGCGAGTACTTCAAAATAAAAGAAGGCGCCGAAAAATGGATGCTAGATATGGCCGGTCTTGCTACTCTCTCTGATATGGTTCCACTTACGGGGGAAAACAGAGCTATTGCGTATTTCGGAATGAAAGTATTACGGAAGTCTCCTCGTCCCGGTCTGCAAAAGCTTTTTACAAACGTAAATATAGATCAAAGATATGTAACAGAGGATGATATCGGTTTCATGATCACGCCTCGCCTCAATGCCGCCTCGCGGATGGATGATCCGATGAGGGCTTTTGAGTTGCTTTCTACCAATGACAACAAACAAGCAGGTATACTGGCAGATCATTTATCAAAAATAAATGACGAGAGGAAAATTATCGTCACGGGGATCATGCGGGAAGCAAATAAGAAGCTTGAAATGCGGGATGCGCGGGAGGTGGTTGTGATAGGGGATCCTGGGTGGCATGTGGGAGTCTTGGGTTTGGTGGCGGGTAAGATGTGTGATAAATATAAAAAACCAGTTTTTGTGTGGGGAAAAGATGAGAAGGATTGTGTCAGGGGTTCTTGCCGGAGCGATGGGTCGGTTTCAGTAGTCGAACTTATGAGTGCTACTCGGGAGTCGTTTGTTGATTTCGGTGGGCACGAGCTCGCGGGCGGGTTTACTGTTCATACCGAAAAAATTCATTTTCTAGAACAAGCCCTATCGGCTAATTTTGATAAAACAAAAAAGGAAAAAGTAAATGATATAGAAATTCATGATGTGAAGTCCGGGCTAGATGCTGTAAACATGAAAAATTGGCGAGAAATAGACAAGCTTTCACCATTTGGGTTCGGAAATCCCAAACCCATTTTCCTTTTTGAAGGTTCCAAAATAAAAAAACTTAAAAAATTTGGCAAAAACGGGTCTGGAGAGCATTTGGAATTAACTTTTTCCGATCAAAATAAGGAAACAGTGGCTGTTTCTTTCTTTTCCGGTGTTGATTCTTTTCGAAATACTCTTTCTGAAGGATTAGGCGTGAATTTGTTAGCCACCTTTGATTTGTCTAGATTTCGCGGCAAAGAAGAGCTACGATTGCGGATTGTTGATATAATCTAAAGATGGGAGATCAAACGATAAAGATTTATACCGATGGGGCGGCGAAGGGGAATCCAGGAAGCGCCGGCTGGGGCGCAGTCATCTTGAATTACCCCCACCCTACCTCCCCCTACAGTAGGGGGAGGAGTAAGAAGGGGGTACTGGAGCTTGGCGGAAAGAAAGACCACGCTACTAACAATCAAATGGAGTTGACTGCGCCGATAGAAGCTATGAAATATGTAAAATTAAACATGTCAAAGGCGGGCTTTGACATAGAGATTATTTCTGATTCTAAATATGTAATTCTTGGAATTACTGAATGGATTCCTAACTGGCAGAAAAATAATTGGCGGAATGCCAATAAGAAGCCCGTGCTAAATCGAGAACTTTGGGAGGAACTCTATGAACTTACCCAAGAACTAAAACCAAAGTGGACATACGTCAAAGGCCACAACGAAGACAAATATAACGACCGCGCTGATCTTATCGCTACCAGTTTCGCCGAAGGTAATCCAGTGGAGCTTAGAAGTTAAGTGATCTAAATGCAAGATAGAATTTTTTATGCGGTTTGTTTTGGTTTTATTTTTGGAGTGCTGGCGCGCTCTTTTTTGTTTGTGAATTTATACTTTATTTTACTAGTTTTACTTTTGGTAGGAGTCTTGGCTATTTACTTTAGTTTGTTAAAGAACTTTAGTTTGATAAAGAATCGTTGGGATATAATATTGGTTGTTTTTGTATTGACGTTTTGTCTCGGAATTTTTAGATTCCATATTGCCGATCAGCCTGCTCCAGAAAATATCACGATGTCGGGTACCATTGTCGATGAGCCGGACATAAGAGAAAACAACCAAAAATTGACTGTGAAAACGCCGGAGACCAAAATTTTAGTCACTACGGATTTTGAGAACACATATTCCTACGGAGATCAGATAAGTTTCAAAGGCAAACCGGAAAAACCGGAAAATTTTATTACCGATCAGGGAAAAAATTTTGACTATGTGAATTATTTGCGTAAAGACGGAATTTTTTATGTGATGGGTTATCCCTCGATTGAAATTTTTTCGCACGGAAAGGGAAATGTGGTAAAGAGCGCTTTGTTTTTTATCAAAAATAAATTTTTGAGTGTCATTGATGCCACGATTCCTTCTCCAGAATCCCTTCTCATGGGCGGCCTTATCTTGGGTGAACGGTCTTCTTTTGGAGAAGAGATGCGGCAGAAACTTATAAATACCGGTACCATTCACATTGTAGCGCTCTCTGGATACAACGTAACGATTGTTGCCGAATGGATTATGAAGTTGTTTTCTTTTCTTCCGCTAAACCTTGGAATTAGCATAGGTATTTTCACGATTTTTCTTTTCATCTTGATGACTGGCGCGAGTTCCACCAGTATTCGGGCCGGAATTATGGCAACTCTTGCTCTTGTCGCCCGCGCGACGGGGAGGAATTATGATATCGGGCGGGCACTACTCCTCGCCGGCGTGTGTATGATACTACTTAATCCTTTTGTCCTTGCTTTCGACGTTTCGTTTCAACTTTCCTTTATCGCCACTATCGCTCTCATCTTCTTCACTCCCAAAATTGAAGAATATTTCTTGTGGGTCTCGACTACTTTCAAATTGCGCGACATAGTTTCCGTCACCTGCGCCGTATATATTTTTGTTTTGCCTTTCATTTTGTATAAAATGGGCAATCTTTCTTTGGTTGCTTTGCCGGCAAATGTGTTTATCTTGCCTTTTATACCCATGACTATGCTTTTTGGATTTCTCACTGGATTCCTGGGTATTTTTTCATATCTTTTCGGAGTTCCTTTCAGCTTTATCTCAAATGTTCTTCTTCATTACGAACTAAGTGTCATTGATTTCTTTTCCCGGGTTCCATTTGCCTCTTTTATCGTCCCAAATTTTCCGCTTTTTCTCACGCTCATAATATATGCCTGTTTTATCTACAAACTTTTTGGCAGAAGTATAAAAAAGTTTTTTACTGAGCCTTTTTAAAATTTTCCTCAATTACCTCCCAGTTTATATTCTGAAAGAACGCTTCCACGTATTTTTTCTTCTCCGATGTCGGGTAGTCGTACACAAAGGCATGTTCCCACATATCAATGGCGAGTATAAGGGCGCAGTCCTGAAGCTGTCCCAAATGTTGTTCGTCCACCCAATTTGAAAGGAGACGTTTTTCTTTTCGGTCATAGTACAGCATGGCCCAGCCTATGCCGCGAGTCAGGGCCATAGTCTTAAAGCGATTAAGCCAAGTATCAAAAAACTCCCATTCTTCTTCTACTGCTTTTCTTAATTGACTTTCTTGTTTGAGAGGTTTTGCGCCTCCGGAAAGAGATTCGAAATAAACTTCGTGATTGCGCATGCCGTTATATTCGAAAGCGAATCTGCGCTGAATTTCGCCGACGACGTAAGGAGCAAAGGCGTCTTCTTTTGTATAACCTTCATATTTCGGTATTTTTTCTAAAATGAGATTTGTGTTTTTTACATAACCAGCATAAAGCTTCAAGTGTTCCTCGATATTTCTGGCTGATATGCCTTTGAGTATCCCAATATTGAATTTTTTTTCTTCGAATTTTTTCATGGTGTATTTATGAGTTAGCTGATAATATAATCATTATATCATGACTTCCGGCAAGACATTTTGGAGGAAATATGGTCTATTACTTTTGACATTTTTTCTTTTAGTAACCACTGCACGTCTTTTTTATCAGGATTTTAAAAATTCTTACCAACAATTGACTTTTACTATGCTTGACGTAGGTCAAGGCGACGCTCTGTTCATTGAATCGCCGACCGGTACTCAAATCTTGGTGGATGGCGGTCCGCCACGGAAGATAATGGGAAAGCTTCAGAGAATAATGTCTCCATTTGATAAATTCATAGATGCCATTATCGTTACCAATCCAGACCAAGATCATATAGGCGGATTGCTGGATGTCTTGAAAGTGTATAAAGTCGGCGGGGTGTTTCAGTCTGGCACATTTAACGATTCTAAAATCTACCAAAATCTAACGGCCGAAATAAAAAATAAAAATATTCGAAATATTTTAGCAAAGAAAGGGATGCGTTTAGACATAGGTGGCGGAGCAGTCATAGATATTTTATTTCCGGATCGAGATGTAACGCTGTGGAATAGCAATGACGGATCTATTGTCAGTAAACTCACCTACGGCAACACAAAAGTGATGCTCATTGGTGATGCTACTTCCAAAACAGAAAAAATAATTTTAGCGGGAACCTCTATGAAAGAGCTTAGAAGCGCTATTTTGAAAGTCGGGCACCATGGTTCGCGCACCTCGACCTCTTATGATTTTGTAAAAGCAGTTTCTCCCGCTTACGCGCTCATTTCAAACGGCAAGGACAATAAATACGGCCATCCGCACAAAGATACGCTCGATACACTATCTTCTTTTGGCGCACAAATTTTTAGGACTGACCTTTTGGGTACTATTATTATGAAATCCGACGGCCAGAAAGAAACTTTTAATTTTTATAAATAGTGATAGAATAAAATTATGCAGGACAAACTAGTAGAGAAATTGATAAAAAGCGAAGAGAAAAGGCAGAGGGAAGGGCTTGAACTTATTCCATCAGAGAATTATGTCTCTGAAGATGTTTTAACTGCAAACGGTTCTATTTTTACCAACAAATATTCCGAAGGCTATCCGGGGCGGCGGTATTACGGCGGTCAAGATTTTACCGATGCGGTAGAAAGGCTTGCCATAGAGCGCGCCTGTAAGCTTTTCAAATGCAAATTTGCCAATGTTCAGCCGCATTCTGGAGCGCCGGCGAATTTGGCTGTGTATGCTGCCTTGCTTGAACCGGGAGACACAGTGCTCGGTATGGATCTTTCTCATGGCGGGCACTTGACCCATGGACATCCGATGACTTTGCCCGCGAAAATATATAAATTTGTGAGGTACAAGATGAAAGATGCAAGTACAGGAGAAATTGATTATGAAAATTTGCGCCGAGTGGCTCTTGAAACCAAACCAAAAATAATTTTAGCCGGTTTTTCTGCCTATCCTCGCACTCTCGACTATAAAAAATTTGTTGA
Source organism: uncultured Candidatus Saccharibacteria bacterium (assembly GCA_964356285.1). Taxonomy (GTDB): domain Bacteria; phylum Patescibacteriota; class Minisyncoccia; order Phycocordibacterales; family UBA9973; genus UBA9973. Next base: position 7,313 of record CAYHGI010000013.1, read on the forward strand.
AATCGCAAAAGAGGTGGGGGCTATCACTATGGCCGACATGGCGCATATCGCCGGGCTCATTGCGGCGGGTGTTCTTCGCAATCCATTTGATGACGGTTTTGATATTATTACCTCTACTACTCACAAGACGCTTCGGGGCCCGCGTGGAGGCATCATTCTTGTTCGGGAAAATGAGGAAATAGCCAAGAAGATAGACAAGTCTATTTTCCCTGGGATCCAAGGCGGTCCTCATATGCACACTATCGCCGGCAAAGCAGTGGCTTTTGGCGAGGCGATGACCCCAAAGTTTAAAAAATATGCCATTCAGATTCTCAAAAATGCTAAAGCGATGGCAGAAGTTTTCAAGAAAAATAATATCAGAATGATCGGCGGGGGTACTGACAACCATCTTATCTTGGCCGATGTGTTTGGTTCGTTAGGAGTAACGGGCAAGGAGGCGCAGACGGTACTCGATGAAGTTGGCATTACTCTCAATATGAACGTGATTGCCGATGATCCGAGGAAGCCCCTTGACCCTTCCGGTATTCGCTTCGGCACTCCGGCGATCACTACCCGTGGTTTCAAAGAAAAAGAGTGCAAAAAGGTGGCAGAACTTATCATCAAGACTCTCAAAAATAAAGACAACAAAAAAGTAAAAGAAGCTATCCATAAAGAAGTTAAAGTGCTTGCTAAAAAATTTCCGATACCTAAAAAATTCGTCTAGAAATTTATGAAATCAGATAAAAAAGTAATTGTTATCACGGGTGGTAATAGTGGGCTGGGCAAAACCACCGCAAAAATTTTATCTGCGAAAAATGATGTCGTAATTTTTGGTAAAAATGTTAAAGAAGTTCAAGAAACTGCAGAGGAACTCAAGTGCGAAAGTGTTATTTGCGATGTCACAGACGAAAAACAAGTTCAGAATGCTTTTTCACAGATTATAAAAAAATATAAGAAAATTGATTGTTTGATAAACTGCGCGGGGGTTTGGATCAAGGGACCGTTAGAACAAAATACTCCGGAGGAAATCAGGAATGTAATTTCAGTTAATACTATCGGAACAATACTAACAGTCCATGCCCTGATTCCTCAACTAAAAAAACAGCAGTATGGCAGAATCATTAATGTTATTTCTCAAGCTGGTCTTACCGCGAAGCCTGAGCGTTCTATTTACAATGCTTCCAAATGGGCGGTGACTGGCTTTACGAAGTGTATTCAGCTGGAGCTTGCCCCGTTTAACGTAAGCGTCGTTGGGTTTTATCCCGGATTTTTCCATACAGACATTTTCAAGAAAGCAGGGGACGATAGGACGGATTTTAGCGCTGCTATGCCTGTAGAAAAACCAGCAAAGGCCTTGGGTTACTTAGTGGATGTTGATGATGCTCTGCTAGTCAATACTTTTGAGATACAGTCATTGAATTCATCTAAATAATTTATCTACTTTACTTAACTAAAGTGAAGCAAAGATAATTTTCTATTTATATCTTTTTCTGCTATATTCTAATGAATGAAACGCGGCAAATTAATCGTCATAGACGGCACGGATAGTAGCGGCAAGGCGACGCAGACCGAGCTCCTTATTAAGCATCTAAGAAAAGACGGGCGAAAAGTAAAAGTAGTTGATTTCCCGGACTATTATTCCAACTTCTTTGGCAAATTCATCGGCCACTGTCTCTCCGAACAATATTACAATTTCGTCAAAGTTCATCCGAAAATAGTTTCTGTCTTGTATGCCGCTGACCGTTTTGAATCAAAAGATAAAATAAAAAAGTGGCTCGAAGCAGGCAATATTGTCATTGCCAATAGATACGCGAGCGCGAACCAGATCCATCAGGGCGGGAAGATAGCCAATACAAAAAAAAGGGAAGCATTTCTGAAATGGCTAGCCGAGATGGAATATGAAGTTTTTAAAATTCCAAAACCGGACGCTGTTTTTTTTCTTAGCGTGCCTATTCCCATAGTCATGAAACTGATAAAGGAAAGGAATAAAAAAGAGGGCAGGGGCTATCTAGGCAAGAAAAAAGATGTTCACGAGAAAGACCGACATCATATGGAGAATTCTAGAAAGAGCGCTCTCTGGCTCGCCAAGACGCAAAAGGGGTGGATCAAAATAGAATGCACAAAAGCCGGCTCGCTCAATACTCGTGAAGATATTCATAGAGAGATTTATGCAAAGGTACAAAAGATTATCTCAAAATAACCATTTAGCAATAAGAAACGGTCGTATGCTGTTACTATTTTAATGTAAATTGAATTTCTTCATTAAGTGTAGTTCGTTATCTATCCTTTCCGCCAAGATAAAACGAACATATCTTTTTGCGTTGTAAAACTCTAAAATAAATTCAATTTCTTTGCTACATGGATAAGGGAACACGAATACGGATTTTTGGAGTTCAATAAAGCCTATTTCTCTAAAATGTAAACGCATAGAATCACGCAGTCTTCTAAGTTTTTCAGGCACATCAAACATAACGATGCGCCACTTTTTATCCCACTGTGCTGGTTTTTTTATTTCCATTTTATCAATATTAAATCGTAGGGCTTTGTGTTTTCCGTTTTCGCTAAGGATGAGAGTGGTTGTGCCATCTTTATGATGTTTTTCACTCACTAAATGAGAAATGTAAAGAGAATAGATGGCTTTTTGAAGTGCCTGGCGATCTACTTTTTCAAACTCCTTTGGTATTTGTTTTAAAATCCACCAATATCTTTTGGGCGATCTAGTTAGTCCAAGCGCACATCCTGCTAGTAGGAGTAAAAGAATCTTTTTCTTCATAGTTCCAATTCTTGGTGTATTATGTCCCATGTTCTCATTATAGCATTAAGAAACGATCGTACACTAATGCTGAATTGGTTTTTACGGATTAAGGATATATAATCATTTATATGAGAATTCCAATTGTAAATGAAAAAGACGAGATAATAGTTATCAAAGAAAGAGACAAGATTGCTCAGGAAGATATTTATCGCGTTTCATCCCTTTGGATTACAAACAGTAAAAAAGAAATTTTACTCGCACGTAGGGCTCTTAATAAGAGAAATGATCCGGGAAAATGGAGACCAGCTGTAGCAGGTACAGTAGAAGAAAATGAGACTTATGAGTCTAATATAATTAAAGAAGCTGAAGAAGAAATAGGTCTTAAAAACTTTAAACCAATTTTAGACTTGAAGTTGAGATCTACAAGCAAACACAATTATTTTGTTCAAAGATTCCTGGTAATTATAGACAGAGACATTTCTGAGTTTAAAGTTCAAAAAGATGAAGTTGCTGAAATTAAATGGTTTACACCAAAAGAATTAATAAAAGAATTAAAAGAACATCCAGACGATTTTCTAAAAGGTATTCATGAAAGAATGAAAGAATGAATTTATGAAAATCAAAATTAAAAAACTCAAAGAAGGGATGAAGTTACCAAAGTACCATCATCCCGGAGATGTAGGAATGGATTTATATGTCATGGAAACAGTGACAGTAAAGCCCGGCGAACATTATCGTTTTTGGCATGGTTTTGCTCTTGAATTTCCTGAGGGAAACGCTGCTATTATCATGGATAAAAGCAGTATTTCCAAAGCTGGGTTTGCTCATTTGGGCGGAGTTTTTGATGCCGGATATCGGGGCGAATATAATACGCATTTAGTAAATTTATCGGATCAGAGTTATACTTTTGAAGAAGGAGATAAAGTTTCTCAGCTAGTGATTGTGCCTGTGGTGATAGCCGAATTGGAAGAAACCGATACGCTCAGTGAATCGGCTCGTGGCGAGGGAAAATTTGGAAGTACGGGTAAAAAATAATTATGCAAGATGAAATAAAAAAATTAATCAAAGACGCTCTGGAAAATCTTGAAATAAAAGTCAACGATTTTGGCTTGGAACATCCTGCAGATTTGAAAATGGGGGATTATTCGACTAACGTCGCTCTAGCAATCGCCAAAAACATTGGAACCAATCCGAAAGAATTGGCTAAAAAAATAGCGGAACAAATATCAAGGTTAAATACAGATAAATATATAGAAAAGATAGAAGTAGCCGGCGCGGGTTTCATCAATTTTTATTTGTCTCGCAAATTTTTTGGCGGAAGCATAGAGGAAATTATCAATCAAGGAGAGAATGTCGGAAAAAATAAACTTTTGGCGGAAAAGAAGATTATGATCGAATATACTGATCCTAATCCCTTCAAGCCTTTTCATATCGGACACCTTATGACGAATGCTATCGGTGAATCTATTGCTAGAATTTTGGAACATTCCGGCGCAAAAGTCTCTCGGGCAAATTATCAGGGAGATGTTGGGTTGCATGTGGCCAAAGCTATCTATGGTCTTTTGGAAAACGAAAAGTTGCAAAGCAAAACAGGTTCTCATACTTTGCAATCAGCCAACATCGGGAAAGCTTACGCCAGAGGTTCTGAAGTTTATGAAATAGACCCAAAAGCTAAAAAAGAAATAGAAGAAATAAATAAAAAAATTTACGACAAAACCGACAAAAAAATAAATGCAATCTACGACTGGGGTTTTAAGGTGACGATGGACGTCTTTCAAGATTTATATGAAATGCTCGGAACTGAATTTGATTTTTATTTTTTGGAAAGCCAGATGATTATCGTCGGTGAACAGGCTGTGAAAGACAATCTGGATAAAGTATTTCATAAAAGCGATGGGGCGGTTGTTTTTCGGGGCGGAGATCATGACTCAAAACTTCATACCAGAGTTTTCATCACTTCCGCAGGCTTGCCTACTTATGAAACCAAAGAGCTTGGATTAGCCGAACAAAAATTCAGAGAAGAGCCCGATCTGAATCTTTCCATTGTTATTACCGCCAACGAACAAGTGGAATATATGAAAGTGGTGGCCAAAGCTCTTTCCTTAATTCATCCAGAGTATGAAAATAAAATGCTGCATATTACTCACGGCATGATGAAATTTACTTCCGGAAAAATGAGCTCTCGAAAAGGGAATGTGATAACCGGCGAATCTCTACTGAACGATGTTCGCGATGAAATTTTGGAAAAAATGACAGACAGGGAATTTGAAAATATGGAAAGAGAAAAAATTGCCACAGATGTTGCCGTGTCCGCTATAAAATATTCTATTCTGAAACAATCCACTGTTGGCGATATTGTTTATGATTTTGAAAAGTCGATTTCTTTTGAAGGGGACTCTGGACCATATCTGCAATATTCTTTCGCGCGGTCGAATTCTATTTTGGAAAAAGCAAAAGCTGAAAATATTCTGCCGGACCCTCACGCTTTTCCATCGGAGGTTTTTGAAGTGGAAAAATTATTGTATAAATTTCCCGAAGTTGTGTTGCGTTCCGCTTTTAAATACGAACCGCACCATATTGCTAGCTATTTGATAGAAATCGCTCGCGCTTTCAACAGTTTTTACGGCAACACTCTCGTGATAGACAAGAAAGATAAAACCTCGTCCTACAAAGTCGCTCTCACATGCGCGTTTTCTTTCGTGATGAAAAACGGCCTGCACCTGCTTGGCATCCAAGCGCCGAAGAAAATGTAGTAGAATACTTACCACATGACTCAAGAGCAAGCGCTGAATATCTTAAAAACCGGCGCAAATGTATTTTTGACCGGTGAACCGGGTGCTGGAAAGACACATACAATAAATAAATTTGTAAATTATTTGCGCGATTGCGATGTTGAGCCGGCTATTACGGCTTCGACGGGCATCGCTGCGACCCACATCGGCGGAATGACCATTCATTCGTGGAGTGGCATAGGCATTAAAACAAAATTAGATAAATATGCTTTGGATAAAATAGCGAGCAGTGAATATATTGCAAAACGTGTCCGTCGCACGCGGATGCTGATTATAGATGAAATTTCTATGCTTTCGAATAATATGCTTGATATGGTGGATATGGTTTGTCGGGAAATAAAGCAAAACAGCGAACCCTTTGGCGGAATCCAAATTATTCTGGTTGGGGATTTTTTTCAACTGCCCCCGATTGTCAAGAAAGATTTTTTTGAAGAAAAACAAAATACGCTTATAAGAAATGCTAAAAGTATTGGAACTTTTGCTTATCATAGCGGAGCTTGGGAGCGAACGCGACTAGTTGTTTGCTATCTCACCGAACAATATCGCCAAGATGATGCGGATTTTCTTTCTGTGCTCGGAGGAATACGCGCCAATAATGTTTCACCGGCGCATCGCAATCACATTACAGCTCGGCATATTCGCGCGAATAAGCCACCGGAGAATATTACCAAACTTTTTTCGCATAATGTTGATGTAGATCGAGTAAATAATGGAGAGCTTTCCAAATTGAAAGAAAAAGTAAAATCATTTATGATGTCTTCGAGTGGAAATGAAAAAGTCGTGGAGACGCTCAAGAAAGGATGCTTATCTCCGGAGAAACTGGAGCTAAAAATCGGCGCGGTCGTAATGTGCACCAAAAATAATCCGAAGGAAAGATTTGTGAATGGCACACTCGGCACGGTTACTGGCTTTGAAGAATTTAGCGGATACCCAATTATTAAAACTCGCAATGGACGCAATATTATTGTTGCGCCGATGGATTGGACGGTAGAAGAGAATGGCAAGATTCGCGCGCAAATAACTCAAATTCCGCTTCGGCTGGCATGGGCGATTACTGTGCACAAGAGCCAAGGGATGAGCATGGATGCGGCAGTGATGGATTTGTCACAAGTATTTGAATTTGGGCAAGGTTATGTGGCGCTTTCCCGCGTGCGCCGGCTCTCTGGGCTTTACTTGCTTGGTATCAACGAGCATGCGCTCAAGGTGCATCCGGAAGTTTTGAAAAAAGATACTGATTTTAAGAAAAAGTCAGAGGAAGCCACGCAGGTTTTCGGAAAAATTTTAGAAAAAGATCTCCAAAAAATGCATGATGATTTTGTGGTGGCTTGTGGAGGGAAGGTGAGAAAAACAAACAGGGCCGATTTGGGAGCTGAGCTCCCAAATCGGCCCCCAAGAACCCTCGACCAAATTAGAGCAAAAAATCCAAACGCCTACCGAAAGTGGACACCAGAAGAAGAAGTGGAAATTGTGTCACAATTTAAGAATGGAAAATCTATAAGAAATATTTCTGCGCTCTCTGGCCGACAAAAGGGAGGAATACGCGCCAGGCTTATTAAATTAGGGTTAATAGAGGGATAGTAAAATAGTTATCCACATATCATATTTCAAATAAATGAGATAATAAAGTTATATAAATTATATGAAAAAACTTTTGTTATCTGTTTTTATATTAAGTATTTTTATTCCAACATTTGTTCGTGCGGAAGAAGTAATTGATGATCCATATCTAATTGAAGGATATCAGACAGTTTCCGGCGAAGGTACATTATTTCGGGTTAATGTGGATAATGACTCTATTATAGAAATTGGAACTCAAATACCCGTTGATTTGCGTATAGATGCTTCAGATAAGATGATTATCATTGAAAATGATCCATCAGAAATAGAAGTCACTACATCTATCACTGTTTCCGGTCTTCATCCATCAACTACTTATTATAAATATACAGATTCATATTTAAATCTCGAAGAAATTACAACTGATGTTGCTGGATCCCTGACTTACCAGCAAGATATTAGCAACTTTCATTTTGTCTCTATTCAAAGAGCGAAAAGTACTAAGTTTATTAGCGCAACGAGTACAGGGGGTGACTGTCTTTCAATTGGAACTTGGGATAATCTAACTAAAACATGTACACTTACGAGGGATGTTTTTGAAACTATTCAAATTAATGCAAACGGTATAATTTTGGATGGGAATGGTCATATAGTTTCTGGCGCTGGGAATGGTTTTGGAGTGTTGGTATCATTAAAAAGCAATGTCACTGTTAAAAATTTAACAGTGAAAGGATTTTTTAGGGGAATTAATGTTACCCAAACTAGCCAAAGTAATTTTTTAAATAATATTTTAGAAAATAATGTACGAGAAGGGATATTTTTATCTTCCAGCCAGAACATAACACTCGAAAATAATCATCTAGTCGGAGATTCCTTTTTTGTATCAGGGAACACTCTGGCTCAATACATACATTTCATTAATACTTCTAATACAATCAACGGTAAAGCGATTCTTTATCTAGTGAATGCGCAGAATGAAGAATATAATGGAATTTCCGCTAACACATTTTATTGTATTACTTGCAATGGTGTTATTTTTGAAAATTCTATTTTTGATGCCGAGGGCGCGCACATTTTTCTATTCAATACAAGCTCCACTCTTGTAAAAAATATAGAACTGCAGAGTCCGACGTCCTTTATTCAACTTGAAAATTCAACGCAAAATGACATTGAAGGTAATATTGTCAATCGTCTCAATAATCAGGGCATTATTTTAAATTTTTCTACTGAAAATAGAATTGCGTACAATACCACGAATGGTTCAGAACCGATTGCGCTTTTTCAGTCAAGTAATAATAATTTAATAGAACATAACATTACATCAGGAACTTCATCTGGTATTTATATTTCTGGAAGTAATAATAATATTGTTCAGTTTAATGAATCTTACCAAAGTGGCGATGGCATTTCTCTTAATCACGGCTCTACCGGCAATGATATCCATGATAATATATTTCGCAATAACATTAGTGGTGTCAGACTTTTTTATGGAAGCGCGGATAATAATTTAATTTACAATAATAATTTTATTAACAACCTAAGCGTATTGAATAATAGTGGAGAATCTCAGCAAATTTTTTCTCAAAATCCTCCCATCGGTGGCAATTACTGGAGCCAATTTGATGAAGATAGTGAAGGATGCCATGATGTAAATAACGATAATATTTGTGATACGCAGTTTGTCCTAGGAGATAGTGGAAATAATATTGATAATTTCCCATGGAAAATAGCAGATGGCTGGAAAGTTCCAGTTAAACCAGTGTGCTGCTCCAGTGTGCTTTTCCTGCCAGGTCTTAAAGCAAGCAGATTGTATGCACCGAGAGCAAATGACAGTGAAGATCAGCTGTGGGAGCCGAATGGCAACAGCGATGTGGAAGATTTATATTTAAACATTGATGGAACGAGTAAAAATTCAAATATTTACACCAGAGATATTATCAAAGAAACGAATACACCATTTCCCATGAGTTCGGCAGGGCAAAATATTTATAAAAGTTTCGTTGATATGCTGGGCAATTTAGTGGATAATTTTAAAATTGCTAATTATGAGTTATTTGCATATGATTGGCGACAAAGTGTAGACGACATTGTCAATAATGGGACAAAATATCAGGGCGAGACAATGTCGCTTGTTTCTACTTTGCAATCTCTCGTTGATTCTTCTAAAAACGGAAAAGTGACGATCATCGCGCATAGCAACGGCGGACTTTTAGCTAAAGCTCTCTTGAAAAAGTTACAAGATGATAAAAATGCGGGGGCAAATAATTTGATTGATAGTGTAGATGTGTTGATTCTAGTGGCTGTGCCAGAGATAGGCACTGCGAGCGCTGTGCCGGCAATACTGCATGGATATGACCAGAGCATGCTGCTTGGCTGGCTGATGGATAAAGTTCGCGCGCGAGAATTTGGACGCAATATGCTCGGAGCTTTTGGACTTTTACCAAGCAGGGAATACATCGAAAGAGTAAATTCACCTGTAACATTTGTGGATTTTGCAATTCCTTCAAATGTAACAACAAAACTTGTGCAAGCTTTCGGTACCGCGATTAATTTGTACGATGAATACAAAAGTTTTCTTTTCGGAGGGGAAGGGAGAACAGATCCAGCCATAAATCAAACAAACTTGCCGATTAGCTTGTCGCAGAGTTTATTCTCTAAAGCCGAAACCTTACACGATAATATAGATAGCTGGATTCCGCCTACTAGTATGCGAGTAATAGAAGTCGCGGGTTGGGGACTAGATACCATTGCCAGTTTTGAATATTATCCAAGAGTAGATTGTTCTAGCTCATCGCAAGGTTGCCAGTTTTCATTAGATGAAAGACCAAGATTTACTTCGGATGGAGATAAAACGGTAGTCGTCCCCAGCGCGCAGTATATGAGTTTTCTAGGTAGTGCGGAGAAATATTGGGTGGATTTGTTTAAAGTAAATGATAATAAATTATTATTTGAGAAACAAAATAATCATGCAAATATCTTAGAAACATTTCCTCTCTTAAATCTAATATCTAATACACTTCAAGAATTACCTCTAGATAATTCTCTTTATTTAAGTACTACTGCTCCGGTAGATAGTTTGAGTCGCTTGAGATTGTCCATTCATTCCCCAGTTACCTTAGATGCTTATGATGCAGAAGGAAATCACACAGGTAAAGTTTGTCCGCCTGGTTCCGATTTTTGTTACGCAGAAGAGAGTATAATAAATAGTTCATATCTTGAGTTTGGAGAAGGAAAATATATAAACCTTCCTGAAGACCAAATGAAAAGTATAAAACTTCAAGGGACAGATATAGGCACATTCACATATGAATCAGAAAAAGTTTTACCAGATGGAACTTCAACAGTTTCATCTTTCGTAGATATTCCTGTAACCACACAGACTCAAGCGGAAATAACATTGAATGCAATTACGCAAAATCTGCAACTGGCGCTGGACGTGACTGGAGATGGAATTTCTGATTTTACCTTAATGCCAAGTGATTCTTTCGATCCCATTACATATTTACAAATAATGAAAGCCACAATTGATTCACTTGATTTAACAAAAGCGCAAACAAAAGCTTTTGATAATCGCGTTGATAACATAATAAAATCTATCCAAAAGGAGAAAATAAATAAAGCACAATTGAAAGTGGAAAAGTTCAAATCTGTGCTAGAAAAGAAATTAGCAAAGCCTGATCCTAAGAAACCAAAACCGAAGAGACTTTCAAAAACTGATGCACAACTTTTGCTTGATATGTTGAATAAATTATTAGATAATATAAATTAGCATGAAAAACAAAAAAATATTCTTTTTTTTTATTCCCCTGCTTCTTTCATTAGCTGCATTCCTCTTTCAAAAAAGTATCAGCTTATTAGTTGAACCAATTTTCAAAACCGTTGGTATTTGTGAGTCTTATTTGGGTGACTATAGTTGTTATCATTGGAGTGAGGTTGCTTTACTAGGATTCGTGTTTTTATTTTTGAATATTGTTTTTATTTCAATATTTTTATTTTTTATACAATATGATTCTTTTGCACGATGGTGTAAATTTTCCAAGTTTGGTATCCCAGTAACATTTTTTTTAGTATTGTTCCTTATACTTAGTTTTAAGCCCAGTACTGGTGGTTTCTTTGATATTTTATCCTTTGATAGTTTTCCAGTTTTTATACCCTCCATGATTTTTACTTTCATAAGTTTGATTATTTTGTTTACAAAGAAAGATACATTTTCCTTTAGATTTTTTACATTAAAAGATTAGTTTTACAAGTCTTGATATTTTATTTGGTCCTCTCAAATCCAAAAAATAACCCACTTCAGTTTAGTAAAGTCAAAATAAAATGGAAGAGCCAGAAAAATTCAAAATTCCTATCATAAAGAAAACTCCTGAGATGGATATTGTGCTTTTGGTATTACGAATCAAAGAGGTAACCGACCGGTTGTTAAAACGACTGGGGGGGAAGATCCAAAAATTGTTGAAATTGCGACAGCGCTTATTAAGATAGAGCAATTTGCTATTCTTGGTAAAAAAATAAATGAAGCGCTGGATAAGTTAACTTCGGAATCAGAATCCTTGATTGATTCGCCTGGTGCCAATACGCCGGAAACAAAAGCCCGAAGAAAAATTGTTGCGGAAAAAATAAATAAAGTTTTAGACAAACAACGAGAACTTGAGAATAATGTGCCAGACATTAGAAATTCTGAATATATTGTTCATTTTGCGTCTGAAGACCAGATACTTAAGGCACGTTCCCTAGTTCAACCAATTAACGCAGAGCTAGAATTCATAGTCAATCCAGTATCGGGATTAAATTAAACCTATAAAAACCAAAGCCAGCGATAAGTCCGCTGGCTGACTTGCTGGGGGATTAACCCAACAACTATTAAATTTCCTCCTTTCATATTGGGCTTGGAAGCCCAAGTATACACATTAGAGCTAACCCCAATATCACAAGAATGATATTGGGCCAATTAATTATACGCTGCTCGTTGTCGTTCATGGCGCCTCCTTATTGGCATAATATACAAAAACGAGGGTCTGTTTTGACCATTCTGTCCTTGCTACATA
>CAYHGI010000014.1:0-19043 GCA_964356285.1 uncultured Candidatus Saccharibacteria bacterium
TCGGCGATGTGGATGCCTATTTCGTAAAATTCTTCATTCAACCCCTCCTGACCTCCCCTTATCAGGGGAGGCAGATGGTTTCCCCCTGATAAGGGGGACTTAAGGGGGTTTAAGGAATGCAAGATGCGAAACGAGATGGCATCATCGAAATCTTTTGCGTCATAGGGATCTATAGTGAATGTTAGAGTTTTCCTGAAGTCTCTGCGTCCCGCGTAATCACTTTCTTTTATTCCAGCTTTTTTTATTTCGCTAGCTTCATCTTCTACTTTTTCGGGCAATTCCGAATCAAATCCTTTTTCCATGGCTATCGCCTGCATTTCCACATTATTGTCGCCGGGTTTTCCGAAAATTTTGATTATTTTACCCTCCGGCGCTTTACGACCGTCAGTCCAAGAAATTATTTCGGCGAAAACTTTTTGTCCGGATTTCGCTCCTCCTAGCTTGTCTTCAGGAATCAAGATGTCCGTGTACATTCGTGTGTCGTCTGGTTTGAGAAAGAATACCTCACCCCCAGCCCCTCTCCTGTCAGGAGAGGGTGGCCAAAGGCCGGGTGAGGTTTCCAGTACGCCGGCGAAACGCATTTTTGCCCGCTTAATTATCTTTGATATTTCTGCCGTGAGTCTACCTTTACCCTTTGGATGTAAAATTATTTCCACCATATCTCCGTGCAGAGCGGTGTTCAGATGCTTGAAATCAATTTCCGGGTCTTCTTTCATTTCCGGCAGTTTTACATATCCAGTGCCTTTTGCCGAGATTGAGATAATGCCAGATTTTTTGTTTAGATTTTCTCTCACTCTTTTAATATAGCATACAAATGATGCTTGAAAATAGAGTTACAATATGCTATACATCATAATGTGAAATTCATCAGAGGCTTCATAGCCGAAGGTATACCTTCGGCAGGATGGTGGATTACGGTCGCTATTCTCATAGCGATTCTGGTAGGTGGAGCGATTTGTGTCTCATCTGGAATTCAGTTGTCCATATGAGAGACAAAAGGTTACCGTCGAGACCTAGATAGCGACGGTGAACTAGATGGGTTCATAGAAAAATTTAATTATCAACGATCGAAGGCGTTGATGGACCGAAAGGGCTTCCATCGACGCCTTTTCTATTTTCGAAAACAAGTTTGCCTTTTAAATAATTTATGTTAAGCTGAAGCCATGTTAAAAATAAGATTACAAAGGATAGGCAGAAAGAATGATCCGGCGTTTCGGGTGGTTTTGACCGATTCGAAAAATAGCACCAAGAGCGGGAAATTTTTAGAATTACTAGGCACTTACAATCCAAAAACCAAAGAGAAAAATTTATTAGCTGATCGCATGAAATATTGGATGTCTCAGGGCGCGAAATGCTCCGATACCATACATAATTTTTTAGTGCAAGATAAAATTATTGAGGGTAAAAAAATAAATGTTTTGTCCAAAAAAAAGCCAACAGTAAAGAGGAAAGAGTTGAAAGCGAAAAAGTAATTGTATACAATGACAGGTAGAGCAGTATATCAGGTCGTAAAACTGCCAAAATTAAAAAGTAAATTTACTGAAATATATGCAAGACGCTGACAAGGTGTTTCTGGAATACGTGGTAAAGGCTCTTGTGGACAATCCGAACGATATAAAGATTGATCGTACAGTAGACGAGATGGGAGTGCTTATAACTCTTACCGTCAATCCTGCCGATATGGGCAAGATTATCGGGAGAATGGGCAATACTGCCAAAGCTATCCGCACACTGCTTAGGATTATCGGCATGAAGAATAATGCCCGCGTGAATTTGAAGATTAACGAACCGGAAGGCAGCATGAGGCCGGAAAGGTCTGTGGATGGAGCAAGTGTTTCTCCTACCATGAAAACTGTCGATCAGGCGATGGAGGACCTGAAAGGAATATAAAAAAATCCCCCGAAAGGGGGATTTTTGTTACAATATACTCATGCGTTTTCATGTAATCACAATTTTTCCGGAGATGTTTGATTCTTATATGAAGGGGTCTATTTTAGGGCGAGCGATAAAGGACAAAAAAATAACTATCAAATTTTACAATCCACGAGATTTTATCAAGGCGCCAAAAAACAATTACCGACCGGTGGATGATAGGCCGTATGGCGGGGGGCCGGGGATGGTTATGCGGGCCGAACCAATATTAAAAGCGGTTGAAAAATCAATTTCAAAAATAAAAAGTAAAAAAATAAAAATAATTTTGTTTTCAACAAGTGGTAAAAAGTTTACCACGAGCTATGCTAAAACTTCTGCGAAGAAATATACCGACATTATTTTAATTTCCGGCCGCTACGAAGGCATAGACGCAAGAGTGCAAAAAATTCTGAAAGCCGAAGAAATTTCGATAGGGAACTACGTGTTGACCGGAGGCGAGCTCCCGGCAATGATTTTGATTGATTCCATTTCCCGTCAGATTCCAGGAGTCCTAGGAAAATACGAATCACTCGAAGAAGAAAGGATCTCTTCAAGCGAAGTCTATACTCGTCCGGAAATTTTAAAATACAAAGGAAAAAATTATAAAGTCCCCCGAATTCTACTTTCCGGTAATCATGCTAAAATCGACAAGTGGAGAAACAAAAAAAGAAAATAGCAATCTACGCTATAGCGTAAATATTAAAATATGAACGTAAAAATACTAGATAAAAGAATATCGGAAAAAGAGCTCCGCGAGATCGCCAAAGAGTTTTATGGCGATATGGTTAAAGGTGTCGTTGATATCGAAAATGAAATTCTAGCCATGGGTGGAGAGTATCATATGGATGCCAATAATGTACTTATAGAAAATGGCTCCAAGCAACGGGATATCTGGGGTTTCAACTGGTATTTTGATAGATCAGAGCAGAATCGCATTGAATATATTTCACTAATAAATATTCGTCCTGCTCAAGGTAATAGGACGATGGAGGTGCAGGACTTATCTTTACGTGATAAGATGAAAGAAGTTATACTAAAATACATATCATGAATACAGATCGCACGCCTCTATTCTATATGGCCAATCTGGGAAGCGAAGTGTCTCGCGCCCTTTCAGAGTATCAGAAAAGTGATTTCAAAAATATGCGCAATTCTATTTTTCGCGCGAAGGGCATAATTAAAAAAATAGAAAAATTTCCGGAAATGAAGGGTAGGACAGGCGAGCTTGAAATTCTCGAATCAATTATAGATGATTTAGACGCGCAAAAGCTTATGGTAGACAAAGATCAGCTACTAAATTATTTTACCCCTTTTGTCACGAGGCTGATGAGCTAAATTTATCTACTTGTAATCCCCAGCTCGAAGTTTGACAAAAAAGACGAAATAGAGTAGGGTGGGGAAGATTCATTGATTGAGTATTGTCTGGAATCCAGTATGTATTTGGTTCATATATTACTAGGGTTTTTAACTTAATCATACCTAAATAAATTTTAAGAAGCTAAAGAAAAGCATTTTTCCCTGTATTTTTTTTGGTTTTTCTTTTGTTTTTTCCAACTTTATTTAGGCTAAATAAATATGCATACGATCGCTAAGCGCCCGAAGAAATACTTTTCAAGATATAAAAAACCTCTCGTAGAATTTCCAAATTTGATTGAAGCCCAAATCAAGAGTTTTAAATGGTTGATAGAACAAGGAATTAGCGAAGTTTTTAAAGAATTTTCTCCCATTAGCGATTATTCCGCAAAAAAGTTTCAACTTGAATTTGCCTCTTTTTCTCTTAGTGAATCCAAGATAGATGAAAATAATTCTAAAATAAATAAGCTCTCCTATCAAGGGCTTCTGAAGGCTCGGGTAAAATTGACAAATAAAGTTTTAGGCACCGTCAAAGAACAGGAAATCTTTATGTCTGAATTTCCTTTAATGACTTCGCACGGGACTTTTATAATCAATGGAGTAGAACGTGTGATTGTGCCTCAGCTCGCCCGCAGCTTCGGAGTTTTCTTTACCGAATCTGAAAGCAAAGGCAATAGATATTTTGGCGCTAAAATTATTCCGGCCCGAGGAGTGTGGATAGAAATAGAATCGGAAGCGGATGGAGCTATTTATATAAGAATAGATAAAAAAAGAAAGTTTCCTGCCACAGCGCTTCTTCGGGCTATGGGTTACGAAAATAATGAAGCCATATTAAAGGCTTTTTCTTCCAGTCCTATCTTTCAAGAAACAATAAAAACCTGTTTGGCAAAAGATGGAGTCAAGAGTTTGAATGATTCTTATATTGAAATTTATAAACGTCTCCGAGACGGCGATATGGCGACAGCTGATAATGCTAAAGAGTTTATTAATTCTTTATTTACCGCAGAGCGTTATGATCTTTCTCCAGTTGGTCGTTTTAGATTCAATCAACGTTTCGGGAAGTCTATGGACGAAGTGGCGCTTGCTCGTCGAACTATTTCCAAAGAAGATTTGATAATGGTAATTATGAACATTATTACTCTTAATAATACTCCCGGATCTAAGAGCGATGATATAGACCATTTAGGTCAAAGACGGGTGCGATTTGTCGGTGAAATACTTCAGCAAAAAGTACGCACCGGTATGATGCAAATCAAGAGGAACGTTCAGGACCGAATGTCTATCATTGATGTGGATACAGCTATGCCCATAGCTATCATTAATCAAAGGCCGTTACAAGCTCGTATAAAAGAATTTTTCACCACTAACCAGCTTTCTCAATTTATGGCGCAAGAAAATGTGCTTTACGAAATAGAGCATCTGCGCACTCTCTCGGCGCTCGGACCCGGGGGGTTGACGCGCGAACGCGCGGGCTTGGAGGTTCGTGATGTCCATCCTTCGCATTATGGGAGAGTTTGTCCTATTCATACTCCGGAAGGTCCCAACATCGGACTGATTTTACACCTTGCCACTTATGCAAAAATAAACGATTTCGGCATTATTGAAACTCCATATATCAAAGTCAAAAACGGCAAGTTGACTAGCGAAGTGGTTTATTTAAACGCGCTGGAAGAAGAAAAATACAACATTGCGCACGCTGGAATTCCTTATGACGAAAATGGAAAAATCACGGAAGAGAAAGTGGAAGCCAGGATTAAAATAGAGCCAGGTTCAATTTCTCGCGAAGAAATTGATTTTATCGACGTTTCTCCCAATCAAGCTTTTTCCATCGCCACTTCGATGATTCCGTTTTTGGAACACAATAATGCCAATCGCGCCCTAATGGGAAGCAATATGCAGAAACAAGCGGTACCTTGCGTTTTACCTGAAGCGCCCTTGGTCGCAACCGGAACGGAAGAACTGGCCTCGCGAGATTCGGGCAGGTTAATTATAGCGTCCGACGACGGGATAGTTTCTTATCTAGATAGCAAAAAAATAACTGTCAAAGGAAAGTCTCCTTCCCGCGCCGGCGGGGAAAAAAATCCACTAAAAACCTACAACCTCATTAATTTTATGAGAAACAATAACTTTGCGGTATTTCATCAGCGTCCATTGGTGAATGTCGGCGATAAAATAAAAAAAGGCGATATCTTGGCAGACACCAGCAGTACGGTCGGCGGGCAAATCTCACTGGGGCAGAATATTTTTGTGGCTTTTTTATCCTGGTCTGGAGCAACTTATGAGGATGCGATAATTGTTTCTGAACGTTTAGTCAAGGCGAGCAAGTTTACCAGTATTTATGTTGAAGAATTCACCGCTATCGTGCGTGACACGAAATTGGGTCCAGAGATTACTACTCGCGACATTCCAAATGTTGGAGAACTTAAGCTTAAAGATTTGGATGAAGACGGTATCGTCCGCATTGGAGCGGAGGTTAGGGAGAATGATATTTTAGTCGGAAAGATTACTCCCAAGGGCGAGACGGAACTTACTCCAGAAGAGCGATTACTGCGTTCAATTTTCGCGGAAAAAGCGCGAGATGTGAAAGATACATCTCTGCGAGTGGAGCACGGCAAGCGCGGGCGTATCATTGGCGTGAAAATTTTTTCCCGCGACTTGGGGCATACTCTCGAAGCGGGCATTATAAAGAAAATAGTTATCGAAGTTGCTCAAATCAGAAATATTTCTGTCGGTGATAAACTTTCCGGACGGCATGGGAACAAAGGAGTTATTTCAACCATTTTGCCGGAAGAAGATATGCCTTATATGGCGGATGGCACACCGATAGATATCATACTTTCGCCACTCGGAGTTCCTTCTCGTATGAACTTGGGACAAATTTTGGAAATGCATCTTGGAATGGCGGCGAATAGTCTTGGTTATCAAGCTATTGTTCCTCCTTTTTTAGGAGCAAGACATGAGGAAATTAAAGAAGAATTGACGAAAGCTGGATTGCCAGAAAATGGCAAATTAAAGCTTTTCGATGGAAGGACAGGGGAGCCCTTCGAACAAGATGTTGCCGTAGGATATATGTACATGCTCAAACTTCACCACATGGTGGAAGACAAGATACACATGCGTTCAATCGGACCTTACTCACTTATTACCCAACAGCCCTTGGGAGGTAAAGCTCAAGGTGGAGGACAGAGATTCGGAGAAATGGAAGTCTGGGCGCTCGAAGGCTATGGCGCGGCTTATACCTTACGTGAGATGCTGACAATTAAGTCTGATGACATTCTTGGTCGATCTCAAACATTTGATTCTATTATAAAAAATGAAAAAATCAGGCCGCCAAACGCTCCCGCTTCGTTCAATGTTCTTCTGAACTATTTGCGGGGCCTGGCGCTCGATGTGGATTTAAAGAAAACCGGAGATAAATAATATGAAAACATTAAATACAACTGAATTTGATCGAATTGCGTTGCGGCTTGCTTCTCCAGAGCAAATTAAAGAGTGGTCTTTTGGAGAAGTAACCAAACCGGAAACGATCAATTATCGCACAGGCAGAAGCGAACGCGGGGGTCTGTTTGACGAAAAAATATTCGGGCCGGAAAAAGACTACGAATGTTATTGCGGAAAATATCGCCGAATCCGTTATAAAGACATCATTTGCGAGAAATGCGGAGTGGAAGTTACTCGTTCCATAGTTCGCCGCGAACGCATGGGCCACATCGAGCTCGGAACTCCTGTATCGCACATCTGGTTCTTGCGTGGAGTGCCCAGCCGCATGAGTATTCTCCTCAATATATCTGTATCTGACCTTGAAAAAGTTATATATTTTGCCGGATATATAATCACTAAAGTTCATGAGGAAGAAAAGGCGTCCGTAATCTCAGGTCTGGATAAGGAATACAAAGTCAAATTGAAAAATGCATCTGACGATGATACCCGAGAGAAGCTGAAGAATTTGCTTTCTATCACCAAAAAAGAAATTGGAGAA
The DNA here is from genome assembly GCA_964356285.1 of uncultured Candidatus Saccharibacteria bacterium. Lineage (GTDB taxonomy): Bacteria > Patescibacteriota > Minisyncoccia > Phycocordibacterales > UBA9973 > UBA9973. Next base: position 7,244 of record CAYHGI010000014.1, read on the forward strand.
ATTTATGAAGGGAAGGTTTTAAATGAAATTTCTTTTCACCACTACTCTTTGAAATACGGGACTTGTTTTGAAGCCAATATCGGCGCGGAAGCCATTTACTCTATTTTCAAAAATCTTGATTTAAATAAATTAAAAGTTCATACCGACAAGATGGTTGAGAAAGCAAGCGTGGCGGAAAAAGAGAAACTGCAGAAAAGACTCTCTCTTATTCGCGCGATGACCTATGCCGGCATTCGGCCGGAATGGATGTTTTTGACAGTCATACCAGTGATCCCGCCGGTTCTACGACCCATGGTGGCCTTGGACGGAGGTAGACACGCGACTTCTGATTTAAATGATCTTTATCGTCGAGTGATAAACAGGAATAATCGCTTGAAAAAATTGAAAGAAATCAATGCTCCGGATGTAATTTTGCGAAATGAAAAAAGAATCATTCAAGAAGCCGTCGATGCGCTGATTGATAATTCAATTGCCAAACAAAATGACTCGGCGGCGATGAGCCAGTCTCAAAAGCGTCCCTTGAAATCCCTTTCCGACAATTTGAAATCCAAACAGGGTCTTTTCCGCCAAAATTTGCTTGGAAAAAGAGTGGATTATTCAGGACGTTCGGTGATCGTTGTCGGTCCCGAACTGAAGCTGAACCAATGCGGATTGCCGAAGCATATGGCCTTGGAACTTTTCCGACCTTTTGTAATTTCCAAGATTTTACAGGCGGAATTGGCCTTTAACATTCGCGGAGCGAACAAGCTGATTGAAGAGCGAGGGGCGGAAGTCTGGGCAATGTTGGAAGAAGTTATCGCCGGAAAATATGTTCTTTTAAACCGCGCGCCGACTCTTCACCGCTTAGGAATACAGGCTTTTAACCCAATTCTGATAGAAGGCAACGCTATTCAAGTTCACCCTCTTGTTTGTCAAGCTTTTAACGCTGACTTTGACGGAGACCAAATGGCTGTCTATGTTCCTCTTTTAGAAGAAGCGCAATGGGAAGCGAAAGAATTAATGGCCTCGAACAAAAATTTACTAAAACCCCAAAACGGCGATCCCATAGTGCATCCCCAAAAAGATATGGTGCTCGGAAGCTACTGGATGACGAAATCAATGGACGGGGAAAAAGGCGAAGGCAAATATTTTTCACGCCCTAACACCGCTGTTACCGCCTATGATTATGGAATTGTTTCTCTGCGCGCCAAAATAAAAGTTCTCGCTATAGACAAACCTAAATATGCAAAATTTAACGGGGGAATTTTTGAAACTACTGTTGGGAAACTCCTTTTCAACATTGTTTTACCACGAGACTTTTCTTATGTGAATGATGAAATGACCCAAGACAGATTGTCTTTTCTTTTGGATGAAATCATTATTCACTCGGGTGTAGAAAATACTTCCCACATTCTGGACAAAATTAAAACCTTTGGTTTTAAGTATTCGACAATTTCCGGCACTACTTGGGGGTTGGACAATATTTCCGTCTCTCCCGAAAAACCGAAGATTATCGCCCAAGGCAAAAAACTTGAAGAAGAAATAATAGTGCAGTGGAAAGAAGGTCTCTTGTCGGAGGAAGAAAAATATCAGAAGATTATTGAAATTTGGACGCATACAAAAAAAGATTTGGAAAAAGTCTTGCCTAAAACAATTGACAAAAATGGTTCTACCTATGATTTATTCACTTCAAAAGCCAGAGGCACAATGTCATCTCTCATGCAAATGACCGGAATGATTGGGCTTATCCAGAATAACCAAGGCAAGACTTTGGAATTTCCCATCATTCCTTGCTACCAAGAGGGACTTTCTCCGATTGAATATTTCGTTATTACCCACGGCGCCCGCAAAGGCGCTTCGGATACCGCGCTTAATACCGCGAAAGCCGGCTATTTAACTCGAAGATTGGTGGATGTCGCGCAGGATGTGGTTATTACAGAAGAAGATTGCGGCACCAAAGAAGGAAAAATAATCACTCAAGAAAATATTTCTGGAATTGAAATTCCGCTTTCAAAAAATATTCGCGGACGCGTATTAGCGGGTGATTTAAAAGACAAAAATGGCAAGGTTCTTTTCAAAAAAGGATTTTTGGTTACCAAAGAGGAAGCTTACAATATTGAAGGAGCGGGTTTTGCCGAAGTGTTTGTTCGCTCTCCGTTAACTTGCCGCACTATTCATGGTCTTTGTCAAATGTGCTATGGTCTTGACCTGGGCCGTAATCATCTAGTCGACTTGGGTGAAGCAGTCGGCATTATCGCTGCCCAGGCGATTGGCGAGCCGGGCACCCAGCTTACTTTGCGCACCTTTCACGCCGGAGGCGTAGCTGGTACTGACATTACCACGGGGTTGCCGCGGGTTGAAGAGATATTTGAAAGACGTATTCCTAAAAATCCGGCCATTATTTCCGAAACAGATGGAGAAGTGATTGAGATAAGGACCAAAGACGGTAAAGAGAAAATAATTAAAGTGCTGTCTGACCTGCCCGACGATAAGGCGGGTACTAAAGCCGATGACCCGCTACGTCGGGGCGCAAGCGAGGCGAGCGAATCAAATGAGATAGAATATCTTGTGGCTTTTCGCAGAACACCGACAGTGAAAGTGGGGGACAAAGTGAAAAAAGGAGAGCTTTTAACCGATGGATCGGCTGACATTACTGAAATCTTTAAATTTGGCAATAAGGAATTAGTGGAAGAATATATCATTCGAGAAATAAATAAAGTTTATGAATTGCAAAGCGCTTCAATTTCCAGAAAGCATACTGAAATAATTATCCGTCAGATGTTTTCGCGCCGAAAAATAAAAGATGCGGGTGGCACTAATTTTTCGATTGGCGACATTGTTGAAAATACCGCCTTTATAGAAGAAAATGCCAGAGTTAGTGAATTGAAAAGAAAGGACACTGAAGGAGAACAGGCCAAAGCGGAAACAGTCGTACTCGGCATTACGGAAGTGTCGCTTCGCACTAAGAGCTGGTTATCTGCCGCATCATTCCAGAACACCAACCGCGTGCTAATTGAAAATGCTATTAAGGGTGGAGTGGATAATCTGAGGGGTTTAAAAGAAAATGTTATAATTGGGCGACTAATCCCAGCGGGGACTGGATTCAAAAATAAATTTAATGAACTCTCCCGTTCAAAAAATTAAGGAAAGACTTCCAATCGCTGAGCTAGTCTCTTCTTACATAAAATTAGATAGAGCAGGTGCAAATCTGAAGGCTAAATGTCCATTTCATAATGAAAAGACACCCAGTTTTTTCGTCTCACCGGAAAGGGGAAGCTACTATTGTTTCGGTTGCGGGGCTTCGGGAGATATTTTCACTTTCGTGGAAGAGTTTGAGGGGCTTGATTTTAAAGGCGCGCTAAAGCTTTTAGCCAACCGCGCCGGAGTAGTTTTAGATGCTTACACCAGAGAAAATAGAGAAACCGAAAACGAAAAGGAGAAACTTTATCGAATTATGGAAGAAGCCACGAAATTTTTCGAAAATAATCTAAAAGACAACAAGCCAGCGCAAGAATATTTGAAATCTCGAGGGCTTGTTGAAAAGACTATAAAAGATTTTAGAATAGGCTATGCGATACTGGATTGGAGGACGCTGTATGACCATTTAAGATCTATTGGTTTTACAGACAAAGAAATAGAATTGGCGGGTTTGGCGAAAAAGCCGGAGGGTTCTCAAAAAGGCATGTATGACCGTTTTCGTGGACGCATTATGTTTCCGATGAATGATTCAAGCGAACGAGTCATAGCTTTCTCTGGCAGGATTCTAGTCGATGACGGCAAGTCCGCAAAATATTTAAACAGCCCCGAGACTCCGATTTTCAATAAGTCTTCAGTGCTTTTTGGCATAGATAAAGCCAAAGAATCTATTCGCAAGAATAATTTTTCTATCTTAGTCGAGGGTCAGATTGATTTAGTTTTATCGCATCAGGCGGGCTTTAAAAACACAGTGGCATCTTCTGGTACTGCCATATCGGATTCAACCATCTCAAAAGAAAATATAATAAATAATCTAGGACTTGTTTGCAGGCTATCAAAAAATATTGTTCTGGCTTATGATGCCGATAAGGCGGGAATTAATGCTTCCAATCGTTTTGCAAAAATTGCCTTGACTATTGGCATGGATGTAAAAGTAGCCAGTATGACAGAGGGTATAGATCCGGCAGATATTATTTCAAAAAAAGGAATAGATGCTTGGCGTGAGGCGATACGAAACTCCAAACACTTTATTGATTTTATGCTGGACAGAATTTTGAAAGAGTCCTCTTTTGATCAAAGAAAAATTGGCAAGGGAATAAAAGATAAACTTTTACCTTTTGTGAACGATTTGGAAAGTTCTATAGAAAAATCCCATTTTATAAAACTTATTAGCGATAAGTCTGGAATCAGCGAGAAAGCTCTTTCTGAAGATTTGAAAAAAGTTGAATCTGAGTTAAAGTACGAAACGGAAGAAACAAAAATCGCTAAAGAAAATGTAGAGAAAAAATTAAGAAAAGATCCAATTGAACGCAGGCTTCTGGGTATAGCTTTTTGGCAAGAAGGTCTGCAAACCAGAGTTATAGATCCGGAGATTATTTTAAAAAGATTAGAAAAAGTAAAAGAAGTTTATCAAGACAAGAAAGAAGACTTGATTTATGAAGCGGAAGCTTTTTATTTAAACAATGAAAATTTACAAAAGGATGTGAAAGAAATGTTGCTTTCTCTTGAGGAGGAGTATTTAAATGAAGAACTTGTTAGAAAAATAGTAGAGCTTAAGAGTCTTAAAGACAACCCCGAAGACAAGTCTTCAGCTTCCTACGGGGCAGGAAAAGACCTGTCTGCGCAGGCAGGAGAAATGGAAATTTTAAAAAAGATAAATGAAATAAATAAAAGAAAAGAAGAAATTAAAAATAATCGTAATAAAAAAAATATATGAAAAAGAAAAAATTAAATAAAAAAAATAAAAAGCTTAGAATCAAAAAAGTAAAAAAATTTAAGAAGAAAAGGATTTTAAGGAAAAAAGTAAAGAAATTATCTTCTCTAGAAAAAAAGGTGGAAAATTTAGCTCACACCTCAAATGAGCTTATAGAAAAAGGACGGAAAAGGGGATTTATCACTTATGATGAAATATTAAAAACTTTTCCGGATATTGAAAATAACATTTTGTTTTTGGATGAGCTCTACGAGAAATTTGCGATTGCCGGAATTGATGTGCTGGAAGGCGGGAATCTGTTGAATCTAAATGTAGATTTAACTGATAAAGACCTAAATAAATCCACGATGCATGATTCTATTCAGATGTATCTGAAAGAGATAGGCCAGTATCCGTTGATTCGTGCTAGTGACGAGAAAGACTTAGCCAAACGTATCGAACACGGCGATCTAGAAGCAAAGAATTTGCTGGCTCGCGCCAATTTGCGCTTGGTGGTTTCTATCGCCAAAAAATATGTCGGCAGGTCGGCCAATTTGACCTTGCTTGATTTAATCCAGGAAGGAAATTTGGGTCTATTTAAAGCGGTGGAAAAATTTGATTGGACAAAAGGTTATAAATTTTCCACTTACGCGACTTGGTGGATTCGCCAATCTATTACCCGCGCGCTGGCTGATCAGAGCAGAACCATACGCATACCAGTACATATGGTTGAGACTATTTCTAAGTACAAACAAACTCACCGCCGGCTTTCTCAAGATTTAGGCCGAGAGCCACTAGCCGAAGAAATTGCCACCGAAATGAGTATTCCGGTGGAAAAAATTCATATTATTGAAAACATCAGCCAAGAGACAGTTTCCTTGGAACAGCCAGTCGGGGACGACGATGATAAATCAACTCTCGAAAACTTCATTCCGGATGATAAAATATTGCGTCCCGACCAAGAATCTTCTCGCCGCATTCTCTCCGACCAGATTCGCGAGGTTCTAAACGAACTCAATCCAAAAGAACGTAAGATACTTGAGATGCGTTATGGACTCCTAGACGGCATTCAACATACTTTAGAACGGGTCGGGGAAGAATTTGGTGTGACGCGAGAGCGTATCCGTCAAATTGAGGCGAAAGTTCATGAAAAACTCCGCCAGCATGAGAAGATTTCAAGGTTGAAAAACTATTTCGATTAATTGTAAATAAGGGTCCAGCAAATCCGACAAGGGTATTTGACTGTAAGTTGGTTGATAATCAATAGTATAAGCGTTATACTTGCTATTATGCAATTTGAACAGTTTGTACCCAGTTTTCTTAAAAGAAGAAAAGAGGATGTTGTGCCAGTACAAAAAAATGAGCGCATTGTTACCATTCCTAGCCGAGAAGACATACTTCAACGTCTAAATGGATTCTTATTTAGGGAAATGGGAAAAGAGACCGATCTAGAATTCAAAAAAATCCTGGAAAGTATTAAAGCAGAAAAAGCTATACAAGAAAATTTTCTGCGACTCATATTGCCTATAGTTGGTCAGCAGCTTGATTATCGCTTTATTAAGGGAAAAATTATGCATGCTGTATATGGTTATTTTTACGAAAATAGTAAAATTAAAATAACTGATGAGCAGAAACATACCATAGCTTCTTTTCTAACCGATTCCATTATTGTAGATCAAAAGCTTGCACAGGAGACAAGAGCATATCAACCTATGTGTATGAGCAAGGATAGTCCTTGCTCAAGATTACTTGATAGGATTTTTTGCGTGAAATGCTTTCTCTTGTGAATCAAAATCCATTTCCATGTTTTTTGTGTATTCTGGAATAAGAGAAAAGTCAATGATATTTACTTCTTGGCGATTTTTCCCCAAAAAATCTAGGTAACTAGAATACTCATAACTTTCTAGGAATTTTTTTGCTTCCCTCTTATTTTTAACACCATTTTCTTTCCAATTTTCATCAATAAGCGATATTGGATTAAGATGAACATACGAAAAAATATACAGATATTGTGGTTCATTGCTGATGTGTTCCGATCTGAATGGGTGGGTAAAAAGGGGACCACTTCGTTCGTATTTTGTATTGAAATACATTGAGTAAGCTGTCAAAAGTTTGCCCATGAATTTAGTTATCCCACCTTCGGAGTGTTCGTAAAGAATTATGTGAAAATGATTTGGCATCAGGCAATAACCTAAAATTGAAACCAAGGGCTTTTCTCTTTTTTCTTTGAAAATATTATGCAAATTATTCTTGTTGTCTCGGAGAAAATTATCCATTCTAAAAGATGAGTTTTGATTCATAATGTACAATAGGGCAACAAAACGGTTGTAATCTTTTGTGTTTAAAAATATCTTGCGTTTTTCTACTCCTCGGGAATAAATGTGGTAGTATTCATTTTCTGCAAATGGAGTTTTTCTGTACATTCCTCTATTATATATTGGTTAGCAAAACTGAGCAAGGGTAGTCCTTGCTCAGTTTCTGTAGCTTTTTTGGCTAAACTAGAATATTTTAAAGCTGTGACTCAGGGAGACCGTTATTCGAGGGAGTGACTTCGAAAAGTTTATCTATATATTTCCAAAAAGTTTTATTGCCTCCTTGTTCCCATGCGCACTCTGTAGCTTCAGCTTCGTGAAAAGCTTTTGGGTGAAGTTGAGGAATTGGATAGTGTCTATATATCCAAGCGACATCCCCATTACTTTTTTCTACCACTTGGTGCATGGTGTTATGAAATACTTTACAAAAAGGGCACTCAAGGTCCGAGTATTCTATTATAACTATTCTGGCATTTATATTTCCCAAGATGTGATCATCTGACGAAACGGGTTTGATTTGCTTTTCGATTGATTTTGTATCATTTTTCAGTATTCGTTCTATGTTTTCATTTATTGTGTCATATGGCTGAGCGCCAGGTATAGCGTCAAACATCTTACCGTCCGCTCCGATGAAAGAAAAAACTTTACCGTCTTTCAATATAAAAGAAGAAGGAGTTCCGTTTACTCCGGCTCTCACTCCATCATCAATATCAGCTTGGATTTTATCCTTAAATTTTCCGCTAGCAAGACAGGCGTTAAAGGATTTTACATTTAGGCCGATCATTTTAGAAATTGTTGCGTTTGCTTTCGGTACCGCGCCGCCTCCGCTTCCTTTGAGCAGGATTGCTCCTGCTATGATAATTCCTGCTATAATTATAGCTGCAGCTATCTGCTTTTGGCTATCTTTAGACTTAATTTCAACATTATTTTCGGTTTTATATTCTTCCATTTGTTTTTTTTGCTAATTACTAATATTTTTATTGTAGCATTAAAAAACAAAATATGATATACTGTTGATTATTAAAATTGTTGTCCGATTAGTCGTTCGGACGAAAAACTTATCATTAATTTATTAAATATATATATATATGTGTCATTCAATAAGTTGTAAGGGTGGATGCACTCCAGCTTTAGTTGGTAAAATCTTACTGATAGTAGGAGGTATCAATTGGGGCTTGGTAGGGGTTGGGATGTTAATGGATAGCAATTGGAATGTTGTTAATTTGCTTCTCGGCTCTTGGCCGCCGGTTGAAGCGGTTGTTTATGTTCTGGTTGGTGTTGCCGGCGTGATGGAGATTTTCGGCTGCAAGTGCAAGAAATGCGCAGAGGCTTGCGCTTCTTGCAGCGCTGACAGCAAAGAGGAAGGCGGTATGTAATATAAAAAATATGGTTTCGGTTTCCGATGTAATATTTTATGTTTTGGTCTTTTTGTCTGTTTACGTGCAGGTATTTTTTTTAATTACTTTTCTGGAGAATAGAAAAAAAATAATCACCAGAAAAGGAGAAATTAAACTAACTAATTATCCGTCTGTGACAATCGCTGTTCCTTGTTGGAATGAGGAAAATACGGTTGAAAAAACTGTGCGTTCGCTTCTTGATTTAAATTATCCGAAAGATAAAGTTAAAATATTTCTGATTGATGATGGATCGACTGATAATACTTGGAATATTATTCGCCATTTTGTCCATTATCCAAATATAAAAGTTTTTCGTAAAGCAAATGGAGGCAAACACACTGCGCTCAATCTAGGGCTAGAACATCTGGAAACTGATTTTTTTGGCGGCCTGGATGCGGATTCTTTTGTTGATTCGGAGTCTCTCGTTCGTATTATGAGTTATTTTGAAAAAGATGATACAGTCATGGCAATTGTGCCTTCGGTGATTGTTAATAACCCAAAAGGTTTTGTTCAAAATATTCAAAAAACCGAGTATTTTATGGGTATTTTCGTAAAAAAAATGCTTGATTTTCTTGGCGCCATATATGTTACCCCAGGTACTCTTACTGTATTTAATAAAAAAGTTTTTGATGATTTGGGTCCTTATCGTCATGCGTACAATGGAGAAGATATGGAGATTGCTTATCGTATGCAAAAAAATCATTATAAGATTGCATATTGCAACGATGCACGTGTTTATACTAATACACCCGAGACTGTTCAAAAACTTTATCGACAAAGATTACGCTGGTTTTATAGTTTTATAAACAATACTCTTGACTATCGCAGTATTTTATTTAAAAGAAAATATGGAAATTTTGCCTTTTTTACTTTGCCTACTGGTATTGTTTCTGTTTTTGCGGTTGGATATATATTAGGAAAAATTGTTTACAATGTAACCAACTTTTTTTATTCACAATTTATACAATTTCAAGCCGCCGGTTTTGATTTGAGTGCTAGAATAAATAATCTCGATTCATTTTTTATAAATACAAAGATGTCTCTCTTCTTAATAATAATCGTCTATTTCATAATTATTTTTGCCATAATGTTTGGCAGGCGTATGTCTGAAGGAAAGTTTCGTTTTTCATTTTCGATGTTCTATTTTTTACCTATTTTTAGTATTATTGCTCCCGCCTGGATTTTTATGGCTATTTTTAATACCGTTTTTTCTAGAATTCCAGTTTGGAGATAAAATATATGAATCGCAATCTTGATTGGGGAAAATATATAATCGTTTTTTTTATTACTGTTCTTCTTTTCTTGTCAACATTTTATCTTTCTAATTATTTTAATTCAAGAAAAATAAATCAAATCAAAGACGCTCAGGATAAAATTTCGATTGACATTTTATCCTCGGAAACGCGATTTGCTTTGTTGAAACAATCATCATGCGAAGATATTAAAGATGATTCAATTCTTTCTGACGAGTTGTCGTCTGTGGGGTCACGATTGGAATTTCTTGAGTCGACACTTGGAGCAACAAACGAAGATGTTGTTGGGTTTAAAAAATATTATTCTATTCTTGAAATTAAAGACTATATACTGATGAACGAAGTGTCTGCGCGTTGTGGGTTGACGCCTCATTTTATTCTGTATTTTTATTCCGTAAAGGACGACTGTCTTGATTGTTCCAGGCAATGGTATGCGTTGACTGAGGTGCGCAATAAATATCCCGAACTTCGAGTTTATACTTTTGACTCTAATATTGATCTTTCGGCGATCCGCTCTCTCCTGCAGATTTATAAGATCAAAGATACCGAGCTTCCGGCGCTTGTTTTGGATGACATTCTTTTGACCGGTTTTCATAGTCTGGAAGATCTTGAATCGCGCATCAAAGAGTCTTTCAAGCTTCAAGAAATAAAATCAGAAAAAACAAAAAAGTAGTATTTCTACATAAAATATGCTAATCTATGCATATATTTTAAGCCGGTGTAGCTCAGTTGGCAGAGCGCCACTTTTGTAAAGTGGATGTCGCGGGTTCGATCCCCCCCACCGGCTCCAAATAAAAATTCCTACAAATTTTCTTCTTTTTTTATTTTATGCGCAATTTCTCTGATTTTCCGTTTATAGTCTCCGATAATTTTTAGAAATTTAGAAATCTCTTTTCGTTCACCGTTTAGGTGGTTTTCATTGCTCTTGTTTTTTATTTTAATTTCTATTTCTTTATATTTATCTTTTAAAAAATTGGTAGATCTAATATAAAATCGCAATATTGTCACCAATCCGGCATATCCGTGTTTTTTCATATTTTGCGCAGTGAGATGTCTGACCTCTTGCAAGTAGGGAAGCTCGAATAAAACTTCTTTGTGATTTAAGACTTGCTCACGCTCTAGCTTGACTAATTTTCTCCCAATCATAATGATGATGGAAACAAGCGAGGTGAAGAATAAAATTAAAAGAAGATATGTCATTTGATAAATTTATATTGAATAACGCTTTATTTCTTTTATTTTCGCCTTATTTTTTTTCAGAAGCTTGCCGATCGTTTCGTCTGTATTTTTTATAAATAACTGGTCCAGCAAAGTCTTTTCCTTGAAATAAGCGTTGATTTTTCCGTCGAGCATTTTTTTCTTTATTTCGGCTGGTTTATCAATGTTCGCAATTTCCTTTTGAAAAATTTCTGTCACTGTTTTTCTACTCTCGTTGCTAATTTCATTTGACGAGAGGTACTCGGGTTTCATGGCGGCAATGTGCATTGCTATATCTTTCGCCAAAGCAACGTTACCGCCTATCAAACTCACCACCACCGCTATTTTGTTATTATGCACGTAACTTCCCAAAATTTTGCCCGATATTTCATAACTATCTCCCAGAACAATGTTTTCCCCAGTTTTCTGAATTATGGAGTCGATGATATCTTTCGCTTCTTCTCTCATTTTTTTTATTCCAAGTAAAATTGCCTTATCTGCAAGGCTGGTCAGTAAAACCGTAAAATCATTATTTCTAGAAACGAAATCAGTTTCGCAAAGAAGAGATACTAGAACGGCTTTTTTATCTTTTATTTTAATCATGACCGCGCCGTCTTTGACTTCCCGATTGACTTTTTTTAGGGCTATTTCGGAACTGGTTTTTTTGAGAATGGCTAAAGCTTTTTCTAGATTGCCTTCGGCCTCCGCTAGCGCGTTTTTACACTGCATCACAGAGATGCCCGTAGCATCTCTAAGTTCTTTTATTAACTCAGT
>CAYHGI010000015.1:0-17128 GCA_964356285.1 uncultured Candidatus Saccharibacteria bacterium
GCTGAGAAGTACTAATGTTTCGATTCCTGTTAAGAAATTTGGAAATCACAAAAAATATAGATAAACCTGAATATATTGTTCTGGTGCTTTGACGGCGGGGTCACACCTCTTCCCATTCCGAACAGAGAAGTTAAGCCCGCTAGTGGCGATGATAGTTTTTATAGCGAAAGTAGCTAGGCGCCAGAACAATGTATTTAAGGAAAGAAAAAGCAAAAGAAATGTTGCTTTTTTGTGTTTTTACTTATAGTATCAATAAGCAATGAAGATTCTTTGCGAAAAAAGAAAAGAAACACTCAACCTTACTATTTCAGTTTTAATTACCAAAAATGACAAATCTATTTTATCAATTCTAAGAGAATTACAAATAAACGCCATAAAACGTTTATCCTTGCAGTCTAGGATTGGAACTTATATTTATCCACAAGAAACATTGCATTTTTCTGTTTTTAATCTAACCTCTTTTGATCTAGATGTGGACTTTAATTCGGCTAGAAACTTTGTAGAATCACAAGGATGGTTTAATACCCTAAGAAATTTTATAGGAGAAAAGTTGATTCAACTTAATAATAAAAATTATGATTGTAAAATAATCAAATTTTATATAGATACTAAGGACAAGGAAATAAAAAACTCTCTTACATTGAATTTAAAATCCGATGACCTAATTAAGGATTTGAATGAAATTGAAAAAAGTATAAAAGAAAAGTTGTATGATTTGGGTGTTTCTATACAAAACTTTGGGATTCAAGATAATAATGTAAAACTATTTCGCCTCAATATTCTTAGATTTTTCGGTGAAGAGAAGGCTTTTTTGGAGGGGTGTAACGATTTTTATAAATTTATAGAGGAGGAAAATCTGAAACTCGATAAGAACCCACTAAATGTAAAAATAGCTAAATTTTGTTTTGTTATTTCAGATTCATACCTATCTAATTCAGAACCTTGTATTTCTCATGATTAAAAGTGATAATATATCTATATGTGGTATATAGTAATAATTATTCTCGCATTTATTGCTCTTAAATGGATGGAGAAAAGATTTTTTCTTTGGGAAACAGTCATTAAGTATCTTTGGAAAGGTGTTTACATACATGCTGATTTGATGGCTTCACATATGAAACAGTTTGATATTACAAAGTTTGATAAACTCAGTTTACAAGGGCATAAATCACAAATTGATTTAAGAGGAAATTTAATTAACCATATACTTGATTATATTAATGCTCTTGAAATGGAAGAAAATACCAATGCAGAGGAAGAAACTTTTGGATATGGCCGTTATAATTTTGAAACCATTTTCATGATGGCAAAATCACATCCTGATGCTTTTGAAAATCTAAAAAAATAAGTCACGCCTCCTTCTTACAGAAGCTGTCTACTCATTGGACTTTTTCGTCGTGAGTACACTAGAAAAATTCTCAATGAGCCTTGCAGTCGGGTCCCAATCCCGACTTCACCCATTCCGACCTGCCCCGTCAAAAGCGTAGCTTTCTTCGGGGACAGAGAAGTTAAGCGTTGCAGAGCCGATGAGTTCGCGGGGTGAGAAGCGAATACTTGGAGCTTCGCAAGGCCGGAGTCCCATTCGTGGGACGAGGCGGGGTCGCGAGCAAAATCAGCAGATTTTGACTTGTGACAAAGTAGGCAATCGCCAGCACAAAGTGTTTAAAATTTTTGGTACCGGGGTTAAGCCCTGTTGAGCCAATGATAGTCGCAAGGCGAAAGTAGGCAGGCGCCAGCACCGAGTGCTTGATTCTAAATCCAGTAATAAATTACTGGGTTTTTTGAGTTATCCACATTTTATTGGACAAATTGTTCAGTATGTGATAACTTGAATTTATGACTACAAGTGAGCAGAATGTAATTAAAGCAATATATTTAAATTCTCATATATCAATGAGGGAAATTGCTAAGGAGTTAGGACTTGCTGGAGCTTCGTCCGCAGCCTATATTATTGATTCACTTGTAAAAGATGGTTATATTGAAAAGGTTGGAATTGCCACTAGTAAAGATTATAAGCTCACAGATGAAGCATTAAAAATAATTCCGGAAATTCTTTCCAAATATGTCACAACTAATCACGAACAAGGTTTTTTTGAACAAAATAATAAAATAGAGACAATTTTAAATACCAATGAAAAATTTCCAAAGTTTTTATCACCAAATAATGGTTCAGTTGATTCTGGCGGGGATAATGGTCTGCAGATTTTATCAAAGAGTATTACGCAAATAATAAGTAATCCCATAACTTTAGAAAAATATGGGGAAATAATAATATTTGGAACACTTTTATTAATTGCGTTACCGGTTTCTCGTTATAGCTTAGGAAGCGATTGGTTTATTGGATTTATATGCACAGCTGTGATTCTGTCGCTCACGGCATTATTAATAATTTGTCTAAAAAAATAATATGAGCTTAGGAATTTGTACAACAACATCAGAAGGAATTGTATTAGCAGCAGATAGTCGCCAGTCATACAGGAATCAAAAGGGCATGAGTCGCGTAGGTTCAGATTCTGCTTCAAAGGTCTTCAAACTTACCGAAAAGGTGGGTCTAATTGTCACCGGTCTAGCTTTTTTACCCAAAGATGGAGTTTTAGAAAACATTAGTAAATTTATTGAAGATTTCGGAGTGACGCATGATTTAAAGAAGATGACAGTAGAAGAAATTTCAAATGAACTGGAAAAATATTTCAAGTCAAAATATGATTATAAAAAAGAAATTAAAAATCTCGCAAAAGTTCTTGAAAATAATTTATCTGCGCAAGGTGTTGAAGTTGTGAAAATAGAAGAAAAGGAAACACACGTCGAGTTTATTTTTAAGGACAAATTAAATTTAAATCTTGAAAAAAAGGGGATAGCTGGTGTTCAACAGCTACAATTTATAGTTACTGGTTTCAACCGAGATGATTCACATCAAACAAGTGTCGTATATGTACCAGGAAATACTCAAATAAAACGTGATGCTAAAAAACGTGGCCAAGAATATGGTGCGGATTGGATAGGTCAAATCGATGTGATAGCAAGGATAATAAAGGGTTTTGATTTGCGTATTGAAAATTTGCCGTTTATTACTAAAGCAATAGCCGAAATAACACCTGCGCAAGTTCAAGCTCAGCTAAACACTCTTGAATATGTTATTCAATGGGGGACAATGACGTTACAGGATGGTATTGATTTTAGCAATCTAGCTATTAGGACCACAACCGCTATTCAAAGGTTTTCAGATGGAATAAGAGCTGATCCAGGTGATATGCCGGGTGTTGGTGGTGCAGTTGATATTGCTGTTATTACAAGAGATAAAGGTTTTGTGTGGGTTTCTAAGAAAAAATTAACTGCGGGAGAAAATGTTGTTGATCTGGAGAAATTACCAAAGATAAATTAAATTTATGAAACTCCTTCTTACATCTGCTGGATTAAAAAATAAAACACTTGCAAAAGCGGTGCTTGATTTGGTGGGGAAGCCGGCAGAAGAAATACATCTTGCTTTTATTCCTACGGCGATGAATCCTGCGAGAGGCGATAGAGGTTGGTTTATAGATAATTTATACGAGATAAAACAACAAAATTATAAATTTATAGATATTGTTGATATTTCAGCGCTACCGAGAGAAGTTTGGCAGCCACGTTTAGAAACAGCAGATGTTTTAATTTTCTCAGGCGGAGTTCCTCCTCACTTGATGAGATGGTTGAATGAATCAGGATTAAAAGATTTATTGCCAGAATTTCTCAAGACCAAGGTATATGTCGGTATCAGTGCGGGCAGTATCATAATGAGTCCAACTCTTATGCTTGCGAGTGACGACCACAAGTTACTTTACAAAGAAAAATTTGGTTACGAGGTAAATGATGGGTTAGGATATGTTAATTTTTATATACGTCCGCACTTTAATGATCCCAAAAAACCAAAGAGCCAAAAAGAATTTTTGGAAGAATTTGCAAAAAAATTTCCTCACACTATCTATGCAATCGACGACGGGATGGCAATAAAAGTTATTGATGG
Organism: uncultured Candidatus Saccharibacteria bacterium; assembly: GCA_964356285.1. Classification (GTDB taxonomy): domain Bacteria; phylum Patescibacteriota; class Minisyncoccia; order Phycocordibacterales; family UBA9973; genus UBA9973. Next base: position 4,001 of record CAYHGI010000015.1, read on the forward strand.
AAAAGTAGAGGTAATAGGCGAAGGGGAATATGTAGTTTTTAATAAATAAGCTGTTATACTAAAAAATATGCCGATAGGAAGTGCACCAAAAACAGAACTTAAAACAGAAACCCAGTTTCAATTGGTTGACCGGATGTCTCCTGAAATTATGAATGCATTGGCAAAAGCATCTGTGTATAAAAAAGTAGGTTTGACAAAAGCTCGTCTGGCCGTACCCGGAGAAATAGTCACAACTATAATTAAAGGAGCTGAAGGTGATATCAAAGAAATGAAAAATACAGCAAAGGAAGGCGACCGAGTTGTTGCTGGTCCATTAGGTGAAGAATATCTTAATACTGCAGTCGAATTTCCCGATAATTATGAAGCAACTGATAAAGCCGGCTGGTATTTACCAAAGACTCATTGTCGCGCTATTCCAAACCCTTTAGGTAGGAAAGTAAAAATGATTACCTCCTGGGGTCCTCCGGAATATCAAGACGAAAGATGTTTTTTTGCCTGTAAATGTGACGAGAATGGAAAGATAGATACAAAGAAAGGATTTTATTTTGTAGCCTTCGACAGTTTTATTCAAACATATAAGAAAATTAAAGACTAAACTTTGTTTGTTTTTGATGCTACAATGCCCTTATGACCTGGGCTTTGAAAAGGCAAATTTTTTATCTTTTGGTGCTGATTTTATTTATCTGCGTTTTTGTATTTTTAATAATTTCTCCCAGTTTTAATCAAACGCCAAGCTGCACAGACAGCAAGCAGAACGGGAGCGAAACTGGCGTGGATTGCGGGGGGCCTTGTGCTCGCGCTTGCACTTCGCAAGTGGATCAGATTTCCATTCTTTGGGCTCGTTCCTTCAGGGTAGTGCCGGGACGCTATAACGCTGTGGCCTATCTTGAAAATCATAATAAAAATACTGCTATCAATAAAATAAATTACCGATTTCGTTTTGCCGATAGCAACAACATTTATATTGGCAAAAGAGAGGGCAGCACTTTTATTCCTCCTTCAGGCAAACTGGCTGTTTTTGAGCCCGGGATAGATATTGGAAATTCCATCCCCATTTATACTACTTTTGAATTTACGCAGGTACCGCAGTGGATTCAAATTTCACCAGGAAAAATAAATCAATTCAAAGTTTTAATTTCCAATATCAACCTTCTTGATGAAACGAGTTCTCCCAGACTCTCTGCCACCTTAAAAAATAATTCTTTATCTGTTATAAAAGGGCTGGATGTGATTGTAATTTTGTATGATAATTTAAGGAATGCTATTTCCGCCAGCCGCACTTATTTAGATTCTCTGGCCGGAGAGGAGAGTAAGGATATTAATTTCACTTGGCCAGAACCTTTCTCCAACAAGGTCATTGTTAAAGAAATAATCCCTATGTATAATTTCTGGTCAAAGTAAAATAATGACTGAGTATGTTCTCAAAAGAATAGATTGGATGCTTGTTCTTTTCATACTTCCGATAATTGTTGCCGGACTAGTCACCATGAAAAGTTTTGCGCCGCTGGAAGATACTGGCCTTTTTTTCAGTAAACAGATTGTTTGGATTTTAGTTGGTTTTGCCGTTTTTTTCACTTTTTCTTTTATAGATTTTCGTTTTTTGAAACGTACCGATGTATTAGTGGCGATATATCTTTTAAACTCTCTGATTTTGCTGATGCTTTTTATTTTAGGAAATATTTCTCACGGCTCTAAAAGCTGGTTTGATTTCGGTTTTTTTTCTTTTCAGCCGGTTGATATGATGAAACTAGTATTAGTGCTTATTTTAGCGAAATATTTTTCTCGTCGTCATGTGGAGATTAGAGACATAAAACATATTTTTATTTCCGGTTTTTATGCATTTTTACCCTTTGTTTTAGTGTTATTTCAGCCGGACTTCGGTTCTGCCATGATTATCGTTTTTATCTGGCTTGGCATGGTGCTCGTCTCCGGAATTTCTAAAATGCATTTATTGGCTGTGTTTGCTTCCGGTATTGTAATTTTCATAACATTCTGGTTTTTAGTTTTTGCCCCGTACCAAAAAGATCGTATTCTAAATTTTATTAATCCGCTTACTGATATTCATGGCACAGGTTATAATGCATTTCAGTCCACAATAGCTGTGGGTTCCGGAGAAATTACGGGCAAGGGTTTAGGTTTCGGCACACAGTCGCGGTTAAAATTTCTGCCCCAACCTCAAGCTGACTTTGTCTTCGCGGCATACGCTGAAGAGTGGGGTTTCATCGGTTCCTTTTTAATTCTTCTGCTTTATGGGCTGGTTATTTGGAGAATTCTTTATTTTGCCACTTTCGGAGCGTATAATTTTGAAATACTTTTTAGTATGGGCATTGCCATCTTTTTTATAAGTCATATACTCATAAATATTGGTATGAATTTGGGATTAATGCCAGTAACCGGCATACCGTTGCCTTTTATGAGTTATGGTGGCTCGCATCTCCTATTCGAATTTGCCGGTTTAGGAATTTTAATGAGTATGAAAAGATACGCAAGATCGGTACATCGAGATGACACGAAACACGAGTTTTTGGGGGTATAAATAATAACCCCAGGTCTTGCCTAGGATTCCTAGGCAAGACCTGGGGAACAAAGTATGCAATTAATTGACGGAAGAAAAATACGAGATCAAATTTTAGCCAAAGTAAAAGAAGAAGTGGCTCTACTGACATTTAAGCCTATTTTTTGCGATGTGTTAGTGGGCGATGACCTTGTTTCCCGTCAATACGTGGAAATGAAAGCGAAAACTGCCGAGATGGTAGGTATTCATTTTCACAAAGCAACTTTCCCTGCTTCAATATTGACAGAAGATTTAGTAAAAGAAATAAAAATTTTGAATAAAATAGAGAATATGTGTGGGATTATCGTTCAGCTTCCACTGCCAAGATCAATCGACAAGAGAACGATCCTTGACAATATTGACCCGCGGCTAGATGTCGATTGTCTAGGAACAATTGCCAGTGAAAAATTTTATAATAACTACAACAGTCAAACAGATTTAGGCTATCCTACAGCGCTCGCTTGCATGGCGCTACTTGATTCTCTTAGTTTGGACTTAAAAGGAAAAATTATTGTTGTACTAGGTAAAGGAGAGTTAGTGGGTAAACCCGTAGCAGCGCTTTTGCGTGATCGAGGCTTAATCCACCTTGTCATTAGTAGTAAAACGGAAAACAAAGAATATCTTTTGCAACAAGCTGACGTTGTGATTTCAGGTATGGGAAAAGGAAAATATATTACAGCTAACATGATAAAATTAGGGGCAGTTCTGATAGATGCCGGCACTAGTGAAGAAGGAAGCAGTCCGTTTGGTGATCGTCCAAACATTGTCGGCGATGTTGATTTACAATCTGTTAGAAATGTCGCAGGCTACGTCTCTCCCGTACCCGGAGGAGTGGGGCCGGTCACTGTCGCGATGCTTCTAAATAATGTACTTAAGGTTGCAAAACAAAAAAACGATGAACAATAGCATATTTTATTTTTTTTATAATTTAGCGCATCAGTCAAATTTATTTGATAATATAGTTATTTTTTTTGCTGTTTATTTTCCATATTTTGTGGCTTTAATGGCTGGAATATTTTTTGTTTTTTATCGTAAAAATTGGCGGGAATTTTTCGTAATCTTTTTTACCGGAGGCCTGACGGTAGTTTTTGATTTAATATTGAAATATTCAATTCATGTTACACGGCCTTTTTTATCGTTGCCCAACATTTATCCGCTTTTTCCAGAAGCCGGATACGCTTTTCCTTCTGGTCATGCTGCCGTTTTTTCAGCAATAGCTTTTGCTATTTATTTTAAACACAAAAAGGCGGGATTTGTATTTATGCTTTTTGCCTTCTTAATTGGTCTGGCGCGCATTATCGCCGGCGTGCATTTCCCTATAGATATTTTTGGGGGATTTATTCTGGGCTTTGTAGTTGCTTTTTTAATAAAAAAAATTTCTAATTTAAAAAAGTTAATTTAGAACCTCACCCCAGCCCTCTCCTGGAGAGGAGAGGGGGAAGTCTCCGGATATTGTATGATGTAACCCCTTCTCATTTCCAGGAGAAGGGGTAGGGGATGAGGTTGTGTATCAAGTTGCTTATTTTGTAAAAAATGTATAATATATCGATATATTTATGCGAAGGAGAATTATATTGGCATTGATAATACTGATTTTGGGTTCTGGGGTAGCTTTTTTTGTTTACAAGACTGAACCCAAATTAAATAAGAATTTTGAGACCCAAAAGGCATTCTTTAAGAAATTTCCTTTTCGTTTGGGTCTTGATCTTTCCGGAGGCAGTCACCTTATATATAAAGCTGATGTCGGCGCCGTGGAATCGAGTGAAGTAGGAAGTTCGATGGATGCGCTTCGTGATGTCATCGAACGCCGAGTGAATCTTTTTGGAGTTTCCGAGCCGGTGGTGCAGGTGCAGCGCGGCGGGTTTATTTCTGGCGGGGAAGAACAATTAATAGTTGATCTCCCTGGTGTGACTGATGTCAAGCAGGCGATAGATATGATTGGAAAGACTCCATTTCTGGAGTTCAAAATCGAGGCTCCAAAGGACGTTCCGCAAACTGCAACAATAGATAAAGACGGTAAAGTAAATTTAGACATTGGTTCTCAATTTATTGCCACTGAACTCACTGGCCGATATTTACAAAAAGCGACTTTGGAATTTGACCAAAATACTCGTGAACCAAAGGTAAGTTTGCAATTCAACGATGTCGGCACGAAACTTTTTGCGCAGATAACTAAAACCAATGTCGGTAAAATGGTGGCTATCTACTTAGACGGCGCGCCGGTATCGACTCCAGTGGTCCGTGAAGAAATTCCGAATGGCCAAGCGGTTATTTCCGGCAGTTTTACTCCAACGGAAGCAAAACTATTAGTTGGCCGATTAAATTCAGGCGCTCTGCCTGTGCCGATCACCCTTCTTTCCACGCAAACTATTGGCGCCACCTTAGGGGAGTCTGCCGTCAAGGCCGGAGTAAAGGCCGCAATTCTGGGATTTCTTTTGGTGGCCATCTTTCTTATTCTTTGGTATCGCTTACCCGGTCTTATCGCGGTACTGGCGCTTTCTTTTTACACGGCAATTCTTCTGGCCATTTTCAAACTCCTGCCGGTCACTTTGACCGCGGCCGGCATCGGTGGGTTTATTATTTCGCTCGGTATGGCTGTGGATGCGAATGTGCTTATATTTGAGCGAATGAAGGAGGAAATAAGAAAGGGGAGCAATATTCATGATGGGATTCATGCCGGTTTCAAGAGGGCTTGGACATCCGTGCGAGACTCAAATACTTCCAGCATCATTACTTCCATTATCCTATTCTGGCTGGGTACACCGCTCATCAAAGGGTTTGCGCTTACTTTTGGTCTAGGCGTTCTGGTGTCTATGTTCTCTGCCATCACCGTCTCCCGCATCTTCCTTTTCGCCCTTGGCATTGATAAGACGAATAAATTTACCAAGTTTTTATTTAGTTCCGGGATTACTAGAACCTAGCCAGATAGAGCCTAAGACTCTATCTGAAAAAAACTATAATCTAATTCACATGTTTATCGTCAAATACAAAAAAATATTTCTTTCTCTCTCGATCATGCTGATGGTGGTTGCAGTTATTTTCACTTTCACTTTCGGTCTCAAGCTTGGTATTGATTTTAAAGGGGGGGCGCTTCTTGAGTTAGATTTTAGCCGCGGGCGCCCGGAGGCTGATTCAATCCAGAATAATTTAAGGTCGCTCGGTGTTACCCAAGCTCTCGTCCAGCCCACAGGGGAGACTGGGTATCTTATCAAGACTCGCGATCTCACTGAAGAAGAACATCAGAAGATTCTGTCTCTGTGGTCTTCTGGGTCTTCTCCGTCTGGGGATGGAAAATACGAAGCCGTAGAGAAAAGTTTTACTTCTATCGGCCCTTCGGTTGGAAGTGAACTTGCCCGTAAGGCTATCCTTTCTATCGTCTTTGTCATTGTAGCGATTATTCTTTTTATAACTTTTGCTTTTCGCAAAGTGTCAAAACCGGTGGCCTCTTGGAAATATGGAATTATTACAATTATTACCCTTCTTCATGACATCGTCATACCAACGGGAATTTTCGCTTTATTGTCTCATTATACCGGCGCGGAAGTCGATACGCTTTTTGTCTTGGCACTTCTGACTATTTTAGGTTTGTCGGTGCACGACAAAATTGTCGTTTTTGACAGAATCAGGGAAAATTTAAAGGCAGGGGAAAAGGAAAATTTTATGGATACCATTGGACGAAGTACTAGCCAGACCATTGTCCGCTCAATTAATATCACTCTCACGATTATTTTCGTACTGGTGCCGCTTTATTTATTCGGTCCGGAAACAACCAAGAATTTCTCGCTGATTCTGACTATTGGTCTTTTCTTCGGTGTCTATTCTTCGCTTTTCTTTGCTTCACCGTTGTTGGTGTGGATAGAGGAGTGGCAAAACAGAGGATAGACTTGCCTTTACTTCTTGCTTATTGATATAATATAAGCTATGAGATATATTTTAATAATTTTAGGCGTTATAATTTTGTGGGCGATTTTTGTCTACAATGGTTTTGTTTCTTTGGTGAATCGCGCGCAAGAAGCTTGGGCGGATATTGAAGTGCAGTTAAAACGTCGGTATGATTTAATTCCTAATTTAGTGAACACGGTAAAAGGATATGCAAAGCACGAATCCAGCGCATTTGAAAATGTCACGAAAGCGAGAAGCATGGCAATGGGGGCCCAAGGTCCCACTCCCAAGCATGCGCAGGCCGAAAATATGCTCTCTGGCGCGCTTAAGTCTCTTTTTGCCATTTCTGAAGCATATCCAGACTTGAAAGCCAATACGAATTTTTTAGCATTGCAAAACGAACTTTCTGATACGGAAAATAAAATTCAAGCGGCACGCAGGTTTTATAACGGAAATGTCCGTGACTTGAATATAAAAATTGAATCTTTTCCTTCAAACATTTTGGCCAAGCTATTCAATTTCTCCAAGAAAGAATTTTTTGATCTAGATGATAATGATGTTGCTCAAAATCCGGTGGAAGTGAAGTTTTAGGATCAATAATTAATTTAAAAACTCATGATTACTCCAGAACTTATAGAATACATACGAGGAGAGTTTACCAAAGGGCGTACGCGTGAAGAAGTTCATGCGGAGTTAATCAAAAATGGAGGATGGAGTGAGGCTGATTTAAGCGAAGCGTTTAGGACAGTAGTTCCAATGCAAGGTTTTGTTGCCCCAAACCCAGCTACTCAAAACATTATGATTGCTCCGATTGCAAAAAATAGATCAAAATCAAAATCATTCTGGCAAAATTCAGTTTTTATTATAATAAGCTTAATTTTTTTAGTTTCCTGGTGGTTTTATCGCCCGCAGATAATTAGTTTTTGGAATTCAGGGATTAACACTTTAGAAGAATTATCTGTTAATTCTTGGAATTCATCGGTAAATAACTTGAAAAAAATTTCTATGCCCTCTTTTAATTTTGGGAAAATTTTTAGTACCGACCAAATACCAAATAATTTCGTTGTACCACAAAATAATCCGATAATAAAACCAACAATTAGTGTGGTTAAAGATTGTGGAATTGGTACAGCGCCAGACCTAAAAAATCCTTTTACCTACGAGAATAATGCAGTATTAAATTGTTTAGGCAATAGCGCCCTTCATTGTGAAGAGGCTAGGGTTGTTCTTAAAAATGATTTATTTCCGACGGTTTTTCAAATTGTCCGAGATAAAAATGCTGATCAAGATATTTGCAGATTTAAATTGTCATATGCGGAAGAGAGCGCGCTCATTGATGTTACCGGCAAAAAATTGGCTGGCCAATATGTTACCTGTCCCCTTAGTCTGGTTAAAGAGTTGGATGAAACAAAAACTCCTCCTTCGTTCGGTGTTCCCAATACGAGTGATCTCGGGAAATATGCAGGCCAAATATATTTTTACGGCACTCTCGGCTTGTTTATAGAAAATAATGTTGACCAGAATAGAATTCAAAGTCTCGGCTGTAGGGGAGATTACATTTCATCTGTAATAGCTAGTTACCAAAAGGCGCAATAAGATATTAACTAGAAATCAGCAATGGCTACGCTTTATACCGAGCAATCAAAAAATGTAAGAAAAACATGGCTCCTGATGTCTGTATTTTTTGTTATAGTCATCGGACTCGGCTGGTTTTTCAGTCTGTACTATGGGGACCCCAATATTCTCTACATTTTCATAATCTTTAGCATTGTCATGAATGTCGTTTCATACTGGTTCTCGGACAAAATCGTTTTGAAGTTGGCTGGAGCGCAAGTGGCTAAAAGAGAAAAATTTTTTGATTTATACGCAAGTGTGGAAAACTTATCTATTGCCGGAGGACTGCCCATGCCTAAAATATACGTGGTGCAAGATCCGGCGCCTAATGCTTTTGCCACGGGCAGGGACAAAAACCATGCTGTAATTTGCGCGACTACCGGACTGCTTGCGATTCTAAACAAATCTGAATTGGAGGGGGTGATAGCTCATGAACTTTCGCACATCGGGAATAAGGACATGCTTCTTTCGACGGTGGTTGTTGTTTTGGTAGGTTTTGTCTCCATACTTTCCGACATATTTATGCGTAGTGTGTTTTGGGGAGGGCATAGAAATAGCGATAATAAAAGTCGCGGTTTGCTTATGCTTGTGGGGGTTATCCTTTCAATTTTGGCGCCGGTTTTTGCCATGCTTATCCAGCTTGCTATTTCCAGGAAGCGTGAATTTTTAGCAGATGCCTCCGGGGCCCTTCTTACTCGCTATCCCGAAGGTTTGGCAAGCGCGCTCCGCAAAATTTCTCAATACCAAAGACCTATGTCTCGCCAGTCAAAGGCCATCGCTCATCTTTACATTGCAGACCCCAAAGGTGTTAGGCTGGGTAAAAAAATAAGTGGACTTTTTGCAACTCATCCATCGGTGGAAGAAAGAATTAAAGCTTTGGGATTTTAATCTTTTCCTCTCCCAAACCCCTCTCCATTTATTACTAAAATGGAGAGGGGAAAGCAAGGGGTGAGGTTTTCTCATAATTTTGCTATACTCTCCATATGGATATAAAAGACGTGGAAAACCTTGCGGAGCTTGCTAGAATCGAGCTTGGAGAAGATGAAAAAAAGGAAATACTTTCGGACATGAAAGTTATTTTGGATTACGTGAATCAAATTCAAGAGGTAAAAATACCTGCCAAAGTTGGAGAGCAGGGCAGGGTGGATGTGGAGTCCGATTATCGTCCATACAATGTCTGGAGAGAAGATTTGCCCGCCGGGGCGGGTGAGGGTTCCTTTTCTCGTGAACTTATTATAGAACAATTCCCAGATGCGCAAGATAATTTTCTAAAAGTGAAAAAGATATTATGATTGATTTAAAAAATCTGACAATCGAAAAAGCCCATCAGAGTTTACTAAAGGGAGAATTCACTTGCCGAGAACTGGCGCAAGCGTATCTGGAAGTTATTAAAGAAAAAAACCCAAGAATTAACGCATATCTTGAAGTATTTGATGATGTGCTTGATCAAGCCGATGTTGCGCAAAAAAGGTTTGACTCAAAAACATCCACAATTTTAACTGGTATTCCTTTTGCCGTCAAAGATAATATTTTGATAAAAGGTAGAAATGTAACTTCCGCCTCAAAAATATTACAAAATTATGTGGCATCTTATGATGCCACAGTTATAACTAAATTAAAAAAGCAAGGTGCTGTATTCTTAGGCAGGACAAATATGGATGAGTTTGCTTTAGGTGGGTCAACGGAAAATTCGGCATACGGAGTGACAAAAAATCCATACGATACAAAGAGAGTTTCCGGCGGTACCTCCGGCGGTTCGGCGGCATCTGTTGCGAGCGATATGTCTCTGGTTGCTCTTGGTTCGGATACAGGAGGTTCAATTCGCGAGCCGTCTGCGTTTTGCGGGGTTGTCGGGTTTAAGCCTACCTACGGCAAAGTATCCCGTTATGGTTTGATGGCCACAACATCATCTTTCGATGTTATTGGTCCGATTGCAAAGACGGTTGAAGATGCGCAGATTGTATTTGATGTTATCAATGGGAATGATGTCTTGGACAGTACTTCTATAAAGGATGATATTTATACAGAACCCAAGAAAAAAAATAAATTATCAATTGGAGTGCCTTGGAGTCTGATAAATCAGGAGGGAATTGACCCGAAGGTTAAGGATAATTTTAAAGAAGCTGTCAAAAATCTAGAAAGTTCCGGTTATAAAATCAAAGATATTGAACTCCCTAATTGCCTTGCTTTGTATTATATTATTAATTTTGCTGAAGTTTCCACGAATCTTTCGCGTTTTGACGGAGTTCGGTATGGCGTGCACAAAAACGGAAAAAATTTACTCGGAGATTACTTGCTCTCGAGAGGCACAGGTTTTGGTAAGGAATCTAGAAGGAGAATATTACTCGGTGCATATGTTCTATCCGCAGGTTACTATGATGCATATTATGGAAAAGCGCAGAAAGCCCGTGAAGCTTTAAGGAAAGAGTTTAAAGAATTATTTTCTAAAATTGATTTGATATTAACACCGACCTCTCCAATACCCGCTTGGGAAATAGGAGAAAAAAGTGATCCGCTTTCTATGTATTTGGTTGACATATTTACGGTTACTGCAAATATTATCGGGGTGCCTGCCATGTCTTTACCTTCAGGCTTCTTAGAGATAAAAGGAAAAAATCTGCCTCTGGGGATTCAATTTATGGCTTCGCACGGGAGGGAAGATCTTCTTTTTGAAATAGGTCAAAAATTTGAAGCTATTTGCTCTTAAATTATCTTAAGATATAATGCCTATTATATGAAACCTGAAAGCATAGGGGGGGTCCCAGCAATCCTACAAGAAAAAGAGAACAAAAAGAAGGGCTCGGTAAACCAATACCAGTTAACTTTTTTAAGCTTGGTGGAACTTGGGATATGATATTTAGAGAAGACGGACAAAAAATTGGTTCAGGGAGTTTAGACGATAATAAATTATTAGAAATGCAGACAGGGTTAGGAATGTTTACGAGAGATCCTAAACAGAGAGCATTGGCCGAAAGAAAATTAGTCACAGAACTTTACGCAAGATTCAAAGGAGTAAATAAAGAGGAACTAGATGCGGCCGAACATTTATCTAATTGGGCAAAAAATGAAAAAGATGAACAATTTGGGGATTTTGTTAAGGGCCCACTCTTACCTTTATTTAGTGGTGATAGTTCGCATTTAAGAAATCCGATTACGGCTCCTATAATTGCTACTCTAATTGAAAAAGCGATAGCAGAACCCGATAAACCAATTTTAGGAGGACAAGGTACAGATACTGCGGATATAGCTATTTTAGGACCTTTTGATGTTTTAACATTTGATACAGAACTTCCACCGCTTATATTGGCTGGTGCAAATCGTTCTCATAACGAAGATAATTCAGATGCTCCACAAAACTTTATTGATTTAGCCAAGTTAGCACACCTAGATTTAGAGTCTGGTGCTTATTGGATATTTCAAGGAGAACTTTATAAGGCAGGTGACTTTATTAAAATTGATCCACTAGAAACAAGGCGAATAGAAGATCAACTAACTTTCTGGTCAGCTCATAAGACTAATGAAACAGTTAGTAGTCTGTTAGGTCGTATAGATAAATCTAGGGCCAATTGGCAGTCTCGCAAAGCTCCATCGTCTGAACATGTCGTTCATAAAATAACTCCAGAAAAACTTTACGATGCATTTGAACAAATTTATGTAGATGATTTAGGAAATCAAAATTCAGTTCCTCAGTTCATGATTCATAACTATGATCCTAAGATAAAAGCAATAGTAGTGGGAGCTCATAGTTTAGGAAATGTCGATAATGAAGCAAGATATGATTTAGTGCAAGCTGCGAAAGATGGAAAACTGGTTATTGATGCAAGTAGAACTTTGATTGGGGGTACAACTCTAGATTATGCCGCCTCACTATTGGGAGCCAATATTAACCCAAAAGAATTAGGTGGTACAGGGAAGATAATTCTTTCTGCTCATAAACTTAGTAAGTCAATGTCTCGTGCAGTCTTAGCAAGAGCAATCATTGAAGGGTTAGATCAAATCCAGACTCAAAAACTTATTGACAATTACGCTAAATCTAGAAATTTAATTTAAATTTAAGTTAGTAATAACTAAATAGGATTTGTGGTATAATTTATATATGAATCCAACATCTTTAACCCCGAATCCCATTCTTGAAAACTCTTTGCTTGGCTCTAAATGGTTTAATCCGGAATACTTGTTTAATCAAGGTGCCGTTTTTTTTAATCGAATTTTTGATTTTTTTAGCGGTAATGGCGGACAAATATTGCATGTTTATAATACTGTCCTTTTCTTTTTTTCGCTTTTTTTCCTGATGGTTATTTCGTATACCTCAATCAGATTGTTTGAAATTAGAGGTAAGGAAAAGAAACATCTGCAACACGAGCTTGCCGAATACGCGCGCCATCAGGCGGAGCGTGAGAAAAAAATTAGCCAAGGAGACGAAGTGTCTAAAAATCCCCGATGGCTTAAAACCCTAGGCTATCTTTTCTCGCAACACGCAAGCGATTGGAAACTGGCAGTTATCGAAGCAGACGCTATGCTAGAAAGTTTGATGGACCAACTTGGTTTTAAGGGGGAAACTTTTGGAGATAAGCTAAAATTAGCGGATCAAAATAAATTTCGCAGTCTTGTTTCTGCTTGGGAAGTGCACACAATCAGAAATAAAATCGCTCACGAAGGGGCTTCTTTTGAGCTTTCACAGCACGAAGCCAAAAGGGTAATCGCCATTTATGAGCAGATTTTTCGCACGTATGGATTTATCTAAAAATTGTTGCGGGAGGCCGAATCGAACGGCCGTCTTAAGGTTATGAGCCTTACGAGATGCCTCTTCTCTATCCCGCTTTATTTACTTTACATTACAAGGCATTTTTTTGCAACATACATTTGAAAAAATAGCAAAATATGTTATTCTAACGAAATGCAGTGGTTTAAAGGGCGGCTCGGGCGTTTGTAGCCCTCGCACCGCCCTCATGCTTTTGGTCAGTGGTATCGCCATCGACAAAAAGCAAAGCAGTTTGCTTTTTGTCGGCGTAGCTCAGAAGGTTAGAGCGGAGGACTCATAAGCCTCAGGTCGGAAGTTCGATTCTTCCCGCCGACAC
>CAYHGI010000016.1:0-17127 GCA_964356285.1 uncultured Candidatus Saccharibacteria bacterium
CAAACTTAGTGATATTTTATGAAATTAGCCCCTCGTTTTTGTACCTTATGCCAAATTTCTCAACCCAAAAACTAACTCAAAAATATGAAAAACCAATGGTATAGAAAATGGTGTTTCGCACTCACAGACCAAGGCCTCAGGCTCTTTCCTAAGTTGCCTGGGAAAGTCAGGTATTCAGTCGGTCATACTGAATACTCAGCAATCGTCCATCGGCGCCAAAAAGGGTTCTGTAAAACGCTTATGGCAGAAGAGATGGTGCTCGTGCGTGGAGTTAAGGTGGATTTTACCAAAACACCACTTATGATGATTGCCGAGCTTCACCGTGTGGGGGATTTCGACAGTTGTGTATTGGAAACAATATCGGCACAGGGGGAAACAGAAGTCGACCTCTATTTCTTCTTTAGTCGCAACTTCCTCCTTCAAGGAGAGGTGGCTAGAGAGTTTGAAGCGAGAGGTTTAATCGCTCATCCTTATGCGCAGGTGCAGGCAAACATCGACAACCCCAACTTTTCTAGGAAGTTCCCGAATGTCATATATTGGGAACATTCTGGAAATGCTCACCACGTTTCCTTTTTCCACCGTTTTCAGCAAGGTTTGATTAATGTTGGATATGTGGGTAATGGAATAAAAGGTGGTCAGTGGCTTGCGGGTGTCCTCAATCCTGTAACCACTAAAGTCAAAATACGTGCTCAGCGTCCCTGAGTAATCAATCCGAGGTCGAGAGTCCTCACAACCCTATCAACTTTCGATAAGAGCCGGCAATGTCCCAAAAGGATATCCGGCTTTTATTTTTTGATAAAATATTTTCCACAACCTACTTGCAACTTAAAAAATAAATGCTATTATCTACTCGTGACTAAAAATACAAAGCAAATCAAACATTTTTCAGCAAGTACATTGCTACTCAGCCTTAAACTTAGAAGGCTGATCTTTGCGCTGTAAAAACCTCTCCAAATAAATTACAACCCAAAAATGAGCCTTCTAAGGCTCTTTTTTCTTTAGTGTGTCGTAAACCCAAAATCGTTCATCGAAAACTTAATATGAATCAAAAACCAAGAAGAGTCACTTCAAAAGGGCTTTCGAAAAGAAGGCGTAGGGAGCAAAAAAGGAAAAGAGAAGAAGAAGTGAGGAGTGGTTATTATAGCGCCGGAAACATGGATGTGTTTCCGTGATCAAGGTGGGGGCTACGGGCGACTTTTGTCGCCACGAGCCCTTTTTTTGTGAGAGTTTTCCACATACTCTTTTTCATTCTTTTTAAATAAATGCTATTATCTAAACGTGAATAAAAATACACAGCCGAATACGCGCCTTTCAGCCATTAAGGTGGTCATTACCAACTTTCTTTTAGAAGGCTGATGTTTGCGCTGTAAAAAATCTTTAAAACAAAAACTTACAACTCAAACACCAGCTCTCTAAATGGCTGGTGTTCTCGTTTTACGAGGATATCTTGTTCTTTAGGTAGAAAACTAAAAACCAAAAATAGGAGGAATCGAACATGATTGGTCTTGATGAAGGTATTGCTTGGTCGTCTGTCTCGTTGGAAGAAAGGGCGCGCCGCCGCGCCCACAAAAAGCGCCAGAGAATGCGCAGGCAGGAGGAAAAACGCCGAGGTCTTCCAAGGGGATCTCTGACACCTTCGAAGGGAGGAAAAAATGCAACCTCTAAGTAACGAAACCCGAAGGAAATTGATTGAAGCCATAGGGGCTAATTTACCACCAGAGTTGAAAGAGGATCAGGCGCTCTGGTGGATTCGCCCAGAACATTCAGTTTACCTCACTGGAGCACTTGAAAACCTTGCCAAGGTGGCAGTTCTTCTCAAGGATCCGAAATAGTTGCTGGGCGAGGATCTTGCATCGTAAGGGGCTGTCCGCGATTCGTCGCGGACAGCCCCTTATTTCTTGTCTTTTTTTGCATCTTTATCAACATAAATATGCTTGTAAATACTGTGGATTTTTGCTATAATAAGCAGTGAGTGAGGAATAGGAAGTTTACTTAATTATTCCGAGCGAATGAACTTATTATATTGTATCCAGTTATATAATACTTATATATGGCGAAAGAAAAAACGGAAGAAAAAAAGAGTGGAAATGGTCATCATTATGATGCTTCGGACATCTCGGTTTTAGAGGGTCTGGAGCCCGTACGGCGCCGGCCGGGAATGTATATTGGCACTACCGGCCCGGAAGGACTACATCATCTAGTTTGGGAAATTTTTGACAACTCGCGCGATGAAGCGATGGGAGGTTTTTGCAACGATATAGAAGTAGTGCTTTTACCGGGCAATAGAGTGCGAGTGGCGGATAATGGCCGAGGTATACCGGTAGACACTCATAAAAAAACGAAAGTCTCTGCCCTAGAGACCGTGATGACGACACTTCATGCTGGAGGAAAATTCGGCGGAGAAGGCTACAAAGTTTCCGGTGGTCTGCACGGAGTTGGTGCTAGTGTGGTCAACGCTCTTTCTATTTATTGCAAGGTAGAGGTGCACAGAGATGGCGGCAAATATGTACAGGAATATTCTCAAGGCAAGAAAAAAGCTACAGTAAAAAAGACAGGTAACTCAAAATTACACGGGACTATTGTTACTTTTGAGCCCGACCAAGAAGTTTTCTCCGCCAAAGGCGGATCCGCCTCGGGCGGAAAAGATGAAAATATCAAGTTTGACTGGAATACAGTAGTTAATCATATTCGCCAACAGGCTTATTTAGTGAAAGGATTGAAAATTTTAATCGTTGATGCTCGTGAGTGGGATGATAAAAAAGGTTTGAATGAAGACGATGTGTTTTATTTCAGAGATCTCGGTTTGGAATTACCCTCCACCTCTTTTTACTTTGAGGGTGGGCTCATTTCCTTAATAAAATTCTATAATAAATTTCAGAAGCCTATTCAGGATCACATCTTTTATGTCGAAAAAGAATTAGACGGCGTCGGGGTAGAAATTGCTCTGCAGTATGTGGATGACATTATGGATCGAATCGTTCCTTTTGCTAATAATACTCATACTCCCGAAGGTGGAACACATATAACCGGTTTCAAAACTGCTCTCACCAGAACCTTAAATACTTACTGCAAGAAAAATGAAATGATGAAAGAGTCCGAAGGTGGATTTACCGGTGAGGATGTATTGGAAGGTTTGACGGCAGCTATTTCTGTAAAGCTTCGTGAGATTCAATTTGAAGGACAAACAAAAGCGAAACTCGGAAGCATGGAGGCGCAGGGGGCGGTGGCTACCGTATTTGGCGAAGCTTTTAACAGTTTCTTGGAGGAAAACCCTGACGAAGCAAAAGCCATAATCAACAAGTCAATTCTCGCTTTAAAGGCTCGCAAAGCCGCCAAAGCAGCCAAAGACTCTATTTTGCGAAAAGGGGCGCTTGAAGGCATGACTCTGCCTGGCAAGCTCGCAGACTGTCAGAGTAAAGATGCCTCAGAATCTGAATTATTTTTGGTGGAAGGAGATTCAGCCGGGGGATGTTTCTCGGCTGATACAGAAGTTGCTTTGGTAGATGGCAGAAATCTTTCCTTCAAAGATTTAGTGAACGAACATCAGAGTGGTAAAATAAATTATTGTTACACGATTTTGGACGATGGAAGCATCGGTGTCCAAAAAATTCTAAATCCTCGCAGAACTAAAGTTAATGCGGAGGTTGTAAAAGTTGTATTGGATAATGATGAAGAAATTATTTGTACGTCCGACCACTTATTTATGCTTCGTAACGGTACTTATAAATCTGCCGGGAGTCTCAGAATAGATGATTCTTTAATGCCTCTTAGAAAACAGGTTTCAAAAATCGGTAAAAGGATCACTATTAAGGACTACGAGATGGTATATGACCCGAAAGAGGCGAGGTGGATATTTACCCACATACTTTCAGACGAATATAATTTGAGAAATAATATCTATGACATGACCGAAGGATCCCATCGGCACCACAAAGATTTTAATAAAAGAAATAATAATCCGGAAAATATAATTCGGATGACGAAAGAAGAGCATATTGTTCTGCATGCTTTTCTGTATGAAAAAAATTTAAAAAGGCCTGATGTATTGGAAAAATTGAGAATTTTGAAACAGACACCTGCTTACAGGGAGAGGATTCGTCAAAAAATGCTTTCCATGAGGGAAGAATTAAGTATTCGCGCTAAAACTCAATGGGAAAATGAAGAATATAAAAAATACATGGTCAAAAAGTTTCTGGATTTCTATGCTTCCAATGAGGAGTATAGGAAGAAAAGTAAAGAGACTTTGAATACTGCTCAGAAAATATATTGGTCTAGTGAAGAAAATCGAGACAAGCAGTCTAGGAGGGTAGCTAAATTCTTTATAGAAAATCCTAATTCAAAAAAGGATCTTTCTCAAAAAGCTAAAGAAGAATGGTCCAATTCTGATTTATTAGAGTGGCGTAGTGGCAAGACCAAAGAGCAATGGACTCCCGAATTTCGGGCAAAAAGAAAGATCGCTTACGATAAAACGTATTACGAAAACACAATTAAAGTGCTTCGCAGGGTTTACGATAAAAATAAAGAAATTGATAAAGAACTTTTTGAGGATGCCAGAAAAAAAGAAAATAATAAAAATGTGTTATCCTTTGAAACTTTTGTAAGCAGATTTTTCGGTGGAAATGAGATCAGATTGCGCGAAGCTGTGGAAAATTACAATCATAAGATAAAAGTCATTGTACCACTTACCGAAAAGATAGACGTATACGATATAGAAGTTCCAGGAACCCATAACTTTGCTCTGGCTTCTGGAGTTTTTGTCCATAATAGCGCGAAACAGGGCAGGGATCGCCGTACACAAGCAATACTTCCACTCCGTGGCAAAATTTTAAATGTCGAACGCGCGCGTATAGACAAGATGCTTGCTTCTAAAGAGGTGAAATCTCTGGTTATCGCCATGGGCACATCTATCGGAGATACTTTTGATTTGTCCAAAATTCGTTATCATAAAATAATCATCGCCACCGATGCCGATGTGGATGGTTCGCACATCCGCACTTTACTTTTGACGCTTTTCTACCGATACTTCAGGCAAGTTATCGATGCCGGATATATTTACATCGCTCAGCCACCGCTTTATAAAATAAAAAAGGGCAAAGAAATTTCTTATGCTTATACGGATGATGAGAAATTAAAAATTGTCGGCAGGGGAACGGAAGTAAGTGAAATTCAGACTGTTGATGAACCCGAAACCTCACCCCAACCCTCTCCTGAAGAAGGAGAGGGGGAAGAGGTCGCTAAAAAATCAAACAAAATCCACATCCAGCGCTTTAAGGGTCTCGGAGAAATGAATCCGGAAGAATTGTGGGAGACGACCATGGATCCTGCAAACCGTGTGCTCAAAAAGGTGAACATCGACGATGCCGAAGAAGCGAATAAAATTTTTGATATTCTCATGGGCTCCGAAGTCCCTCCTCGCAAATCTTTCATTCAGTCGAATGCTAAGTTAGCAGAAATCGACATCTAAAATGGATCCAAAGTGGCCAAAAAATTTACACGAAGATACCCCTCAGAGATTAAAGGAGGAGGGAGTATTTGTGCGCGGTGGAGAGTTGGTAAAAATAGGAGATAAAGTTACCCCTTTCGATGACACAACAGATGGTCTACAAAAAGGATCTAAGCTGGATATTGAAGACATAGTTACAGAGCCGGTTGCCCCCGGCAAAGAACTCAAGAAGAGTATTAAACTAAGAGGTATTGAGGGAAGTTTCGATCCAAAGATTTTTGATAAGTTATCAACATGAAGCCGAAACTTTTGATTGTCACAGGAAGTCCATTTAAATTTGGGGATTTATCTCTGAGATTAAATGAATTTTTTGACTGTGAGCAAAAGGTTTTTAATGAGCCAGAGATTCAGGGAGATCCGGAAGAAATCATACGGCACAAGCTCAAAACAGTATACGGAATTTTTAAACAGCCAGTCTTGGTAGACGATGTCTCAGTCCATATGGACGCCCTCAATGGTTTCCCCGGTCCTTATATGAAAGATTTCTGGAAATGTTTTACTCCGCAAGAATTGGGCACAAAGTTTGCGGGTTCTCGAATAAGCGCGACATGTCGACTCGGACTTTGCCGTGGAGAAGGGGATATTGTGATAGCTGAAGGAACTTTTCACGGAACCATCATTAAGCCAAAAAATAATGACCATCAAGGGAGACAATTTGAACTCTTTGTGCAGCTAGATGGCACGGACAAAGTCATGCTCGATTTTTCACCAGAAGAAAGAGATAAACACTCTCACCGTGGCCAAGCCATCAGAAATCTTCTCAAAATTCTTAAAAAAGAAAAGAAATAATTTTATGAAAGTAATTTTCTTATGTCGAAGAAATAGATTTAGAAGCCAAATTGCTGAAGCTGTTTTTAACCATCTCGCTAAAGATGGATCGTCTGCTGTTTCCGCTGGCATGAATATTTTGCCAGAAGAGCATGAAGTGCTTTTTTGTGAATATAAAAACGATAAAGTGAAAAATACTCTAGTGGCGATGAAAAATCATGGAATGGATATTTCTAAAAAATATGCTAAACCAGTGACTTCTGAAATGCTAGTAAACATAGATAAAATTGTCTTTCTGACCGACGGTAATGAAAGAATACCTGAATGGCTCCTTGGATATCCACATGAGCATTGGAAAATCGAAAATTTTCCTGGTTATCCAACTTTGCGAAAAGCTGAAGAAGTCTTTCAGATATTACAAGACAAAATCAAAGAGTCATTTTTCTGAATACTTCTTAGTATACAGTATATTGTAGTCTAAGGAATTGCAGATTTTTGTTAGAAGATTCTATTTATATAAGAATTTCCATCTGCCTCGTCCAGCTCGGGGAGGTAATCCGGCTCGCAAAATCTTTTCTAAGATTTCCCAAATGTCTTTATCCTTGATTGCTCTTAAGAGGGACGAGTATTTACCAATTTCGTGTTTTAAGGACATCTTGGAAACGGTTGTTGGACTCATAAATAAAGCGTCAGAAATATAAGATTGTGGAACATCTTTTGATAAAAGGTAAATAACAGCAAATCTTTTTGCCAACATTATTTTTTCTGTACGCGTCAAAAGATCATTTAAGAAAAATTTTGCTTCAGATTTTCTTGATGTTTTTTCCAGGGCTGCACTGAATTCATTATAAAGTTTCTGCAAATTTTCTTTCTTTAGTTTTTTTGATGAAATATGTGGCATAAACCTTACTTTCTCAGTATACAGTATATTGTGGGTTAAGGAAATGGAAAAATTAAAAGCGGGGATTGATATATAAATTTAGTCTTTTATGTGCAGGTAAAGTCTGTTACTTGTTCCACCCCAATGATAAATATCAACAGTTTTTCCGCCTAATTTGATGTTTTCCAATACTGGCTTTATGTCGTTTTGAGCCGGTGTTTTTTTCCCTGTTATTACATCATTAAAACCCGGAATTTGATTATAAACTCCAACTCTTTTTATCTCGTTTATCCAAAACTGCACCCCTCGCATTATATCTGATGTTTCCATTTGATTTCTACTTCTTATTCTTTATTTCTTCCAAAAGTTTTTTTAGTAATTCTTCTTTGGGAATTTGTCCGAGCTGGCCATGGTCGCGGGATTCGAGAGTAATTTTTTTAGCTTCTTCTTCTTTGTCTCCGATGACAATCCAATAGGGGATTTTGTTGTTTTTCGTATCGCGAACTTTTGAGCCCAGATTTTCATCTTTGTCGTCTAATTCCGCGCGGATGTTGTTTTCTTTCAACATTTCAAAAATTTCCTTCGCGTATTCATTATGTTTTTCCCGTACTGGGATAACTTTCACCTGCACCGGAGAAAGCCAAAGAGGAAAAGCGCCGGCAAAATGTTCGATGAGAATTGAGAGGTATCTTTCAATAGAACCCATAATGGCGCAGTGAAGCATTACGATTCTCTCCTGACTTCCTTTTTCGTTTGTGCAGACCAAATCAAAACGTTCCGGCATGTTCATGTCGAGCTGGATAGTAGCCACTTGCCATTCTCGGCCAAGAGAATCTTTTGCCATAAAATCAATTTTTGGTCCGTAAAAAGCGGCCTCGCCCACAGCTTCAATCACTGAAACGCCTCTTTCTTTCACCAAGTCACGCAACTCGTTCTCCGATTTTTGCCAAACTTCCGCCGTGCCAAGATATTTTTCCATTTTAGCCGGATCATGAAGGGAAAGCCGGTGATAAAGTTTAAAGCCTGTGGCGCCGTAGAATTCCTCAATTATTTCCCAAATTTTCGCCATTTCTTCTTTTGCTTGATTTTGTCTGCAGAAAACATGGGCATCATCTTGGGTGATGGCTCGGACGCGCGAGAGACCGGAAAGTTCGCCGGACTGTTCGTCGCGGTAAACTTTGGTAGTAGAAGCATATCTTTGCGGAAGTTCGCGGTAACTCCAAGGTTTTCTGGAATAAATTTGGGTATGGTGCGGACAATTCATTGGTTTCATTACGAACAAATGTTTTTCTCGGGTTTCTATTTTAAACAGTTCAGCGGAAAATTTTTGCCAATGCCCGCTTTTTTCATACAACTCTTTGCGAGTTATGTGAGGAATGTCTACTTTTTGATATCCATGTTTTTTACGCAGTTCCCAGACAAAACTATCTAAAATATCTCGCAACCAAGTGCCCTTCGGAGTCCAAAGCGGAAGTCCTCCTCCGACTAAATCCGAAAAGGTAAAAAGATCCAAATCTTTACCAATTTTTTTGTGATCTCTTTTTTTTGCTTCTTCGCGCTGGGTAATGTAGGTGTCCAATTCCTCTTTAGTGTCAAACGCCAATCCATAAATTCTCGTGAGCATTTTGTTTTTCTCGTCTCCGCGCCAGTAGGCCCCAGCTACGCGGTCTAGTTTAAAACTATCAGGAGCGATTTCTTTGCTCGGATTTTTCACATGTCCGCCGCGGCAAAGGTCAGTAAATTCGCCGCAGGTGTAGACCATGATTTTTTCCTTGATTTCATTAATTAATTCTTTTTTATATTCATTATTGCCGAAGAATCTTAAAGCCTCGTCCTTACTCATTTCTTTATACTCCCATTCGTTCCATTTCGGTAAAATCTTGCGCATTCTATCTTCGATTTTCTTTAGATCTGTATCCGCTACCTTTTCCCCACCAAAATCGATATCGTAATAGAAACCATTGTCGATAGCAGGACCTAAGGTAAGCTTGACTTTGTCGAATTTGTATATTTCTCCGACTGCCGCTGCCAAAATATGTGCGAGGGTGTGTCTGATATTGTCTAATCTGTCTGCTTTTTCCATGATTTATATCATAACATATTATTTTATATTCTAAAGTCTAGCTATAATTGCTTTTAAGCTATGATATGCTAGTATAATTCCATTATGGTAGTACGAATGAGGAGTACAAAATCACATACGGGAAACAGGCGTTCTCATCATGCTTTGGAGAACACGAGTTTTTCCAAGTGCGAAAATTGTAAGGCCTTTAAGAGGCGACACACAGTTTGTTCGGTTTGTGGTTTTTATCGAGGAAAGAAGGTGGTGGATTTGATTAAAAAAACGGAAAAGAGGCAGAAGAAAGAAAAAGCAGCTCAAGCAAGGAGCTAGTTTATAAAGTAGAAAGTTATAAAGTTTGTAAAGTTGAGAAGGTTCCGAATTTTCTTTTAACTTTATGAACTTTATGAACTTTATAACTTTGAACTAATGTATGGCAAATCGGCACCTTTCAAGATCAATAGTACTTCAGACGCTTTTTGAGTGGGATTTCCTGTCGGCGCAGGCAAGATTGCCCGCTTCCGCTAAAGCTTCGGCGGGTGAATCTGCCAACCAAACTATTAAAGAAGCGCTAAAAAGAAACTTAAAAGAATTCGCCCCTGGATTGGAGGATGATAATTTCGTTTTCTCTCTTATTGGTGAAGTATTTAAAAAACAAACTACGATTGATGAAATTATAGAAAAAGCCGCGCCTGATTGGCCGATAGATAAAATCTCCATTGTAGATAGGAATATTCTCCGAATTGGGTTGACGGAGCTTTTATTTGGCGACAGATCGCAAGTACCTCCGAAAGTGGCCATCAATGAAGCGATTGAATTGGCCAAAACTTTCGGCGGAGAGAATTCCGGCAAATTTGTGAATGGCGTGCTCGGGGCGGTTTATAAAGAAATAGGTGAACCTGACAAAGAACATCAAAGAACTAATAAAAAAAGAAATCAAATTGATTCAGGAAAATCTAGAGAACAAACAGCGGCGTTAGACATCGCTAAATTACCGGTTGAGAATCTAGGTGGCGCGTTAGTGTATACGAGAAAGGACGGCAGTATTTTATTTGCGCTGGTGCACGATGTTTTTGGCTACTGGACTTTATCAAAGGGAAAAGTTGACGCTTCTCTTAACATCAAAGAAAGCGCGTCCAAAGCCATAAAAAAGGAAATCGGGCTCGATATTGAAATAGAAGAAAAACTGGGGACGAATGAATATGTCGCGACGCATCCAACCAAAGGAAAAAGTCTGAAAAAGGTCGTTTATTTTTTAGCTCACAGCGAGTATAAAGAACTGGAACTTGAAAAGTCTGGCGGGCTCGACAGCGCTCGATGGTTCGAGATGGCGGAAGTGCCAGAGCTTCGTATTTATAATGACATTATTCCGCTTGTTGCAAAAGCTGTTCACATATTAACTAATAAAAAGTAAAAACATGATTCAATTTTCAAATTTTGAGAAAAAAACTAAGATAATTTTTAAGAATAAAAAGCTGTTAGAACAGGCTTTTATTCATCGTTCTTATATAAATGAAAATCCAGCAACCGGACTATCACACAATGAAAGGCTTGAGTTTTTAGGTGACGCAGTGCTGGAACTTATCGTCACTGATTTTCTTTATAAAAAATATCCTAATTACGCAGAAGGAGAATTAACCAGTTTACGTTCAGCTCTGGTGAATGCTGTTATTATTTCTGAAGTGGCCACCAAGATCGGCATGAATGATTATTTGCTTTTGTCCAAGGGCGAGGCGAAAGACAACGGCAAAGCCAGACAATATATTTTAGCCAATACCTATGAAGCGTACATCGGCGCTTTATATTTAGATCAAGGAATGGAAATGGCAGATAAATTTGTGCATAAATCCCTTTTGCCCAAAACGGAAGAAATAGTATCAAAAAAGCTTTGGCGTGATGCAAAATCCCTGGTGCAGGAAAAAGCGCAGGAATTTGTAAATGTTACGCCCGCGTACAAGGTTCTTAGCGAATCAGGCCCCGATCATGACAAGCATTTTACGATTGGTATTTTTTTTGGAACCTCTTTAATTGCCGAAGGCAAAGGTCAATCCAAACAGGAGGCAGAGCAGAAAGCGGCCGAAACGGCATTAAAAGAAAAAAATTGGCTTGACTGAATATTTTTCATGCGACTTAAAACTCTAGAACTGAACGGTTTTAAATCTTTTGCCCAAAAAACGGTTTTGGAATTTGACGACAGTATAGTCTGTATCGTCGGTCCGAATGGTTCCGGGAAATCAAATGTGGTGGAGGCTATTCGCTATGTTCTGGGCGAGCAGTCGATGAAATCCATGCGCGGTAAGTCTGGTTCGGATCTCATCTTTAAAGGGTCAAAGAGTTTGCCGAGAGGTTCGCGAGCAAGTGTTACGATATATTTCGATAATTCTGATAAAATTTTTAAACTTTCAAATAACGAAGGGGCGAACGTAGATTTAAATTATGATACTATCAGTATTTCTCGAGAAGTTTTTCCGGATGGGTTGAACACATATAGCTTAAATGGTAGCGAAGTTCGCTTGAAAGATATTCACAATCTTTTGGCTTCGGTGAATATCGGCTCTTCTGGTTAT
This sequence comes from uncultured Candidatus Saccharibacteria bacterium, assembly GCA_964356285.1. Classification (GTDB taxonomy): domain Bacteria; phylum Patescibacteriota; class Minisyncoccia; order Phycocordibacterales; family UBA9973; genus UBA9973. The sequence continues at coordinate 11,778 of CAYHGI010000016.1, forward strand.
CATATTATTTCCCAAGGCGAAACAGACAGAATTTTGAACGCCAATATATCTGAACGGCGTGAAATGGTAGAAGACGCTCTCGGCCTTAAAATTTATCAATACAAGATAAAAAACAGTATTAGAAAGCTAGAGCGTACCGAAGAAAACATGAAGGAAGTGACCATACTCCGTAGAGAGAATGCTCCGCATCTTAATTTTTTAAAGAAGCAAGTGGAAAAATTTGAGAAGGTTAAAGAGATGCAGGCGGAATTGGCAACTTTATACAAAGAGTATCTTAAAAAAGAGAGTATTTATGTTGAAAATGAGAAAAATGCGCTGTTAACCGAGAAAAATAAACTTACTAAAGAGATCCAAAGTGTCGTTAGTAAGATTTCTTTATCTGAAGACGATAGTTCCGATAGGGGAAATAAAAAAATAGAAGAGCTAGGGGTGGCAGAGAAAAAAATAAATGAAATTCGAGGTCTGAAGAGTGAAGCAGAGCGAAAACTCGGCAGGATAGAAGGAATGATAGAAGCGAAACAGAATAGAGTTAAAATTTCCGGCCGGTGTCCGACATGCGGCAGAGAATTAGGAGAAGTAGGGAAAGAACAGGCGGAAATTAAAGAACACAGTGAGAAAGAATTAGCCGAATTAAAAAAAGAGCAAACTAATATTACAGCCCAAGTCCGAGAGATAGAAAGCAAAGAAAATGAACTTGCCAAGGAGATAGAGAAAATTAAGGCGGAGTTAAATAAAGAAACGAAAGCTTTGCGCGATCTGGAACGAGAGAAATTCACCCATAAAGTGAGACGTCAAGAACTCACTTCTGCTTTGGAGCTTGTAAATATCAAAGAGCAAAGTTTGAAAGCAAGGATAGAGACATTTGCGAATGAAATCAGAGAAGGTGTGGCGCTTGTCGGGCAAGAAATCTTATCGTACAAAGATTATTCTATGGAAGGAGAAATAGGAATGTATAGCCAAGACGAATTAAAGAAAAAAATTGAACGCATAAAGATAAAATTAGAAGATGCCGGACTCGGCAGTGGCGTGGAAGTTATGAGGGAATTTGAAGAAGTCTCCAAGCGAGATGAATTTTTAGCGAGGGAGCTCGATGATTTAACCAACAGCATCGAAGGGCTCAAGAAACTTATTGCCGATCTTAAGGAAAAGATAGATCTGGAATTTAAAGAAGGAGTTCGAAGAATAAATGTCGAGTTTCAGAAATTTTTCTCACTTATGTTTGGTGGAGGGACGGGAACACTCGCTATCGTTACTCCAGAGAATAAAAAAAGAAGAGAAAAGGAGGAAGATGAAGAAGGAGAAGAAGAAAGTTTTGAAGAGGAAGATGAACCGGAACAAGGGATAGAAATAAATGTCTCTTTGCCTTACAAGAAAGTCAAAGAGCTTCATGCGCTTTCAGGTGGAGAGAGGTCGCTTACCTCTATTGTCCTCCTCTTTGCTATGTCCCAGGTAAATCCGCCTCCTTTTTTGGTGCTCGACGAGACGGATGCGGCGCTCGACGAAGCAAATTCGCGCAAATACGGCGACATGCTAGAAAAACTTTCCAAACACTCTCAACTCATTGTAGTCACTCACAATCGCGAGACCATGTCCCGCGCCGGCGTGCTTTACGGGGTAACTATTGCCTCAAATGGCGCCTCCAAACTTCTGTCCGTCAAATTCGACCAAGCTGTGGCGATAGCAAAGTAAATTCTATCGAGGAAGATACGGAGGCAATGCCTCCGTATTCGTATTAAAGTTCAACCAGCCAAATAACTCATTCCTATGGTCATCAGGGTTTTGGAAGTAAGCAGGGAATGGTTCCGGGTTTAATATTCTATACTCTGAACTTACATATTCTTTCAAACTTGAATATTCATAAGAAAAAACGTATTCAAGTAAGGTGCGGATATTTTTCTTTTTGTTTTCTTTCCAATTTTTGTCTACTAGTTTTGCTGGGTTTAAGTGTATATATGAGTAAAGGTATTTAAAATAGTTATCATCGCTGGCATGGGTTGATTTAAATTTTCCTTCATATAACTTACCCGTACGTTTATACTTTTTATTGAAATACATTGAATAACTTGTCATTAATTTGAGCATGTATTTGGAAATTCCACCGTCAATTTTTTCGTGAATTAAAATGTGAAAATGGTTCGGCATTAAACAATACACTCCTATGTCGACTATGGTTTCTTCACGATCAAAATTCTCACCAATGTTCCTTAACTCAATACTTTTTACTGTATTACATACATACATTAAAAATAAAAAGTACTCATAATCATGTTTGTCCATGAAAATTTTTCTTTTATCGGTACCACGATTATACAAATGATAAAATTCTTCAGGTGCAAAAGATTGTTTTCTTGTAGACATACCGAAAGTATAACACATATACGGAGGCATTGCCTCCGTATTGTCGTATGATGTACAAACTGAGGGTAAAGTTGTATAGTACTTAATATGAAAAATAATAAAGGTTTTGCACCTATACTAAATAGTCTTAATCGCTCTCGTAGTTATTGGAGGTGGTATTTTTATCTCGAAAAATAGAAAAGCCGAAGTGCCTGCTGCTGATATTCAAACTCCACCAGTTAATACGCAGACAAATAATTCATCTTTGCAAGCTGACACTTCAAATTGGAATACATATAAAAATGTACAGTATAAATTTATTATAAAATATCCTAAAGAATGGGTGGCATATCAAAAAAGTGGATTGCAAAACAATCGTGTTTTTGTTTCTTTTCGCGAAGCCGATGCAATTACTCAGTCTTTCTCAGTTTTTTTAAATATTGATTCTGCTCCTTCTCTTCTTGATACTGCAAAAAATGTTCAATATTTAACTATTAATGGGATTCAAGCAAAAATGGCAACCTTAATAGATTCTAGAGGAATATCTTATTTTAGAATTGGTTTCCTTAAGGATGGTTATAATTATGAAATTGCATCTAATGGTTTAAATAATGAGGAAAAAATAATAAAAACGATGGCACAAACATTAAAATTTGAGTGAGAAACTACGGAGGGAACTCCTGCGTATTATTTTTATCACACAGATTTCGTTTTCTAGAATTTTATTTTCTCCTCTTCTCCGACAGTGATATCTGCTGGCTGAAAGAAATTGTTTAGTTTGAAAGTATTTTTCCCAACATTCATGTTCCCGTCTTTGTACAGTTTCATTTCGAGTAGCATGCCTTGCATAGTCGGCTCGCTCCAAGATTGGTCAAAAATAAAATTGCCAAGCGAATAGGCGATATAGCTATTTTTATAAACTTCTGTGTCTTGGATAACATGCGGATGATGCCCGATAACTATTTTCGCGCCCGCATCTATTGCTTTATGCGCCAAATATTTCTGCCTTTGATTGTGTCTTGTTTTGTATTCATCGCCCCAGTGAAAAGAAACTATCAAATAATCAACTTGTTTTGATGCATTTTTAATTATTTCATCGAAACGTGAATTGTTTGCGAGGAGGATACCAGCTTTATCTTCGTCTGCTTTCATGTCATTTGGACCCACATCCGAAAATCCCAAGAAACCTATTTTCATTCCGTGTTTTTCTATGATTGTTGGCATTTTGGCTTCTTCTTTATTGTTTCCTCCGCCTGTGTAAAGTATGCCAGTTTCTTTCAGTCGTTTCAGACTATCAATATAAGCATCTATTCCCCAATCTCCAATATGATTATTGACGACTGACACTATATTTATGCCCGCATCTTTTAACACGTCGATTACTTGCGGATCCATGCGAAAAGAATACAAATTACGTTTATCCCGTCCCTTGTCAGATGCTGGACCTTCTAAATTAGCAAAAACTATGTCAAAATTTTTAAGCATTCCTAAATTTTCAAATAATTTCGCGTAGTCTCCGCCTAAGTTTTTTACCACTGAATTTTTTACTCCGCGATCCAGCATAATATCTCCGGCGAAAATCATTTTTACAGAATCCGGAGCTTTTATTTCTGGTATTATAACTTTTTCTTCTACTAAAAACGAAAGAGGGAAGAGAATAGCAAGAAAAATAAAAAATATATAAAAATATTTTTTCATACTAAAACATAGTCTATTGTTTTCCTCTCCATATCAACGCTCTTTACTTTTATTTTTATGTGATCACCTAAACGGTACCCCTTTTTCTTTTTTTGCCCGACCAGTTTCAACTTTTTTTCGTTGAAAATATAAAAATCATCCTGCATATCTCGTACTTTCACCAACCCTTCGCATTTTGTTTCCACTTCTTCCACGTACATACCCCATTCTGTGATACCGCTTATTACACCATCAAAACTCTGTCCCAACCTTTTACTCATATATTCTACTTGCTTGTATTTGATCGAGGCTCGTTCGGCATCGGAAGCCCGTTTTTCTTGCTCGGAAGAAAGAATGGCGATTCTTTCATATTCACGCAAATTTTCCCTGCCTACTTTTTTGCGCGCTAGATAGTTTGCAAGGAGTCTGTGTACTACTACGTCCGGATATCGTCTGATGGGAGAAGTGAAATGGGTGTAATGTTCGAACGCCAGCCCATAGTGCCCAATATTTTTGGTGGAATAAATTGCTTTAGCCATGGATCGAATGACCGCGCGATGTACCGTATTCGCCTCATTTTTTCCGGCTAACTTTTTCAAAAGATTGTTTATTTCATAACTGGGAATAATGCCGTTTTGGAGCGTTATTTTATATCCCAAGCTTCGCAAAAAAAATGCCAAATCTTCCATTTTTTCTTTGCTGGGAAGGTCATGAATGCGGTACAGAGAGATGCTTTCGTCTGGCAAATGATTTTTCTGCCCCCTCCCTTTTTTAGGTGAAAGTATTTCGGCCACCTTTCTGTTTACTAGAAGCATAAATTCCTCAATTAACCTATTCGAATCTCCGCGCTCTTTGGTCATGACTTTTATCGGTGTTCCGTCTTTATCCAGCACGAATTTTACTTCTTCTTGGTCGAGAGATATGGCGCCATCTTTAAACCTCTCTTCGGTCAGCTTTTTTGCCAGATTATTTAAAATAACAAGCTCCTTGTGCAGGGGAGCACTGGTTTTTTTGATGGACTCTTCCGCTTCTTCATAAGTAAATCTTTTTTGTGAATGGATCATGGTGCGTCCGTACCATTCACTTTTCACTCTAGCATTTTTATCTATTACGAAAACCGCGCTCATGGTTAGCCGATCTTTGTTTGGCAATAAACTGCATAAATCATTAGAGAGTTCTTCCGGTAACATAGGAATAGTTCTATCTACTAAATACACCGAGGTTCCGCGTTCTCGCGCTTCATCGTCTAAAGCAGTGCCCGGCTTTACATAATGCGACACGTCGGCGATGTGGATGCCTATTTCGTAAAATTCTTCATTCAACCCCTCCTGACCTC
>CAYHGI010000017.1:0-1840 GCA_964356285.1 uncultured Candidatus Saccharibacteria bacterium
GTGAATTTCTTCGTATGCCCGGAAGCTCTGCAAAAAGCTTGATGGAATCTGTGGCACTAATTGTGCCGGAAAATTAGTTTCTTTCAAGTTTCTTAGTATACAGTATATTGGTGATTAAGGAATTTCAAAGTTATGGAATATAAAGCAGAAAAAAGAATATGTCAGAATTGTAAAAAAGATTTTACGATAGAACCGAATGATTTTGGATTTTACGAAAAGATGGATATTTCGCCGCCTACTTTCTGTCCAGATTGTCGTCTTCAACGGCGTTTAGCTTGGCGTAATGAAAGGGGGCTTCTTAATCGAGAATGTGGCTTGTGTAGAAAGAAAATAATCTCTATTTATAATAAGGATTTTAATAATATTGTTTATTGTGATAAATGTTGGTGGAGCGACAAATGGGATGCCTTAGACTATGCAGAAGATATTGATTTTTCAAAACCTTTCTTGACTCAGCTTTTTGAGTTCTTTAGAAAAGTTCCCGCTCCAAATCTTTTCGCCTTCGGAACAACCATGATCAACTCTCCATATTGCAATATGGCAAATGACATGAAAAATTGCTATTTACTACACGATGGGACTTTTGATGAAAATGTATCGTATGGCAGCGGAGCTTTTTATTGTAAGGATTCTCAGGACATTACCATGGTTAGAAAAGGAGAACTCTGTTATGAAATAGTAACTTGTATAAATTGTTATCAAACCACTTTTTCACAAAACTGTGAAGATTGTGTGGACGTGCATTTTTCTTTTGGTCTTCGTGGGTGTAATAATTGTTTCGGGTGCGTGAATCTTCATGGAAAAAAATATCATATATTTAATGAACCATATACTAAAGAGGAATACGAACAGAAATTAAAATCTTTTAGACTGGACTCACACAGGAATATAATCTTACTAAAAGAAAAAACACATGATTTTTGGAAAAAGTTTCCTAAGAGGTATTACTTCGGGGTTCAAAATTTAAATGTCACTGGTGACTACTTAGAGCATTCCAAGAATGCAAAGTCATGTTTTGGTGCTGCTAATTTAGAAGATACTAAATTCTGTTCTTTTGTTTCAAATGGACCAGTTAAAACTACTTATGATTTTACCCACTATGGAGACAACATCGAACTAGTTTATGAATCTTTGCAAAGTGGCAGAGGATTGAATAATGTAAAATGTGGTTGGGGTGTATGGAATATTTCGAGAAATGTCCAGTATAGTATTACTGTTCCGGGCGTGTCTGACGTGTTTGGTTGTGTGGGACTCAAAAAAAAGCAGTATTGTATATTAAACAAACAATATACAAAAGAAGAATATGAAAAATTGACTCAAAAGATTATAGAACACATGAATAATATGCCTTATATTGATAAAAATGGCATTAAATACAAATACGGTGAATTTTTTCCTATAGAGCTTTCACCATTTGGATATAACGAAACTACCGCCCAAGAATATTTCTATTTAGATGAAAAAGAAGCTAAGGCGAAAGGTTATAACTGGAAAGAACACAACAAAAGAAATTATGAGATAACAAAAAAATTTGAAGAGGTTCAAGATTCTATTTCAGGTATAAATGATTCTATTTTAAATGAAATAATTGCTTGTGAACATCAAGGAAACTGCAAAGAAAATTGCATGACTGCTTTCAGAATTTTGTCAGAAGATTTAATATTTTATCGCAGGATGAATTTGCCTTTGCCTAGGTTATGTCCTAACTGTCGACACTATCAAAGATTAAAACAAAGAAATCCTTTAAAACTCTGGCGTCGAGTTTGTATGAACAAGGGATGCAAAAATGAGTTTGAAACAAGCTATGCGCCGGAAAGGCCAGAAATAATTTATTGTGAAA
>CAYHGI010000017.1:1940-16599 GCA_964356285.1 uncultured Candidatus Saccharibacteria bacterium
AATGAGTTTGAAACAAGCTATGCGCCGGAAAGGCCAGAAATAATTTATTGTGAAAAATGTTATCAGCAGGAGGTATATTAAATTAAAAAATTGTGATACAATATGGAGTACCATATAACAACGGCATTCGGACATTAAACAAATAAATTTGCTTATGCTTCTCACTTGTCGTTATAAAACCATGAATTACAACTTTGTGAATTTTAAGACGGAATTAAAGAAAGTGGGGGAATTTTTGAATAAAGAATACAGTCAGCTCAATATCGGTCGAGCTTCACCGATGGTTTTGGATGGAGTAATGGTGGAATCTTATGGCTCGCGAGTGCCACTAAAGAATGTCGCTTCGGTTTCCATTGAAGACCCAAAAACTTTGCGGGTTTCGCCTTTTGATAAAGGTCAGATAAAGGAAATAGAGAAAGCGATAGCCGCGGCTAATTTAGGACTTTCGGTGGCAGTAGATGATTTAGGCGTTAGGGTAATTTTCCCTCAATTAACCACAGAAACAAGACAGACTTTAGTGAAAGTTTTGAAAGAAAAATTAGAAGAACAAAGAATTACAGTACGTCGTGAACGCGAACGTATTTGGGATGATGTGCAAAAAAAAGAAAAAGAAGGAAAACTGACCGAAGACGAAAGATTCAGGGCAAAAGACGAATTGCAGAAGATTATTGACGAAGTAAATAAAAATTTGGAAGCAAGTTTCGAAAAGAAGCAAAAAGAAGTGATGGGATAGAGTCGCATGAATATAATCATCTTTTTTATAATTCTATTGGTGTTGGTTTTGGTTCATGAGTTTGGACATTTTTTTGCCGCTAAAAAGTTCGGTATCCGAGTAGATGAATTTGGTTTCGGTTTTCCGCCAAAAATTTTTAGCGTAAAAAAGGGAGAAACAGAATATAGCTTGAACGCTTTACCTTTTGGGGGCTTCGTCAAAATTTTCGGCGAAAATTTTGACGAAGCTGATTTCGTGGAGGTAGGATTTTTAGAAAAAGATTTACAGACTAAACAAGATTTTTCCAGAAGTTTCGTGCATCAAGCCAAATGGAAACAGGCAATAGTTTTGTTTGCTGGGGTGTTTGCTAATTTTTTACTGGCTTGGCTTTTATTTTCCATCGGCTTTATGTCTGGACTTCCTGCTTCGGTTGGCAGTGGAATAAATTACAAGCTACAAAATGTGAACTTAATGATAATTTCCGTTTTGAATGATTCTCCGGCATATTTTTCAGGTCTTAAATCTGGAGATAAAATAATTTCGGTAAAAAGCTTGCCTACTAAGCAGACAGATTTGCCAGAAATTTTAAATGAAATCAATCCAGACACTCTAAAATCTTTTATAATTTCGCGTTCCGAAAAAGAAATTGAAATAGGCTATTTGCGCGGTAAAGAAAAAAATATCCGCATTACAGAAGTAATACCAGTCCAAAAGTCCACCAACGAGGAACCCATGATAGGTGTATCAATGGATATGATTGGAACGGCCAAATTACCTGTTTTTTCGGCTTTTAAAGAGGGGATGCTGTTAACCCTGTTTGTGACCAAAAGCACGGTTTTAGGGCTTTTTACGCTTATTTCAGAGGGTATAAGAGGCAAAGGCAGTTTTGATTCAATTACAGGTCCCGTTGGCATGGTGGGTATCGTGGGCGCTGCTTATCAATTCGGTTTTGTTTATCTTTTGTCTTTTACCGCGCTTATTTCTGTTAATCTAGCGATTATAAATTTGCTTCCATTTCCGGCGCTGGACGGCGGACGACTTTTCTTCTTGTTGATTGAAAAAATAAAAGGTTCGCGCATTAATCCTAAAGTGGCCAACATGGCAAACATGGTCGGCTTCTCTATTTTGATACTCCTTATGCTTGCAGTTACTTTTCATGATATCGTTAAGTTGTTTTAAAACTACACATCTACGCTATAGCGTAGATTAAAAGTTATGGAATATAAATCCGAAAATGTAGTGTGTCAGAATTGCAAGAACGAGTTTACGATAGAGCCGGATGATTTCGGATTTTATGAAAAAATAAAAGTTCCTCTGCCCACTTGGTGTCCGGAGTGCAGACTAGTCAGACGTCTTATGTGGCGCAACGAACATTCTTTGTTTCGTAGATTAAACAGTGTTTCTGAAGCAAAAGAAATTCTGATATCAATTTATCATCCGGATGAAAAGATAATAACTTACGACAAAGAAACTTGGTGGGGAGATTCTTGGGATCCTCGCGATTACGGCAGAGAATATGACTTTTCTCGACCGTTTTTTGAACAATTCAGAGAACTTCTCGAAAGAGTTCCACAAATGCCTCTATTTGATTCTAAGTCGATAAACTCTCGTTTTTGCAATGTCGCGGTGGAGCAAAAAAATTGTTATCTGGTAAGCGCCGCTTGGCGAAGCGAAGACTGCATGTATTGCAACAGGTTGTGGCATGGAATGTTTACTCATGATTCGTATACTTCATTCGCCACTGAGTTTTGTTATGAAAATGTGTATTGTAGCGATTCCAGCAGATTGTTTTTTTCCAGAGAGAGCGAAGGATGTTTGGATTCATTTTTTCTTTACGATTGTCGAAATTGTTCTAATTGCATTTTATGCACTAATTTATGGCATAAAAATTATTGTATAGAAAATACACAATATTCAAAAGAAGAATATGAGGAAAAGAAAAAAGCGTTAAACTTAGATACTCGTTCCGGTATCAAAAAAGCAAGAGAGAAATTTGAGAAACTATGGAAAAATGCATTACACAAACATCTTAAACTAATTAATACAACAAATGTAATAGGAGACCAAGTCTCTAATTCCCGTAACTGTTTTGGTGTTTTTGACTTTCGAGATGAAGCAGAAAACGTAAAATACGCGTGTTGGGGGGCTCATGGATTAAAAGATGCTTATGACGTGGGTCCGGGATGTGGGGATGGCTGTGAATTAAATTATGAAGGAATAAGTGTGGGAGTGCAGAATAGTAAAATATTTTTCGGTGCAACAGTTTGGTATTCCAGAGATATTTTTTATAGTTTTATGATGAATAATTGCAGTTATTGTTTTGGGTGTGCTTCTATGAATGGCAAACAGTATTGTATTTTAAATAAACAGTACACTAAAGAAGAGTATGAGACACTCTTGCCGAAAATTATAGAGCAAATGAAAACCGTTCCATTTGTGGATAAAAATGGCAATAAATATGCTTTCGGAGAGTTTTTTCCTTCAGAAATCTCACCTTTTGCCTACAATGAAACAATCGCCCAAGATTACTTTCCCATAGATAAGAAAACAGCAGAATCTAAGGGATATACTTGGCGGGAATATAAGTCTAGTTCTTATCAAACCACAATCAAAGGAAAAGATTTGCCTCAAACTATTGCCGAGGTGGATGATTCTATCTTTGATGAGATTATTGAATGTGAAATTACCAAAAAACCTTTCAAAATTCTAGAACAAGAATTGAGTTTCTATAAAAGATTGGGTTTGCCCTTACCTTCAATTCATCCGGATGAAAGGCATAATAGGCGCTTGAAGTTACGCAATCCGATGGTCTTGCGAAAAAGAATGTGTTTTTTGGGGGACAAAGAAATCGATACTACATATTTGCCCGAATCAGAAGGCGGTCCCAAAAAAGTAGTTTGTACGGAACATTATAACAAAGAAATCTACTAAACCTTAATATGCAATATATTGTAATCTAAGGAATATTTGAAGATATATGGAAACAAAACTAATCCACGAAGTTCGGGCGGTGAAAAATAAAAAAGAACTTACTAATATAATCAGGGCGCAAAGAATCAGCGAGAAAGTACTACAATATATTGTAGTAAATTTGAAAACTGGTTTTACGGAAATCCAGGTTGCGAAAATGATTAAAAATAAGTTTATCAAACTTGGCGCGCCCATTTTATCTTTTCCGCCTATTGTCGCTTTCGGTAAAAATACAGCTGATGTCCATCACGAACCCAATAAAACAAAGTTAAAAAAAGGTGATACAATTATGTTTGATTTTGGATGCACCGTGAATCATTATTGCTCCGATATGACTCGTACTTACTTCTGGGGCGAACCGAACCGAAAGCAGAAGAGAATTTATGAAAATGTACTTAAGGCGATGGATTTGGCCATAAATAAAATAAAAAAAGGCGAGCGAAGAGCAAAAATCATAGATAGAGTAGCGCGAGAATTTTTGAATAAAAAATTCGGCGCTAAAAAATTTCCGCATGGGTTGGGACACGGAGTTGGCACTGTCATTCACGAATGGCCGAATTTCAAACCGAAAAGTGAAGATGCAATTCCCATAGGATGTGTGATGACTATTGAGCCCGGAATATATATAAAAGGTTTCGGCGGGGTACGGATAGAAGATATGGTGTTAATTACCCGAAATGGCTGTATTAGTTTGACTAAAATACCAAAAGACTTACAAAACGCCATATTAAGGGTTAAATAAATTTTTGCAAAGAAAAATAAAGTTATCCACAGTTTTCTTGACTTGTGTATTTTTAATTTATAATATATGAGTATATTAGAAACCATTTTTTGCAAAAATTATGAAAGTAGCATTACTTACAGGCGGTCCGTCGCTGGAACGAGGAATATCTTTAAACTCAGCGCGATCTGTGCTTGACTATTTATCCAGCGACACTATTGAAATTTTACCAATTTATTTTGATCAGAAAAAAAGAGCCTATAAAATTTCTCGCGCAGAGCTTTATTCAAATAATCCTTCTGATTTTGATTTCAAACTGACGCAAAATTCTTCATCTCTAAGTTCAAAATCTTTAATTAAATTTTTAAAGTCAGTTGATATGGTTTTTCTCGCGATGCATGGCCCTTTTGGCGAAGACGGCCAAATTCAAGCATTTTTAGAAAAAAATAATGTTCCTTATATAGGTTCCTCTTCAGAATCATGCAAAATGGCTTTTGATAAATATCATGCCAGCCTGACCCTCAAAGATAAAGGTTTTTTTATTCTTCCGTCCGCTCTTTTAAAAATTTATTCAAAAGATAACGCAAAAATAGTCAGAGAATTTTTTAAAAAACATAAAATAAAGCGAGCAATAATAAAACCGGCTACCGGCGGATCGAGTATCGGGGTTTTTTCTATAAATACGCCGGAAGAGGCAATGGAAAAAGCGGAGATTATTTTTTCTAAAAGGATGGACACGCGGGTGGTCATGGAGCCGTTTGCGGAAGGCAGAGAATTTACGGTGATCATTTTGCAAAACAAGCTCGGTATACCGGTTGCTTTAATGCCTTCCGAAATTGAAATGGCTTATCACGAGGGCAGAATTTTTGATTTTCGCAAGAAATATCTGCCGACCAATCAAGTAAAATATCACTGTCCGGCAAGATTTCTGAATGAAACAATTGAAAAAATTCAAACTGAAGCGAAACAGCTTTTCTCTCTCTTTAAAATGAAAGACTTCGCCCGCTTCGATGGATTTCTCTTTTCTAACGGAAATATCTGGTTTTCCGACTTTAACCCGGTATCAGGCATGGAACAAAATAGTTTTCTTTTTCAACAAGCGTCGAGGCTGGGCATGAGCCATAGCGATTTACTGCGCTATGTTGTCAAGAATTCATGCCATAGGCAAAAAATTAATTTTTCAGAATTTTGGAAGCAAAAGAAAGAAAATAAAAAACCAGTATCTGTGATTTTCGGAGGCAGGACATCGGAACGGCAGGTGTCTTTAATGAGCGGAACCAATGTTTGGCTTAAGTTGCGCCAATCTAGTATTTATGAGCCCAAACCGTATCTGCTAGATTTTGAAAATAATGTCTGGGAATTACCCTATGCTCTTATTTTAAACCATACCGTGGAAGAAATAATCGCTAGCGTGGAAAATGCCGGAGTATGGCAGAAAAACACGGAAAACATAATTGAAAAAATTAAAACAGAACTTCTGCTTGAAGATAATGAAGCAACGGAACCGTTTTTTATGCCGCATAAAATATCTTTTGATGATTTTATCAAAAAATCGAAGTTTATTTTTTTAGCACTTCATGGGGGAGATGGAGAAAACGGAAATTTTCAAAAAATCCTTACATCGAAAAAAATAAAATTTAACGGTTCCAGTGAGCAAACTTCCCGGCTTTGCATGGATAAATTCACTACTGGAGAATTTATCAGAAATATGAACATTAAGCAAGTAGGCACTACTGTCCAAAAAATTTTATTTTTGAAAGATATAAAACTAGACAGAATCAAGAAATTCTGGCTTAAACTTCAATCTGAACTTGATAGTAGAACCATTATAGTAAAACCAAAAGATGACGGATGTTCCACGGGAGTGGCGCATTTATACAAGGAAGCTGATTTGAAGAATTATCTGCAATATTTGATAAAAAACGAAAGTTCTATTCCTGCGGGAGTTTTGCTTAATCAAGAAACCATTATCGAAATGCCGACGGAGCCAGTCAAAGAAATTCTTTTTGAAAAATTTATTAGGACAGACTCAGTTCGTCTCAAAGGAAACAAATTAAAATATACAAGAAAAGATGGTTGGATAGAAATTACCATCGGAATTTTGGAAATAAATGGAAAGTTGCATGTTTTTGCTCCCAGTCTAACGGTAGCTGAAGGCGAAGTGCTTTCAGTGGAAGAAAAATTTCAAGGTGGCACAGGCATAAATATCACACCTCCGCCGAAAGAGATAATCAAACCGAAAATAGTTTTATATATTCGCAAGTTAGCCGAAGAGTTAGCCATCAAAATCGGGCTGCAGGGTTACGCGCGGATGGATGCTTTTGTGAATGTAACTACCGGCGCGCTCCTAATTATTGAAATTAACACCCTGCCGGCTTTGACTCCTTCTACCGTGCTTTTTCATCAGGCCTTAGCCGAAGATCCGCAAATTTTCCCTTTGCAATTATTGGAAAAAATTATTAAAAATGCCAGATATTGATAAAAACAAAAATAACCAACCGATTGGCGTTTTTGATTCAGGCGTCGGCGGACTTTCTGTCTTGCGAGAACTGCATAGCATTCTTCCCAATGAAAATTTTGTGTTTTTGGCCGACCAGAAATATGTGCCTTACGGCGAAAAAATCAAGGAGGAGCTCATTGAATTGGCGTATAAGATTACGGACTATTTTATAGAAAAACACAATATTAAAGCAATGGTTGTGGCTTGCAATACTTCTACCTGTAATTCAATCGCTGAAGTCAGAAAAAAATATTTGCTTCCCGTCGTCGGTACTGCACCAGCTATCAAACCAGCAGCAGAATTAACGAAAACGAAGACAGTAGCTGTAATCGCGACCCCTTCTACATCTGCTAGTGAAGTATTAAAGAATTTGATAAAAGATTATTGTCAGAATATAAATGTGCTAAATATCGGATGTAAAAATCTTGAAGATGAAGTAGAAAAAGGCGAGTTAGATAGCCCGGAAGTTAACGAACTTCTCTTGAAATATTTGAAAGAAGTCAGAGATTCTGATGCTGATTATCTTGTTTTAGGTTGTACGCATTATCCTTTTTTGAAAAAATCCATACAGAAAATTGTGGGTTCTAATGTTACACTCATAGATAGTGGAAATGCCATCGCAAAGCATACAAAATCACTGCTTGCAAATAACTTTTTGGAGAATAATCAAAAGAAACCCGGGGAAACTCTTTATTTCACTACCGGAGATCCCGCAAAATTTTCAAAAGTTTCTTCTATTTTGTTAAAGAATAAAATTAAAGCAAAAAAAGTAAAAATTTAATAAATTGTTAGAAACTCTGCTATCGCAGAAATTATAACAATTTATAATGTCTACTATCTTTTACATATGTTCAACATCGTGGACAATAGACTAAGTTCTGGTTGGATGTTGCTTTTTTGAAGTTTTTCATATAATATAAAAATATGTCCCAAGATAGACTTATAAAACTTGCCTGCGGAACCTGCAAGAGAATAAATTACTGGTCCAGCAAAAACAAAAAACTCGTCACTAAAAAAATCGAGCTGAAAAAGTATTGCAATTGGTGCCGAAAACAGACTAAGCATAAGGAATCTAAGAAGTAGACAAATAGTCTCCTGATTATGGGTGTTTAACATTCTAACTGACTTATGTTAGTATCTTTTTGAACTCCTATGAAAACAAAAAAAATGGTTCCTCACTTCCACAGGGTGGTTGGTTGGGTTTTCCGCAAAAGCATACAAAAGCCTGCGATACCAGTCGCAAGTGTCTTTATGGTGTTTTGCGGGATTCTTTTCTCGCTACATCTGAAAGATTTAGCTCTCATCGCAGCAGTTGCGGGCAGTATCATCGTCTGGTGCTGTGCCGACTGGTCTGCCGACCAGAGCTAAAATCAAGCCTCGGGTAGCCGGAGCTTTTGTGCCACACACCAATCTGATTGTTGTGTGGCACGCTCGTTTTTATACTCGCAACTCTATTGCAAAAATACCTTTAGAAAGGTATAAATGATATACGGGTCCATAGTTTAGCGGTAGAATTTTCCTCTCCAAAAGGAAAGACCGAGGTTCGATTCCTCGTGGGCCCGCAATATGAAAAACAGAACTAAAAACGTAGCGGAAGTGCTCGTACAATGTCTCGAGGCTCATGGCGTGAGTCATATTTTCGGTGTGCCGGGCGAGGAAAATCTGACATTTCTGGAAGCAGTTCGAAAGTCAAAAATTACTTTTTTCACTACCCGTCACGAACAGGCGGCAGCATTCATGGCAGCTACTTTTGGCAGGATAACTGGCAAAGTCGGGGTTGCAATGTCTACACTTGGCCCTGGAGCGACAAACTTGCTTACAGGCGTGGCTTATGCGCAATTGGGCGGATTTCCGCTTTTGGTCATTACCGGTCAAAAACCGTTAAAGAAGAGCAGGCAAGGAAAATTCCAGATTGTTGATATCGTTTCAATAATGAAGCCGATTACAAAGTTCTCCGCAACTATTACAAATGGTGATCAGGTGCCAAATATGACGCAAGAAGCTGTCAGGCTTGCCGAAACTGAGCGAAAGGGCGCAGTGCATATAGAATTACCTGAAGATATTGCATTGGAAGCATGCGGCTCTGTTCCATTTGCTAATCCTAAAATAAATTACCCTGTGGCAAATAAGAAAGCTATCACCGAAGCGCTTACAATAATTGAAAAATCAAAGCATCCAATAATTATTTTAGGCGGATGTATGAATAGAATGCTCATACGCAAAGAGCTCGTTGCATTTTTTAAAAAAACTAGCATACCATTCGTTTCAACTCAAATGGGCAAAGGCGCGATAGATGAAGGCTCTCCTCTCTATATAGGCACAACAGCTTTGTCTGGAGGGGAGTATGTACATCAGGCGTTGCGTTCTGCTGACACTATTATTCTAGTCGGACACGATGTCATTGAAAAGCCTCCGATTATTTTAACTCCTGAGACCTATAAAAATAATAAGGTCATTCATGTTAATTTATTTCCTTCTAACGCAAAAGGAATTTATATTCCTACTCATGAGGTTATAGGAGATATTTCTCATACTATTGCAACTTTTACAGAAAAAATAAAAGTAAACCCTGCCTGGGATTTCAATTATTTTTTAAAAGTACGGGATAAAATAAAAAAGGCTGCTCTCGAACTTTCACAATTGCCAGATTTTCCACTTCGACCAGAGCGAATTATTTCGGATATACAAAAAGTATTGCCTGAAGACGGAATTCTTGCTCTGGATAATGGCATGTACAAACTTTATTTTGCCCGCGCCTTTATTGCAAGAGAAAAACAGGGTATTCTTTTAGATAACACGCTTGCGACCATGGGCGCGGGTTTGCCTTCTGGTATTGCTCTTAAAATTCTTTATCCTGATAAAAAAGTTCTGGTTGTTGCCGGCGATGGAGGTATAATGATGACCATAGGCGAGCTGGAAACAGCTGTTCGGCTAAAGATAAATCTCGTGGCGCTTGTGCTGGACGATTCAGGTTTTGGAATGATTCGCTGGGAACAAAAAGAGCTTAATTTGCCTCCATTTGGACTTTCTTTCAATAACCCTGATTTTGTGATGCTCGCTTGTAGTTTCGGCGCAACTGGACATAAGATTGAAAAGGCGGAAGACCTTGCGCCAATACTACAAAAGGCGCTTGATTCAAAAGGCGTGCATATTATTCTGTGCTCGATAAATTACAATGAGGCAAATGAAGCTTTAGAAAAGATAAAACATAGTATAATTAAGTAATGCCAATCCAATCTAAAAATCCTGCAACGGAAGAAGTTTTGAAAACATTTAGTGAAATTTCAGATAAAGAACTTGAGAAGAAACTTTTAATCGCAGAAAAAGCTTTTCATTTTTGGAAAAAAACTCCATTCAAAAAACGCGCCGAGCTTATGCGCAAACTTGGTGAATATTTGCGCGCTCACGCGGAAAACTTTTCAAAATTGCAAATGCTGGAAATGGGTAAAACGATAAAATCCGGTCCCGCTGGCATTGAAAAATGCGCGCTTCTTTGCGATTATTACGCTGACAATGCAGAAACTATCTTGGCGAATGAAAAATTAAATACAGATAAAAAAGAACAGTATGTGGAATTTGACCCCTTTGGCATTATTCTTGCCGTGATGCCATGGAATTTTCCATTTTGGCAAGTATATCGCTTCGCGGTGCCGGCCATAATGGCCGGAAATGTCGGAATTTTAAAACATGCGTCAAATGTGCCACAATGCGCAGAGGCGATCGAGAAGTCATTCAGAACTTCCGGCTTTCCGGAAGGCGTATTTCAAAATTTGTTGCTCTCGTCATCCCGTGTAGAGAAATTAATCCGTGACCCAAGAATAGTGGCTGTCACTTTAACTGGCAGTGAGAAGGCAGGAAGCGAGGTTGCCCGTGTTGCCGGTGAGGAAATAAAAAAAGTGGTGCTGGAACTTGGCGGCAGTGATCCCTTTATCGTTTTTGCCGATGCGGATTTTAAAAAAGCTGCCAAAGTGGCTGTAATGGCCAGGTTGCAAGGCAATGTCGGGCAAAGCTGCATATCCGCGAAGCGGTTTATTGTGGAGGAAAGCATAAAAGATGAGTTCACTAAACTTACAGTGGAAGAATTTTCAAAATTAAAGGTAGGCGATCCGGCCAATAAAGAAACAGATATTGGACCCTTGGCTACGGAACAAATAATGCTCGAGGTAGAAAAGCAGGTACAAAAATCAGTCAAGCTTGGCGCAAAGATTGTTTACGGAGGCGGAAGGGGAAAAGGCAAAGAGAATAAGGGATATTTTTATTTGCCGACAGTTATGACTGATGTGAAAAAAGGCATGCCAGTCTATGATGAAGAAGTTTTTGGGCCGATTATGCCTATTATTTCATTTAAAAGTGAAAGTGAAGCAATACGAATCGCCAATGATACCAGATATGGCCTCGGCGCATCTATTTTTACGAGAGATATGAAAAAGGCAAAAAGAATTATTCCGCAAATTGATGCGGGGAATGTTTGCGTGAACGATATGGTCAAATCTGATCCGCGCGCGCCCTTTGGGGGAATTAAAAAGTCCGGCTATGGCAGGGAACTGGGCACTTATGGAATCAAAGAATTCGTAAATATCAAAAACGTCTGGTTTGGGTAATTTTTCTAATCTATGAATTTATACAAAAAATATGTTTTGCCTCGCCTATTAAACTATGGAATGCAAAACAAAAATATTGAAAAAACCCGACCAGACATAGCGGGACAGGCATCGGGTATTGTGCTTGAAATTGGTTTTGGCTCAGGATTAAATCTTCCTTTTTATAAAAACATCACCAAGCTTTTTGCCTTGGATCCTTCTCTTGAACTTTATAATCTCGCTGAAGAGAGAATAAAAAAGGTGATATTTCCTTTTGAATATATTCAAGCGAAAGCAGAAAAAATACCTTTGGCTGATAATTCTATCGATACAGTAATTTCCACGTGGAATTTTTGTAGTATTTATAACTCCGTATCTGCTTTAAAAGAAATCATTAGAGTTTTGAAACCAAATGGTAAATTTATTTTTATTGAACACGGAAAATCACCCAAGGCCATTTGGTCTCTATTGCAAAACATCATTACTCCACTTTCGAAACTCTTTACCGGAGGTTGTCACTTGAACAGAGAAATAGAAAATTTGATAATTAATAATGGTTTTCAAATTATTCAATTAGAAAAATTCGCAGAAAAAAACAAGCCACTGATTTTTAATTATAAGGGAATTGCGATAATTAAGAAATAATTTTTTTTAGATCAATTTTCTTTGAGCTATCGAACCACTTAATTTTTTTGTCTTTTTTAAACCATGTTATCTGCCGTTTGGCATATTGCAGGGTTGCTTTGATAACTTTTTCCGGCGTGGGTTTGTAGTATTCAAAACCGAGTTCTTTTAGTCTTTTTTCAGATACGCCAGAACGTTTTATTTTTTTGATTTCATTCAGTAAACCATTCTGAAACATTTTTTTGACCCTTTTTTCTACTTTCTTTTTCAATTTATCTGGTGGTAAATATAAGCCAATTTTCATAAATTTATATCGAGGTTTAACCTTGATGATTTCAGGGACTTTGCCTAAAGTTTTTGCTATTTCAATTGCTCTAATGAACCTCACTTTGTTCTTTGGGTCAATATTTTTCGCGCGTTCAGGATCAAGTTTTTTCAGTTTTAGCATTAGTACGCGGTCGTTTACTAATGCTAACTTGCGGCGGAGGGGATAATTTGGTGGAACTTCTGGAAAAATAACGCCTTTAGTCACCGCATCAATATAGAATCCGGTACCACCGCAAATTATCGGAGTTTTGCCTCGAGAAATTATTTCTTCTATTTTTTCTTCCGCCAGTTCCTTAAATTGAACAATAGTAAATTTTCTTTTTGGGTTCGCGACATCAAGTAGGTGATGAGGCACCCCCTTCATTTCCCTTTTTGCAATCTTCCCGGTACCAATATCAAGGTTCCTATAAACTTGTCTCGAATCAGCTGAAATCACCTCGCCATTTATTTTACGAGCTATCTTAACAGCCAAGTTGCTTTTACCCGTAGCCGTCTGGCCCAAAACAACTATCACCTTAGGCATGTCAAAGTGTCTCTTTGACATTTAATTTCCTTTTATTATCCTAATATCCGCGCCGATGGAGTTCAGACGCTCGGCAATTTCTTCGTAACCGCGATTTATCATATAGACATTCCGTAGAATTGACGTACCGTTCGCTCCCAGCATGGAAATAAGGATAACCATGGATGGCCGAAGGGCGGGAGGACAGACAACTTGCGCTGGTTTTAATGGTGTTCCGCCGTTGATATAGAGGCGATGAGGGTCGGCCAGAGTTATGTCGGCACCTAAACGGTTTAGTTCTGTCAGGTATATGGCGCGATTTTCAAAGTACCAATCATGAATCATTGTTTGACCCCTTGCTCTTATGGCGATAGGCACAAAAAATGGCAAATTGTCCATATTTATTCCAGGATATATATTCGCATGTATTTTATCGTACAAAGCTTTCAATTTGCTTGGAAATATTTCAATATCAGCGAGTTTGGTTCTGCCATTATAAGAATAATAGGTTTTTGAAATTTTGTATTTTAATCCCATTCTCTTCATTTTTTCCATTTCTAAAGACAGGAAATCTATGGGGGCCCGAGTAATAGTGATGTGTGAATCAGTAACAATCCCAGCTGAAATGAACATCATGGATTCGATAGGGTCTTCACTGTTTGAATATTCAACGTTTTTATTTATTTCTTTCACTCCGTGAACAGTGAGCGTCGAAGTGCCAATACCATCAATTTTTACTCCCAATGTTTCAAGAAAAAAACAAATTTCTTGAACCATATAATTATTACTCATAAAACTTATCGTGGTAGTTCCAGGAATTAAGGCTGCAGCAAATAAAACATTTTCGCAGGCAGTTTCTCCAGTTTCGTACATTACAATGCTTTTTACTGGCCTTAGCTTTTTTACACTCACGTCATAGCTTTTATTGGTCGTTTTTATTTTCACTCCAAACTCTTCTAAGGCGTATATATGAGCGGCGACAGTTCTTTTACCCAGACTGCATCCATATGCATGGGGAATAGAAAAAGATGATAATTTATGGATAAGCGGCCCTATGAGCATTAATATTGAGCGAGTTTTATTTGCTGAATCAATATTTATTCTTTCTAAATTAAATTTTTCGGGAGGTATAATCACCACTGTATTCTGGTCTGACCATTTTACAGCCACTCCTATACTCTCCAAAATTTCAATGACTCGATAAACTTCTTCAATGCGCGCAATGCCGTGGAGCGTGGTTGCGCCGCTATTGAGCAGAGAAGCGCAAAGAAGCCCGACTGAGCCGTTTTTTGAAAAATTTGTCTTGATCGTTCCGCTTAATTTTTTGCCTCCATGCACTTCAAAATCAATCGAATCATTTATGGATACTATTTGATGGTTTAGTACATTACTTATTTTAAGAAGTAACTCAGTAGTAAAATTTTGTTCACCTTTCTCCATGCGGGGTATAGAGCTCTGGGAAGTATTGAGCGCTTTAGCAAACTCTTCCTGAGTCATACCTCGATGTTCTCGCAGCTCTTTTATAAAATAACCTATTTTCTCCTGCTCTGTCATACGGCACAGTATATCTCATATATGAGATAATGCAAGTATTCCATGCTCACTTGGTGCTTTCAAAATTTCCTTTCTGCTCCGGACTTACGTCGGAGCTGGTTGATTGTTTACTTTAAGTGAATTCTCTTTTGAATTAGAACGATTGATGTATGCTAAAGATATGAAAAAA
>CAYHGI010000018.1:0-16118 GCA_964356285.1 uncultured Candidatus Saccharibacteria bacterium
TACACTCTTTCCCTACACGACGCTCTTCCGATCTATGGCAAAAAGCTTCACTCCTTTTAAATTTAATATATTACTCATAAATTTTTCTAATTCTTGTCCGGTAGTGAATTCTAAAAAATTCTACTACGGGATTCTACGCCATTAATTAGTTTCGACAAAACTAAAAGCGTAATTTTCTTCTATCCTCTATTTTTTATCCGCCAATAAATAATAATTAAAAAACAATAATAATGTGGCAGATAAAAAAACAAGGAACAGATGTTTACTTAACTTCAAAAACAAAATAAACTATTTAGTTTTCGAAGGACATTTATTTTCTCTTCAGTATCACTTGAGATTTTTTCGACGAAATCGCAAACGAGAACTTAAAGTGAAAATAAATATAACTCGTGAATCACAGAACACGCAAAACGCGCTTCTGTAAACACTGAAAACATTATAATATATAGCCGCAAGATTGGGCAAGATATTATGTGGATAACTCCATATCCCTATATTTTCATACTTTTAGACAAAATGCAAGATTCTCCCTCTCCTTTCTGGAGAGGGCTGGGATGAGGTTAATATAATAACCCCCCCATTCCCCTGAAAGGAGAGGAAGGAAAAGCTATTTAACAAAATATCGGCTCCAACGCTTTTCCCCTGTTTTATTAAGGACACCATTTTTAACCATTAAAATCAATTCTCTTTGTAATGTTTTTTCGCTGCAAGCTAGAGATTTCTGTATCCCGATATTTATGTTTGTCCTTATGTCCTTTATGGTGGCATTTCTACCAATATGTTTTATAATATTGATGATATCATCTCGTCTTTGTTTCTTTAATATATTAAAATCTTGAGCCCGAGAAGAAAGACCTAATGCATTAGACTTTGCCTCATGATTACTATCAAACATGAAATGAGTTTTATCGGACAGAGCTTTCATTAAAGTACTTCCCTTTTGGACACCAATTCTTGTATGTCCTTTAGAATTTAGATTAACTCTGTCCTTTATAAAAATACCAGAGCGAGACAAAAGAGATCTGGAAAGTGTGGGTTCAGACAAAAATTCTTCGATCATTAAAGGTTTATTATTTATGTTTTCCTGCATAGAATTCCTTAACTCCAGAAACTCTTTTTTTAGAATTCCGCAATTCATCTCGGAAATAAGATTAAGAGCAGAAGATATGTCTAGAAGAGACACGACTTCTTGTATCTTGTCATCGAGATTAACAACTAGTTTAGATATTGTGTCCGATAAGATTTCTATCCCCAATGTCCTTAACTTGTTCCTTATTGGTTCTTGGCTGTTTAATATGTCCGTAACCATATAAAGCGCTGTTACTAGCTTATTCGTCTTTGTATAGGACAACCTCTCCCCATCCTCTCCTGACAGGAGAGGGGGAGGGGTGAGGTATTTGTCTTTTAGATTTTTGCTTTTCGCAAACATCTGTCCATTATATATACCCCGACACTTATTGCAAGTCCTTTAATAAGTGTGGGGGTATGGGACAACAAAAAACGCAAGCATTTTTAGGTGCTAGTAGCTAGGGGCTAGGTTCTAGAAAAAAAATTCAAAAACTAATCACTAGAAACTAGCACCTAGAACCTAATGCGTGTTAAAATGCTTGCATGGCAAAAAATGGAAACAGGAAGAAAGATGATGGAAAAGAAAATTATGGATTGAAAAGTAATACTAAACACGGGATCATGGCAATAGTTTTTTTTGTCTTCGCCTTATTTTTTCTGATGTCCGCTTTTGACATGACAGGAGTCGCAGGCAAATTTATTTATGAAAAACTTTTTTATCTCTTGGGTCTTGGATATATCCTTCTACCAGCTCTGCTTATTCTTTTAGGTTCTTCATTTGTAAAATCACAGACCCCGAATATCGGATGGAGAAGCGCAGTCAGCGCAACAATATTCCTTCTCTCGGGTTTGGGTTTGATAGACATTGCTTCAGGTTCACCCGCCACGGCGGGCAGGCATTCTGGCGGATTGCTGGGAGAGATTTTATCGACACCCCTAGTTTCTCTTTTCGATGTATATGCAAGCATTATTTTCCTCGGCGCGCTTTTAATAATTTCCATTTTGATCATATTTGATACGAAATTGGATCTGGTATCGCTTTTCATAAGAATTTGGAACTTTATTATTCAAAAAAAGAAAGCGCCGGTTTCTGTTCTCAATGAAAATGAAACAAAGGAAATAGAAAAATCTATGCCGGAGGAAGAAGAAAATGCAGAAACTGGAGAAAAAATAAAAAATGCGCTCGACGCTTCAGAAGAAGCGTTTAGGGAAGAAGAAATACCAATCAGAAAAAGAAGTGGCGGATTGGTTTCCACTTATGTCCCTCCCCCTTTGTCGCTGTTAGAAGAAGATCAGGGCAAACCGAATACTGGCGATATCAAGGCCAACGCAAATATTATAAAACGCACTCTCGCTAACTTTGGTATTGAAGTGGAAATGGATGAGATAACCATCGGACCAACGGTTACACGTTATGCGTTAAAACCTGCCGAAGGTGTGAAACTATCTCGGATTGTCGGTTTACAAAACGACTTAGCGCTTTCTCTAGCCGCGCACCCAATCCGCATAGAAGCGCCGATACCGGGCAAATCACTTGTCGGGATTGAAATTCCAAACAGGTCAAAATCAATTGTTGGTCTAGCTACTCTTCTTTCCGACGATAAATTCACAAATTCTACAAAACCTCTGACAACCGCTCTAGGCCGAAATATTTCTGGTAAAGCAATTTTCGGCAATTTGGCAAAAATGCCCCACATTTTGGTCGCCGGAACAACTGGTTCGGGAAAATCGGTAACAATACATTCCATGATTACTTCCCTTCTATATAGAAATGGGCCGGATGATTTAAAACTTATACTCATAGATCCAAAAAGAGTGGAACTAACTCTTTACAATAACATCCCGCACTTGCTCACTCCCGTTATTACCGAAGCCAAAAAAACAATTTTAGCCCTAAAATGGGCGGCAAAAGAAATGGATCGTCGGTACGACATATTGGAAACGGAATCGGTGCGAGATATAGAGTCTTATCACAGCAATGTATGGGGTAAAAAACCACCTCGCTCCGACCGAAGTCGGAGCACTCCTCCTCAAGAAGGAGGAGAGGGAGCTCCCCTCCTTGGTAAGGAGGGGGTTGGGGGTGGTCTAGATCGTCTGCCTTACATTGTCATTATTATAGATGAACTAGCAGATATAATGTCAACATATCCAAGAGAATTAGAAGCGGCCATTGTTCGATTGGCGCAAATGTCCAGAGCGGTAGGCATTCATCTTATCCTTTCTACCCAGCGGCCCGAAGTAAATATCATTACCGGACTGATCAAGGCGAATATTCCAGCCCGCGTTGCCTTGAAAGTGTCTTCTCAAGTGGACTCGCGCACCATTCTGGACGCCGGCGGAGCAGAAAAACTTTTGGGCGCCGGCGATATGCTTTATTCTTCCGGCGAAGCCCAACCGGAACGTTTGCAAAGCGCGTTTATTTCAGAAACAGAAGTTAAAAAAGTCGTAAAATATCTGGCGGATGCATACAAAGATGAAGTTTCGGAAGAAATAGCTTTGAGTTCCGGCTCGATATCGGCAGATAAAAGTATTTTTTCCGCCCAAGGCGGACCAGCCTTGGGCTGGGAAAGTTTAAATGAAGAAGATTTAGAGGATGATGACGAAATGTACGAAGAAGCAAGAACTTGCGTCATAGAAGCCGGCAAGGCATCAACTTCTTATTTGCAAAGAAAATTGAAATTGGGGTATGCCCGGGCGGCGCGCCTGATGGATAAACTGGAAGAACGCGGGGTAATCGGTCCGGGGGAGGGCGCCAAGCCAAGAGAAGTGCTGGAAAAAATTGAAAGAACAGAAACTGGCGAAAATGTAATATGAGGACTGACGCTAAAAAAATATTACAAATAATCGTTCTTTCTCTTTTTTTTCTTTTTATCGTGATTTATGCCTTTTGGGGTTCTCATAGTTTGATTTATGGAGTGAAAGTAAAAGATGTTAACATTTCTGATGGAGAAAAAATGGCAAATGGCGTTCAGGAAATAAAAGGAAATGCAAAAAACGCGACAAAACTGACCTTGAATGGCCGTGAAATTTCCTTGGATCAAAAAGGCAACTTCAATGAAATAATTGCGCTTCTGCCGGGATATAATATAATCAGCATTAGAGCGGAAGATAAATTCGGATATATTGATGAAAAAAATTATCAAATAATCAGGCCCTAGGCAACTAGGCCTTAGGCGCTAGCCATCCAAAAGCTAAAGTCTAGAGCCTAGATTCCTAAAGCTTAAAATGCAATGCTAAAGAAAAAAGAGAAAAAAGAGGACAAAACGATAGGTGGAACGATGCTTGAAGATACTTTAAAATCAATCCAAGCCAAATTTGGAGAAGGGGCCATTATGAAATTTGGCGATTCGCCGAAAGTGGATGTAAATGTTATCCCGACTGGTTCCATCGGTCTGGATATGGCCTTAGGCGTCGGTGGAATACCACGGGGTAGAATTATAGAAATATTTGGACCTGAATCTTCCGGCAAAACAACCCTGTCCCTCCACATCGTGGCAGAGGCACAGAAGATGGGCGGGGTTTGCGCATACATAGATGCCGAACATGCCATGGATCCAGAATACACTAAAAAATTAGGAGTAAATATAAATAATCTACTAATTTCCCAACCAGACAACGGTGAACAAGCGTTGGAAATAGTGGAATCCCTGGTGCGCACGGGCAAGATTGACGTGATTGTAGTTGATTCAGTGGCAGCACTCACCCCTAAAGATGAAATCGAGGGCGATATGGGCGCCTATCATGTTGGCAAGCAAGCTCGATTGATGTCCCAAGCCCTTCGAAAACTAACTGCCATAGTCGCCAAATCCAAAACCGTAGTTATTTTTATAAATCAGATCAGGATGCAGATCGGAGTCATGTTCGGCAATCCGGAAACCACTCCCGGAGGAAAGGCGCTGAAATTTTACACCTCTGTCAGACTGGATATTCGAAAAATCGCCCAGATAAAAAAGGGAGAAGAGGCAGTCGGGAGTCGTACGCGAGTTAAGGTGGTGAAAAACAAAGTCGCCGCCCCGTTCAAACAAACGGAGTTTGACATTATTTACAATGAAGGCATCTCAAAAGAAGGAGAAATTATGGCTCTTGGAGAAAGATTCAAAATCATAGAGAAAACTGGGAATTCTTATTTCTATACACCCCTACCCAGCCTCCCCTTTACCAAGGGGGAGGAGAAAGGAGGGGGTCGAGAGAAAATAAAACTTGGCGTGGGATATGATGCGACCAGAACGTTCCTAAAAGAAAATAAAAAGGTTGCAAATGATATACTCAAAGAAATAAAAAAGAAATTTGCGGAGGAAGCGTAATTCTGCTAGTATAATCCGCATGGCAAAATTAGAATACAGCGAAATTCGGGAGAAAAAAATAATAATTTACAATGATGAGCCTTGCGAGGTCATCGAGTCGCATGTTGCGCGAACGCAACAGCGAAAGCCTCAAAATCAGGTAAAACTAAAAACTTTGATTTCAGGCAAGACCATCAACGCCACTTTTCACGTTTCCGAATCAGCCAATGAAGCGGACATGGATAAAAAAGACATCACTTTTCTTTACCACAATAAAGGGGAATATTGGTTCTGCGACCCGAACGATAAAAGCAAAAGATTTAAACTAGATGAAGCATTGCTCGGGAGCGCCGTAAAATTTCTAAAAGCCAACAGCAACGTCACGGCGCTAGTCTGGACGAACGACGATGACCAGGAAAAGATCATTAAGCTTTCTCTACCTATTAAAATGAATTTCAAAGTAAAAGAGGCCCCACCAGCCGTCCGAGGTGACACCTCCAAGGGAGGCATGAAAATCATAACCCTCGAAAACGGAGCCACGCTAAATGCCCCGATGTTCATCGCCGAAGGCGACACTGTGAGCATCAATACAGAAACTGGAGAATACGTGGAAAGAGTCTAAATTCGGACGTCCAACGTCCGAATTATGGAAGAAAATCATCTTCTAAAAGAGAAACCAGTCCCCTTTCTTCTCGAATCCAAGATATAACATCTGAACATTCTTTCTTAAAATTTTTATTACCTCCATAAAAATCTAACAAATTCTTAGCTTCTTTTTCTGAAACGAGAGAAAAATTATTTGTATCATATTCTTTTTCGCTTGCTAAAACCAAGTGTCTTTTTTCTTTTGGAATATTATGTATTAAATAATTCAAATGAACATAAGGACGAATTTTCAAAAAATATCCATCGTCATCTATAAGATTTGACTTAAACCTACCTTGAAACAAGGATCCACTTCTTTCATGAATCAAGTTAAAATATTTTGTATAGCCGCCCAATAAACGTTTAAAAAATTCTGAAATCCCATTGTCTACCTCTTGTTTTAAAATAAAGTGAAAATGGTTTGGATTGAAACAATAACAAACAATAGACACAAGCGGCTTCAAATTCGGACGTCCAATGTCTGAATTTTTTTGTAACATTAAATCTTTAATACTACCTACAGGTTCAATCGTGTTAAACTCCTTAACACTGAGGACAAACCTCTTTAAATCATTATCATTCATGAAAATATCCCTCTTATCTACCCCTCTGTTGTAAATATGATAATAAAAACCATTTATAAGCGGATCTTTTCTCATTCAAGGTATTATATCATGCCTTTTCGGACGTCCAACGTCCGTAGCTATGGCTTTAATGTTACTCCAGCCAAGTGGTGCCAAGCTATTGAACCATTACGAAAAAATTGACTCTATTAGATCTACTACAGATTGATCGACTGGCAACTCCTCATCTAGAGATCCATAAATTTTATTAAGAGCAGAGATTCTTTCTTTATCTCCTGTTAGTAGATCCTTGTGTCCAGCTTTAGCAAAAAGTATCTGCCTTTTACCAAGCAACGCAACCACATTGGCAATTGCCATCTTTATTTCAAATGCATCGTGGGTTTTCAAAACTACAGTAAGAATATTTATAGCTTCCACAAGATCATGGTCAAAATCTATTAGCTCTTGTGGTAATTTTCCTTGATTACCAAAATTCTCTGTTACCATTTTATTTAACCACAAAAGGAAGCAGACCTAAAAATCGGGCGTGCTTGATAGCAGTGGTCAACGCTCGTTGATTTTTTGCGGTTACGCCGGTTTTTTTATGGCTCATAATTTTGCCGTTGGAATTCAAAAATTTCTTTAGGATTTCCACATCCTTGTAATCTATATATTTGATATTGTTTGCTGAAAAATAATCTTGCTTCATGTTAAATCACTGATTTACTCTGATAATTTCGGATAAGCTCTGATGAAATCGGTGTTGATCGGTCTCTATCAGTTCTTATCGGTTCTTCACTAGAATGGTATATCTTCCGGATTAATATCTTCTTCTGGATACTCTATGCTCTCTGTTTCCTCGCCCTTGCTATTCCCCGCTTTCGGCGCAACCGAGTCTCCTGCACCCCCTCCACTTCCCTTGGGACCAAACTGGGTGCGGTCGGCTACGACTTCTGTGCGATATTTTTTCTCTCCGCTGGTTTTATCTTCCCAGCTTCTTGTTTGTATCCTGCCTTCCACTAATATGGAACTTCCTTTTTTCATATACTGCGCGACTGTTTCTGCTTGGCGTCCGAACACTACCACGTTATGATAATCGGCGGCTTCTTGGCGCGCGCCGGTTTTGTCTTTCCAAACGCGGTTGGTGGCAATAGAAAAAGAACATACTTTAACTCCAGAAGGCAGTGACCTCAATTCTGGATCTCGGGTCAGGTTTCCTATTAATATCGCTTTGTTTAAATACATGGTCTTTGGCTTTACTTTTTAACTTTATAAACTTTCGACTTTATAACTAATCTAGGTTGCCACTAGCGCATCTATTTCTTTATCTATTTCTTCTTTATTTATATGGACAACTGTCGCATTTTCTAGATTCTTTTTTGGGATCGGTCTGCGATAGGTTTCTCCCCGCACAAATTTTTTGGCGGCAATGGTATTTTCTTTGACTGTTTTTAACATTAAAAATCGAATGAAGTTGGAGTCAAGGTCAAGATTTTTCTTTAATTCCAAAACCTTTTGGGAATCCATTATAAATTTCGTCCAACCAAAATACGCCGTGTTAAATTTACTGCGTAAATTGGATGTAACTTTTTGCATAGAATAAGCGAGGGCTATCATTTTTGGCATTTCACTTGAAATAATTTCTCCGCCAAAAGACGAAACAAGCTCCTTGAGATTGCCATAACTGACTCCGACATCCTCTTCTTTAATTGTAGGCGCCAAAAGATAACCAACCTCGTAAACTTTAGAGTTTGAGTTTTCTTTTGGTGATGTTTGTTCTTCATTTTCCGACATCCCGAGATAATATCAAAAATCCTCTTAAATAGCAAACACTCGCTTGGCGTTCACAATGATAGCCTCGGCTACTTCTTTTTCCGGTAAATTTTTAATCTCGGCGATTTTTTTGACCACTTCTTTTACATAAGATGGCTCATTTCTTTTGCCTCGGTATGGAACAGGCGCAACATATGGGGAGTCCGTTTCAGACATAATCATATTAAGCGGCGTATTTCTTATAACCTCATCATAATCATTAGTGAAAGTTATAACTCCGGTGAAAGAAAGAGTGAAACCGAAGTCAATAAAACTTTTTGCGATTTCTAAATTTCCAGCGAAAAAATGCACGTTTCCTTTCACTTTTGAATGCTGTTTCAAAATTTCCAGCGCGTCAGCATAGGCATCAAAAGTGTCGTCTGCGGGATTGTTGCGAATATGAAGCATAAGCGGTTTATTAAATTCATTGGCTAGCTTTATTTGGCTAATGAAGTTTTCTTTTTGTTTCTTTATAGATTCAGGTGTGCATCTGTAATAATCTAATCCGCATTCCCCTATTCCAACTATTTTTTTATTTGCTTTTGGATCTTTCAAAATTTCCCGATATGCCTCTTTATCAAAAATTTCCCCGCGCGAAGTAAATTCTTTCCCGCCCTCTCCGAGTTCTTTTTCATCATGATACGAAGCTCCGGTATGTATTGGGTGTAATCCTACGATCGCGTATACCCCTTCTTCATACTTGCTCGCTATCTCTACCGCCTTCCTTGAAGTGTCTATCTGCGTGCCAACATTTATAATCCAAGTATCATTCTCCAAGGCGCGTTTTATTACCTCATCTCTATCCTCATCAAAAGCGGTGAAGTTCACATGGCTGTGTATGTCTATGTATTTAGGCATATTAGTCTTTCTTTATTCTTTGCGTGGGAATAAAGGGGTTTCTGGCTTTTTATTTTCTTTGATTAATTTTTTGATTATTTCGGCAGTATTTGGCATTATTGGCTCAAGATATTTAGAAATATAAAATAAAGTTACTACGCAATGTTTTATTATATCTTTTGCTTTTTGGGGAGAAGTTTTAACTAATTTAAAGGGTTGTTCTTGTTGAATATTAGAATCTAATAGACTAATCAGACTCCATATTGACTCAGTAACCATCTGTATATTAAAAGAATCGTAATAATTCACTACTGCTTCTTGAATATTATCTCTGTCTGCTTCTATTTCACCATCTGAAACTATCACTCCATGAGTACTAGCCATTGTCATTACACGTGACACCAAATTCCCCAATCCATTTGCCAGATTTGCGTTATACGCTTCCTTAAATCTTTCCATGGTAAACGGGCTGTCCTCAAAAGTGGAAATCTCGCGCAAAAGAAAATAACGAAGGGCATCGGTGCCGTATTCTTTAACAATCTCGCTTGGATTGATCACATTGCCTATCGATTTGGACATTTTAACGCCACCCTCGCCGGTGATAAAACCATGATAAACAACAGTATCTGTGGTTGGCAGTCCCGCAGACATAAGCATTCCCTGCCACATAACGGACTGGAATTTCACCATGTCTTTGCCGGCAGTTTGGATATGTTCGCCGTCTACCCAAAATTTTTGGAAAAGATTTTCCCTTTCTCCCTTCGGGAGAGGGCTAGGGTGAGGGTTAGGCCAGCCCAGCGTCGAAATATAATTCACAAATGCGTCAAACCAGACATACATAACTTGTTTTTCATCTCCGGGTACAGCTACACCCCAAGAAAATCGCTCGGCATTTCGAGATACAGAAAAATCTTCCATATTCTCTTTTACAAATTCAATTGCTTCCTGTCGTCGCCACTCTGGGAATATTGATTTCGGTTTATTTAAATACTCTAACAGTTGATCTTTGTACTTTGATATTTTAAAAAAATAATTTTCTTCCTCGACAATCTCAGGGGTCAAGGTGGGATGAAATTCACATTTACCGTTTATCAAATCTCTCTCAGTAATAAATTTCTCGCAACCAACGCAATAAAGCCCCTTATACTTCTTTTTATAAATATCGTCTTTTTTATCACAAAGACGCCATAATTCCTGCGCCGCTTTTATATGTAAAGGATCTGTGGTTCGAATAAATCTGTCGTTAGAAATATTCAACAAAATTTTCAAATCCAAGAATTTTTGGGCATAACGGTCTACATAAGCCTGAACCTCTTCGCTTTCCTTTTGGCTTGCTTCCCAAATTTTCTGTCCATGTTCGTCCGTACCAGTACTGAAAAAAACTTCTTTGCCGAGAAGACGCTGGTATCTGGCAATAGCATCCGACTGCACAAGCTCCAGTGCAAAACCAATATGGGGATCTGCGTTTACATAAGGAATCGTAGTCGTAATGTAGAAAGATTTTTTTTCTTTACTTGTCATTGCTTGTTGCTGGTTCGAGCTAAAGTTTTTCTCTTTTCGATATCACTCAAAAATTCCATGACAATAACTGCCAGAGGAATAGCCAGCACTACCCCCCAAAATCCACCCAGTTCGAAACCAATCAAGGCGGATAGAATGATGACAATCGGCGAGAGACCGACTATTTTTTTAATAATCAGCGGAGCAAAAAGAAAAACTTCAAATTGATGGACGATTAAATAGGCCCCAGTGACCATCAGCGCGCTAGAGATTCCTCCAGAAAGATAGGAAAAGGTAAAAGTGGGAATCAGGGCGACTAAAATTCCATAAGGCACAAGTTCCATTACTCCGGCAATGATAGAAAGAAGGAGCGCGTACTCAATGCCCAAGAGCGACAAGATTAAATAAATGAGAACCGCCACCACTAAACCCAAGACCACCTGCCCTTTCATCCATAAGGCAATTTTGCGACGAGAGCGCTCCCAAAGGTCCACTACATAGTTTTCATATTGAATCGGGAAAATAAGTCGAAGAAAATTTTCTATTCCCCTTTCTTGAATTGAAAGATAAAAAGAAATAAGAATAATTAATATAAAATTAAAAACGCTTCCGAAAGCGACAGCAAGCGTTCGGAAAAATCCTCCTGAAAGATTCAAGACAAAAGCTTTAGAGACTGAAAATAAGGTGGCCAGTGAAAAACTGCTTCCTAGGGAGCTCACAATGTCCTTGGCGCCCGAGAATGCTTCATTTTGGAAATAGTTCAAGAAAGAAACACCTGGTATATAAGTTGAGATAAATGTGGAAAAATTATAAACTTCAGTTATTAAAAGCGGAGCAAAAAGATAAAATGCTCCGGCCAGGGTAAGAAGCGATATAACATATATAATAACTATGCCTAACACTCTATTAATTCGTACTCTTTGGAAATAAGGAACTGATGATTCAACAAAAGAGGCAATCACTATCGCGGTTACCATTATCAGAGCCAAGTCTCGTAAAAACCACAACAAAAAAACGCATAGAAGAACGAGAACAGCTCGGACTATTGTGTCAGTAGTTATAGAGATAGAAGTGGTGGCGCTTTTTTCGAACATAGAAATATAATAACACAAAAAAAGTCCACAGCAAAAGATTAAAATTTTAGCACTTTCAAAAACTTGGCTTTTTCTTTAAAGGGTCCGATGAGCGCTAGATTAAGCTTAGTGTTTTTAAAAATATTTTCGGCTAGAGTTTGGATTTGACTAGCTGTAACTTTGCGTATTTCTTGAGCTTTTTGTTCGGCTCCGCGAATTTCGCGTTTCAAGAGTTCTTGTCCGCCGTAGAAATTGGCTATATCATCAGTCGATTCCAGAGACAGTTTCATATTTCCTATTAAACATTCTTTCACCTTATTTAATTCTGCCTCGCTGACTTTTTCTTTTTTCAATTTTTTGCATTCCTCCAAGACCGCCTGTAATACTTCCTCAATTCTTTTATTATCCACCCCGGCGGAAATCTGCAAAAATCCGTGATCGGTAAAAACATCATTGTAACTCCTAACATAATAGCCGACACCCATTTCCTCCCGAAGCTTCACAAAAAGCCGAGAACTCATTCCTCCGCCTAAAATTCCTGCCAGTACGGACAAAACCGCATTTTTCTTGCTAAATAAATCATAAGTCCGCACACCCACAACAAAATGCGTTTGATCAGTCTGTTTAAAATGAATCAGCGCCTCGGGTTTTTTTTGCTTTTCTTGCGTTTTTATTTTGGCACCTTTCTCTCCGCGCGGAACTCCGGCAAAAATTTTATTAGCTTCATTCATAACTTCTTTTTCGGTCACCTGCCCGGCGACAATCAAGACCATCGCTTCCGGTAGGTAATGCTTGGCTTTATAGGCAATGAAATCATCGCGTTTCATATTCAAGATATTTACTTTCTCGCCGGCGATGTTCCACCCGGCCGGCTGGTCTCCGTACAAAAGCTTCATCATGAGATCCTGCACATGTTTGTGCGGCATATCTTCGTACATATTTATTTCCTCGATAATCACTCCTTTCTCCTTCTCCATTTCTTTTTCCGGAAAAGTGGAGTTTAAATATATGTCCGAGACGATATCGAAAATCTGTTTGAAATGCTTGGCGTCGGATTTGGCGTAGTAGCCAGTGTATTCCTGGGCGGTAAAAGCGTTGTACTGGCTCCCGAGAGCGTCTAATTCTTTAGAAATATCCACCGCCTTGGGACGTTTAGTGGTACCCTTGAAACACATATGCTCTAAAAAGTGCGAAATGCCATTCACTCTTTTTGTTTCATACTTGGATCCGGCTTCTACCAAAACCAAAACCGTCACCGTTGGGTTATCCTTCATCGGTATAGTAATTACCCGCAAGCCGTTTTTTAAAACTTTTTTTGAGAATTTCATGTTGTTAAGAATTAAACGGCAGTTTATCTCTATATATTGCTAATTCTTTCAAAGTCATTGAATGAAGCGGCTTTGGTAAATTATTTAAACTGAACCATCCAATTTCATCAAACTTATGCGGTTCGCCATTTTTTATTTCTTTCGGATCAACCTTAACTAAGTAGTGAAATTGTATCCAGTGAACTTTTTTCCCGTTCTGTTCGCGAAAATTATCATTGAACCCTAGAAAAAAATATTCGATGTTTTCTGCGCGATACTCTTCATGTACTTCATTCCTCAGAGTTTCTTCGACTGTTTTTCCAAAATCGATTCCACCTCCGCCAAAATCCCAACAGCCGTGCTCATCGCGGCAATTTATGCCCCGTTTGTTCATCAAATATTTGCCTTTCCCGTCATGGCAGTAATATGAAACGCCAACGCCAATATAATCAATCCCCTTTTGCATAAATAGAATATATCATAAAAACCATACTTAATACAAATAATACAATTAAAATTTATTTACTATTCTTGTGCTATAGCATAATTATAGTTTAGACCTAATTAAGCTCATAAACCAAATTTCTTTCGAAGATTCTTGTCATTCTCAATGCTATCCGCAATTATATAAATTAAGTCCTTGCCTACTTTGAAATCGACTTTTAGCAACATTATTAAATCTTCACAATCATAAGGATAAATCCATACGCTATCTTGTAAACGGATAAAACCTATCTGTCTCAGAGTATGTCGAATTTTATTTCTTAAACTTTTTCTCTCTTCTCTTATATCAAAAGACAAAATCCGCCACTTTCCGTCCCATCGTTTGGGTTTTTTTATTTTGTAATCATTCATCTCCAATTGTCGCAATTTTGCTTCGCCCTTTGATGTTAAGTGCGCAAAATTTCCTTTATTTGTTTTTTCCCAAAAAATTAGTTCATTCTTTCTAAGTCTTTCCAGTGAACGATTGAAGGAATAATTACGAAATTTGCTTTTCATGAATTCCGGCTCTAATTTATTAAAAATTTTTGTCATCTTGGGAGCTATTAAGGCAATACTGAGTCCTCCCATAGCGAAAACTGTAGATAATATAACTTTTTGGAGATTAGCCTTGCGAGTTCTTTTTTTTGATTCTTTCTCTAACTGTCCCATATTTATTGAAATCAATATTGGCTATTAATATGCTATAGCATTATTATAGTAAAATCATGAAGAAAATTCAAAACAATCTACTTTTTAAGATCATCCTGTTCTTCATTAATTATTTTTAAGATAAGATTTTCTACATCTAAATTACGTAACGAAGCAAGTTCTATCAACTGCATAACAGCATCTCCTATGGCATTGTTCAATTCTTCTTCACTGAACCTTTCCTTACGTAATTCTTTGTTTACATATTCTCTCGCAAGTTCTCCTACTTCTTCCACTACATGACTAAAAGTAAGCTGTTCATTCGGAGTAACATTTCTTTTATTATCCCACGCAAAAACAAATTCTGTTATTTTGTTTTGAAAATTCTTTACCTCCATATATATTTTAATCTAATTTGTTTTTAATAAAATTAGCTAATCCCGTTATTTTTATTCTCTCTTGTTTGCCCGTATCGCGGTCACGGATGGTCACAGTATTATCATTCAAAGTATCAAAATCAATCACTATGCAAAAAGGTGTGCCGATTTCGTCCTGACGGCGGTAACGCTTGCCGATATTGCCATTGTCATCAAAATCAATCGGCTGAATTTCTTCATTCAACATTTCGAAAACCTCTTTCGCTTTTTTAACAAGTTCTGGTTTGTTTTTTAACAAGGGAAAAACCGCAGCTTTAATTGGAGCAATGTTTGGTTTTAATTTCAAATAAACTCTTTTTTCTCCCCCCATTTCATCTTCGGTATAAGCATCGCTTAATACAGCGAAAAACAGTCTTCCCACGCCTCCTGAAGACTCAATGATGTGTGGAATAAATTTTTTATTCGTCTCTCCATCTTGATAAGTCAATTCTTTTCCGGAACCCTTTGAATGCTGGGTTAAATCATAGTTACCACGGGCATGAATACCTTCCATCTCATCAAAACCCCATGGGAAATTGTATTCTATGTCGTACGCTTCTTTGGCATAAAAAACAAGGTTATCATGTTTTCTC
This sequence comes from uncultured Candidatus Saccharibacteria bacterium, assembly GCA_964356285.1. Classification (GTDB taxonomy): domain Bacteria; phylum Patescibacteriota; class Minisyncoccia; order Phycocordibacterales; family UBA9973; genus UBA9973. The sequence continues at coordinate 15,229 of CAYHGI010000018.1, forward strand.
CAGCGCAGGTTTTCTGTTTTCAAACCCAAACTCAAAATTGCTTTCCACCTGTATTCCCTCAACTTTTCATACTCCTTCATTTCATCCTGGGGTCTAGTAAAATATTGCATCTCCATCTGATCGAATTCTCTGGTTCGGAATAAAAACTGGCGTGGAGAAATTTCATTTCTAAAAGCTTTGCCTATTTGGGCAATGCCAAAAGGCAACTTCTGGTGCGAAGAATCAATCACATTTTTAAAATTCACATAAATGCCTTGGCAGGTTTCCCCGCGCAGATAGGATGGGGATGAATTAGATTCAGTAAAATCTCCAAGATTGGACTGCACCAGCAAATTAAATTTCTTTACTTTGGTAAAATTTTGTTTTTTGCAATTGGGACATTTTATTTTAGATTTATGTAAGTCAAAAAGTTTGTTGATTTCTTCCTCCGATATTTTTTCATCAGCCTTCACTCCCAAATCACCTAAAACTTTGTCTACTCTAATACGGGTATGGCACTCTTTGCATTCAGCCATGGGATCGGAAAAACCCTTGGTATGACCAGAAGCCTCCCAAATCTGCGGACTCATAAAGATACTAGAGTCTAGGCCGACAACGTCCAACCGCTTGTGTACCATCCATTTCCACCAGTGATTTTTTAAGTTATTTTCCAACTCCACTCCTATCGGTCCAAAATCATACACCCCGGCAAAACCGCCATAAATTTCGGAGCTTGGATAAACAAACCCCCGCCTTTTGCAAAGCGAGACTATTTTTTCCATCAAGTCATTTTCTTTTTTGCTTTCTTTTTTGTTTTTATTTTTTTCAGACATAATTATTCCACTACCGCGCCTCCAGCCAGCGGAAATGCCGGATCACTGTCAAGCTGGGTGCGAAGCGATGTTTTACTG
>CAYHGI010000019.1:0-15065 GCA_964356285.1 uncultured Candidatus Saccharibacteria bacterium
GGGCGCACAAAATAAATGTTATACTACAAATATGCACAGCCTTAATAAAACTTTGGTATATTTTTTAATATTTACGATAATAAGTTCCGCATTCGCCTATAATATTGTAGTCAAAGCCTACAACAATGTTTTTGAACTGGACTATTCCAGCGAGTAGATTTTTTCTTTATGGATAAGATTGCCGAGTTGGAAAAACTTAAACTGGAAGTGGAAAGTGATAAACGTTTGCCGCTTTTAGGATCAAATCTTGTCTTTGGGGAAGGCGATCCAAACTGCGATGTGCTTTTTATCGGAGAGGCTCCGGGTTTTAATGAAGATCAGCAAAGACGACCTTTTGTTGGTCGGGCTGGACAGCTTCTGCGCTTGAATATTAGAAATTTAGGTTGGCAAGAAAAAGAGGTATACATTACTAATATTGTTAAACGTCGACCTCCAGAAAATCGAGATCCCTTACCAGAAGAAATCGAGGCCTATAAGCCGTATCTTGCTCGACAGATAGATATCATCAGCCCCAAAATAATTATTCCTCTCGGCAGGTTTTCCATGAATTATTTTCTTCCGGTCGCGAAAATAACCCGAGATCAAGGCAAACTTTTTAAGGCAGGCGAATATTTTATAATGCCCATGCTTCATCCGGCCGCTGCTCTTAGAGGGAACGAAATGATGAGAATATTTGAAGAGACTTTCAAAAAACTGCCAGCAGCTTTGCAAAAGGTTGTTTCGGGTGGTTTTGATGATAATAAAGAAAGAGAGGCAATGCGTCCATCAAAAGAAAAGAGGCAGGAAGATGTCCAGAAAAGACTTTTTTAATGAAACATACTAGAGACAATATTTTAATACTGCACAATATCCGGAGTGTCGAAAATGTCGGCGCGATGTTTCGGACGACCGATGCGGCTGGGATCAATAAGATTTATTTGACTGGTTACACCCCGACGCCCTTGGATAGGTTTGGCAGAAAACGCAAAGACCTTGCTAAGTCCGCTCTTGGAGCGGAAGAATTTGTCCCGTGGGAATATACTAAAACCATCGCGCCACTTTTAGCTAAGCTAAAGAAGCAAGGATTTTACCTTGTAGCTATTGAGCAGGATGACAAATCGATAGATTATAAAAAAGTAAGGCTAAAAAATAAGAACGCTTTTCTGGTGGGTACGGAAGTTACGGGTATTCCTAAAAATATCCTCGAAAGGTGCGATGTCATAGCCGAAATTCCTATGCGTGGCAAGAAAGAGTCTCTGAATGTCTCTGTAGCTCTCGGGATTGTGCTTTTTGGAGTTTTGTAAAAAAGGCTTTTCAAACTTTATATTTCAGTTTCCCTTTTTTACTTCTGGCACCTGGGACAAAAAATTGTCGTCCGGCTCTGAATTAAGATCTTCTGTAATGGTCTTTTGCAGTTGGGACAGTTTTTTCCTGCTTTGCCGTAAACTTTGTGTTCTCTGGCATAATTACCCCTAGATTCGTCCAGGAGGCGATAGATGGCTACAGAAGAGCCGCCTGCTTTGATGGCTCTTTTCATGATATTTATTATTTTTTCATGAAGTTTTTTTACCTCTTTTGGTTTTAGACTGGATGCATTTCGGCGAGGATTGATCCCTGACTCAAATAAGCTTTCGTCAGCATATATATTTCCAATTCCGGTAACGATGTTCTGTTTCATGAGCAATGCTTTTATCTTGCTTTTCTTTTTGCGCAGGGCATCCTCGAAGTATTTTATCGTAAAGTCTCTTACAAGCGGTTCCTTGCCGAGGTCGGTGAAATGGTTTTCCTTCTCAAACGCCTTCGTATTCGGATGGTAGAGGAGATAACCAAACATTCTGGTATCGTTATAATACAGTATTCCGTGTTCCAATCTAAAAATCACGTGAGTGTGCTTATTGGGTAGCGTGCTTTCTGATATTTCTATCGGATGACCACCCATTACTTTCTTTTTGCCACGTGATATCTTATATACAAATTGCCCGGTCATTTTCATGTGAGCTAGAACTATTTTGTCATTGCTTAATCGGAAAATAAGATTCTTTGCCCTCCTTGCTACGGCAAAAAATTTTTCTCCAACAAGACCCTTAACAAATTCTTCCTGTTTCTTCTTTGAGGCCGCGCGGACAGTTCCTTTTCCCGACACCAGTTTCGGTTTACTTACTTTGACTTCGAGTATTTTTTGACCGATAATCATTTTTTCCAATCCTCGGCGCAAGTTTTCTACTTCTGGTAACTCTGGCATTTTTTAGATAAACATACGAATTAACGAATAATACTAATTTACGAATTGATACGAATAATTCTGGATGGTTTTATGTATTTATTTCTAAAATTAACCAATAAACCTAAGTCCAGCTTGGTTTGCTGTAAATAATTTTGTATTTGTCTGTAGTGTTCTCTGCTCAGAATTCTTACTGCTTTTAGTTCCAGTATTATTTTATTTTCCACAACAAAATCTAAGATATTACCGCTGTCTCCAACAGTCATTTCCCTTCGGTAAATAAATTTTAATTCTTTTAATTTATCTTCTATCAAGTCACCGTATTGTTTTTCTCTTGCATATGGACCTAATTCGTTGTGTACACTAAATAGTATTCCAGTAATTTGATAAGATAATTCAGGATATAAAACTTTTTCACTTACCTTATTATTCGTAGCCATTCGTATAATTCGTTACATTAGCAGTTTCGTATCATTTACTTGCAAGTATTTTTAGCGCCTCGCGGATTTTTGAGTTCGTGTCTATTTCAGCCGGCACTTTCTTTAATGCTTCACGAGCTTCATTTTGAGAGTAACCCAGAGATTTTAATGCTTCCAGTGCGTCTAATTCTCCTTGCAGAGAGCTACCCTCCTTTTCTTCGCCTATTTTGTCTCGGAGCTCGATAATTATTTTTTCAGCGGTTTTCTTGCCAATGCCGGAAACTTTTGTCAGATACGATGTATCGCCCGTACTTATGGCCTTTCTTAGTGTTTCAATCGAAGTGATTCCTAAAATTGAAAGAGCCCCTTTTGGTCCGATGCCGGATACACTGATAAGCATTTCAAAAAATTCTAATTCTCTATGGTCTAAAAATCCATATAGATCGAGTGCATCTTCGCGCACATGGGTATGAATCCAAAATGACACTTCAGTGTCATTTTGTCCCGAGCTTTTGCGAGGGGCAAGTTTAGACAATGTATCCGGAGATACATTTACTTTATAACCGACTCCAGATGTTTCAACTACCAAATATTTTTCCTTTTTTAATATTATTTTCCCTTTTATGCTACCGATCATCTGTTAATCATATCATAAAATTCAACCCCCTTAATCCCCCTTATCAGTGGGTATAAATTTTTCCTCCCCTGACAAGGGGAGGCCAGGAGGGGTTGCACTTTCAAGATTTTTCTGTTAAGTTAAATTTATGCCAATAACAAAATCAGCCAAAAAAGCAATGAGGGGCTCTCTGCGCAAGAAGGGTTTTAATGATAGTCGCAAACGCGCAATGAAAGAGATCATAAAGAAGATTGAAAAACTTGCCAAAACGGACAAAAAAGAAGCTAGCAAAATGCTTTCTTTGGCTTTTGCTGTAATAGACAAAGCGGCGCAGAAGAATGTCATCAAAAAGAACAATGCTGCCAGGAAGAAATCTCGTCTCGCTAGAATAACGAAATAGCACAAAGTTTTATATTTTATAAAGCAATCTATCAGGCAAAGCTTTGCCAGCGAACTGCTCGTCGATCAAGAAAATAATAAATAGAGTACTATTTTTATTTTCTAATCTCCTGCGCAAGGCTTTCTAAAACACAAAACTTCATGCTATCATTTCTCATATGTCACATTTACTAGAATTCTATGGAACCGAATGCCCGCACTGCGTGAATATGCACGCACTCGTTTCTAGATTAGAAAAAGAAAAAGGAATCAAGGTAGAGAGTCTGGAAGTTTGGCATAACAAAGAAAATGAAAAACGCCTGCTTGAATTGGATAAAGATTTCTGTGGCGGCGTGCCTTTTTTCTATAATTTGAAAACAAATAAATGGATTTGCGGAGAGGCGAGTTACGAGGAGTTAAAAGAATGGGCTCAGAATAAATAAATCACCAAACAAAAAACCACCCCAACTAAAAGTCAGAGGTGGTTTTTTGTTTTAAGGTTTTATGCGCGTTGAACATTCACCGCATTCAATCCCTTTGGAGATTCTGCCGTTTCAAAAGAAACAGCATCGCCTTCTTTGAGCTCATCAAAAGTTACGCCTACCAAAGAATTGCTGTGAAAGAATAAATCCTTCTGCAGACCTTCTCCGGTAATAAAACCGAAACCTTTATCAGTGAGTCTTTTTATAGTACCAGTCATTGATTTTTTTAGCTAAAATTATTAATTACAAATAGATAAACTTAAGAAATCGACTCTATATTACTCTTCTCGCACCTACTTTGTCTTATGAGTATAGCACAAAGGCACCTACTTTGTCAACAAAAAAACAAATACATTGTTCATTTACTTGGAGAAATTGTTATTTATCCTTATAGCGGTGTTCGTATTCATAAATAGGCGCCCAGAGCATGCCGAAAGTTATCGCGTAAAGATATTCTTCTAGGGGAATTCCCAGTAATATAATTCCGCTCGTAAGGTGAAGTCGATATATGTCTTGGACAAGATTCGGATATATTTGAATTAGAAGCAAAAATCCTAGAATATACACACAAAGAAAAAATAGTCCTCCGACAAGCGAGTGGATGATCAAATCTCTCCTCTGCCAGAGTATTGCCAGTGCCCCAAAGAAATTAAAGTATATAAGCAAGTACATATCATTAAAATAAAAAACTTGGTGCAATATTAAGGTGACCAAAATTCCAAACAGAAGAGCATGCTTTCTTTTTAATTTTTTTACTGGCCGAATAACAATTTTTTTATGAAAGAAAAATTCATAAAGCGCCGTAGCTATGCCTCCGGCAAAAAACATAAATAAAACATCCTCTATTGCATAACCGCCAGTTATTTGACCTAGATTAAATAAGGTTTGAGGCGCCCAATAACCAGGCGTAATGGCTCGAAGCGGGTCATTAGAAATTAGTGAATGCGCAAAGAATCCAATTGTTAAGATAATTACATAAAAAATACCACTCCACACCATGACTTTGCGAAGATCCTTTCGCATAATAAAAAAGAAAGTCCAAACTATGAACATAATCACAATACCAGCCAGATATTCGTACATAAGATATATTCTAAAGTTTTTCTCCCAGAGAATCAAGAAAATGCATGAGCAAGGGTAGTCCTTGCTTAGAATTTAATTGTTGTGCATATATACGCTATAGCGGATATTAGTACAATTGTAATTACGGTAGTTCGGACTCTTTTATGGCAAGTTTAAAGCCGGCCCTTTCGGTCGCCGGCTTTGGTTAAAATGATTAGGAGCTTCCTCCTGTTTACTCGGTTATTGCCGAGTACGTTCAAATTTTTCCCTTGCAGATGTTGTATCAAAAACCAGAAATTCACAGCCTGAGTGCCAGATAGCAGTTTCTTGGTTGTGAATAATTCGAAATTGAACAACGGATCCTTTTCTTGTGAACACCACAGCACAGGGAATATTTCTTGGGCCGTAAGTGGTAAGGATCATCACACTTACATCTCTCTTAACAAAACCCACATATGCAATTAATTCTGTGGGTGTTCCCATTCGCAATTCACGCCTCACGAGGTTTGTTTCAATTTGCCCCGGCCCCATTTCGGTTGCGTAAGATATGATTCGCGGTGCATACATTCCACTACAAAGACCCATGTTGAAGGTGTCGTCATGGTGGAAGGTCATAAGTTCCCTACGTAAGAATTTCTTGAAATCTTCCCACCATTGGGGTCCATCTTTGCCGAGCAGGATAGTTATGAACTGCCACACGACATTAAGAAATTGCTCTGCCGTGAGGTTGAGGTGTTTGAGCATGTCTTGCATGGTCAATCTTTCTTTTCTAACTCTGCATGTCTGGATCCTCCGAAATGGAAGGTTGTCCCGAGATGCCTGATGAACGGTGTAGGTTTTGATGTTACAGCGTTCTTTAGAAGTCCAAAAGGCCCCTAAAGAACGCCATAACAAACAATATTATCAATGACCTATATCTAATACGAGATTACTACTAAATTTTATTTAGTCAACAATGGCTAAAGTCCTAGAGATTTAAGAAATATTTCCAATTCCTCGCCTTTTATCTCACGCATAGCGCCTTGAGCTAGATTTCCCAGTTTTATATTCATGATTCTTTCGCGTTTCAAATCGGCGACTTCTTGGAAAAGATTGGCGCACATTCGGCGAATCTGATGTTTCTTGCCCTCGGTTAAGATGACTCTGAAGCTAAAGTCATTTATGATTTGCACTTTACACTTTTTCGTCAGATAACCTTCGATGTCTACCCCCGCCTCCATTTTTTGCTTGAAATTGTTGCGAAGTTTTTCTTTAGTCTTTACTAGATATTCTTTTTCGTGAAAATATTTTGGATTAAGAAGTTGGTCAGTGATCCGGCCATCATTGGTCAGAATCATGAGACCGTGGGAAGCCTTGTCGAGTCTGCCTAAGGGGAAGAGGTCTTCTTTGGGTGAATCTGTTTCTATGCCAATTGGTTTATTGTAGGCAAAATATTTGTATTCTTTTTTCTTTGCGCCCTTTACTTCTATAATATCTTTTTCCAACACCTTACTGCCAAGTACAGCCAGCCTGCCATTGATAAATACTTTTTTTTCCTTTACTAACTCATCCGCACCTCTGCGAGTGGAGATTTTTTTAAGAGCCAGATATTTATTTATTCGCATCGGATATGAGTATTCCTCTTTTTCTTGCATAGGTATCACTTTAGCATACTTTCTTTGTTCATATGTGGATGCGCTAAATGGATTTTTACATCTTTTCCGCCAAGCCTTCTCCTTTTTTGTCTGAAAACTTGTGATAAAGATGCTTGCTTAGAATTATCAGAACCAGTATAAAGATAATCAAAAGAAGCCATCCGAAAACATTGACTGGCAGGAAAGAATCAGACCCAAGAACGTTGGCTGCCAGAGAAGCTTGCGCTGGGTCCGTTTTTATTGTTGGAGTGTTTGTGGTTATTATGTCAGTACTGGTTACCGCAGATGTTTTTGCGCCTACGTTGAGCTTTGCGCCGCTTGTCACAAAACTCAAAACGGAACCATTATTTCTCCAAGTGGAATTTTCCGCAACCGCGCGGAAATAGTATGTTGTTCCGGACGAAAGTCCGGTCATTATATTTGCATGCCTAACGGACGGGAAGGTTCCGATCGATACCATTTCTGTTTTATTGCCCAAATTCACAGTTGTTCCCCATTCAAACCAAGCCTTGGAGGGATTGCTTGCTTCGTTGTAAATCAAAGAATTCAACTGAACACTTGTGTTCTCTATAAAACTTGCCGACTCTGTTATGGCAGTCAAGACTAGGGGAGTGTTCACTGCGTAAATATCGTTTATCACCGGATAATTATAATTGGTGGCAAATGAATAAATATTTCCGTAGACTCTCCCATCTCCATTTTGGGCGACGGCTCGGAAATAATAAGTTGTATTTTGGTAAAGTCCACCGATGTTGGCGACTATATTGCCACTGTATCCGGAGCTATAGCGATAAGCGTTTACTGAAAGAGAATTTTTTAAACTACTGTCGGTGCCGTACTCAAACCAAACGCTTGTCGGCATATTATCCGCATTGATCGAACCGTTTAGGGTGGCGCTACTGCTAGTAATGGCTGTCGCGCTACCTGTAGAGACATATGGACTGTACGCATAGCTGACGAAGAAAGCAGAACTAAACAATATAGTTCCCATAAGAGTTATTTGACATAATTTGATTATCTTGTTTAACATATCTCTATTATAACATTTTAGACTACAAAAGTCAATAGTGCCCGTAATCTAACATTTCAATGTTTGTGGGTATTCTACTTAAGAGTATTAGATTGTCATGTTAGAAACCAATTGTTTATCTATTTTTATTTTCTTCAGCACAAAAAAACTAATCACCAAGAGTATCATAAGGGAAAATAGTCCTGCTTGATACCCACGGACTCTTTCACCCATAGTCACAAGAGCGAGGCTCCACAAAGCTGGACCGACAAAAGTAGCGAATCTCTCGGCGATAACATAATAACTAAAAGAAGATGCTGTGAGGTGGAGGGGAGTGAGTTCACCTACTAACGCCCTACTTATACCCCACACAGGGCCGAATAATATTCCGGCGAATAGAAATATTGGGATAGAGACTTTAAAATTTGTGACTGTTGTCATTGCAAGGAAAATGAAACACCAAGTAAAAAGGACGATCTTTAACGTCTTCAGGTTTCCTTTCTTATCGGCAATCTTGCCGAAAACAACTGCGCCGACGGCGGCAAGTATAAGGATGCTTGCGGTTAAAATGGACTTCGTGGTATCGCTCGCTTTATACACGATTTCAAGATACAAGGGAAAATTGTTAGCAAATGTCAGCATGGCGTCATTGAACAAGAAGTAGGCTATCAAAAGAAGGGCTAAAGGTCTATAACCAAATACTTCTTTAAACAGCGAGATAAAATTATTTGAGTTTCTAGGCTGATCAGTATTCAAGTTGACGTTCTGGTTGTCTTTGTAGAACACAAGCATTGGTAGCGCTAATAACCCGAAGAGGATAGTCGCAGGGAACAAAGCTTGAACTCTGCCCGGATCACCGAATAGTGTCAGACCGTTTACAAAAGGGAGAGTGACAAGGACTCCTATGACTTGGCCAAAAGAATTTGCGCCTTGCCCAATTCCCGACACGCGTGATCGATTTTCGTTCGTCGATAAATCATTGAGCATTGGTGTGAAATAACAGAAACAGACCATGTAGGCGTAGTTGGAGAGGGTATAAAGGATAGTTGCAATAAGTTCCATTCCATAGAGTTTGCAAAGTCATACAGAGACCAGAGAAAGATTTGTTTTTTGTTCATAGAATTTCCCATTTCATTTTTGTGGTTACAAATAATTTCTCGCCGTCGCTCGAAATTTTCGCAGCCCACCCCTCGCGGTTTTGCAAGCTTGCAAAACATCGCTGCGGTCGGCACAAGCACTCGCAGATGAAACTTTTCATCTGCTTTTCGTGCTTGTGCCCCCAGTAGGAATCGAACCTACATTTCAACTTCCGCAAAGTCGCGTCCTATCCATTGGACGACGGGGGCAATTCTTTCAGATTAGCAGTTTAGGACCCCGACGTAAAGTCGGGGTCCCGACCACGAGCGTCGGGATTAAAAGCCCAGCAACTCCATTATTTTTAGAGACGCGTGCTCCCTCATTTCTTCTTCCGCTACATTTTTTGAAAGCATTACGGAGCGAATATCGGAAGCCACCGTGTCTTCTATCGGGATTGCAAGGATTGGCATAAAGGCCCTTTCCGATTTTATAAAAAGGATAGACTTCAATTTTGTTTCTCCAGTTAAATCTATCTGCACCCAGAAAGATTTTATATTTTCGTAAGGGTATAAATGAGTTCTTACTTTCAGTCCTCTATTGTTCAGTTGGTAAAAAACTATTTCCGGTTTTTTGACTGCGAAGAATCCCAACAATAAGCCGCTTAAAAAAAGAAGGGCGGCAAAAAAATAATTGCCGTAAATGGCTGAAGCAACTGAACTGGTTACGACAATAATCCCGAGCGCCCAGAACCAATCGGCACTTCGTTCTTTTTCCTCATATTCCAAAGCAGACCATTCCAACCTTTCCATTTCTTAATTATACTCTTGCGATTGAATCAAAGCATGATTGACAGTTTATTCAATAGGGTGTATAATAAAATCGTATGAAAACTGTTCTTAGTTATTTGGGTTTGGAAATGGGAGTTTTCTCCCGTTTCCTGTATCAGCAAATGCTCTCATGCCGGGTGGGCATTTTGGTTCTGTTGCGACGACATGTGGGGCTTCCTCCGGGCATGGTTCGCACAAAAATCGGGGACTGGGCATGCGAGGCCATCGAGCGACAAAAGAGCGTTACGAAGACGCTCGGTGGGTTGGTCAGGAAGATCAACCTCCAACACCGGGAACTGTCATGAAGATGACCCCCGCGAAAAAATCCAGAGCGGAAAACCGCTCTGTTCAAACCAATCCTGCCGGGAGTACCCGGTGGGTGAAACGAAACTATGGCTCTTTCAGAGTTACCCCACGTCTAGTGGAGGAAGTCAGGAAGAGCTTCGGGGTTGAAAGAAAGGCAACCCCTCATCGCTAGCTAGGAGGTAACTCCTGCTGGCAAACGCGACAAGCGCCGACTGAAAATCGGCGCCGTTGTTTTTTAAGCCAAAATAACCAACTTTACTATTTTAAAGAACAAGTTAGCTCGAAGATAGATTTGAAAAAGGGACAAAAAAAGATATACTAAACTGATACTTGAAAGGAGGGCTCGCCTAATGGTATGGCAATAGTCTTGAAAACTATCGGGAGCAATCCCTTAGAGGTTCGACTCCTCTGCCCTCCGCCAGATGAAATTTTTAGGCATTGATTACGGAACAAAAAGAATTGGGCTAGCCGTTTCGGATGAAAACGGGAGTTTGGCTTTTCCGAAAGAAATTATTTTAAATAACGCCGACACTTTTAAAAGATTAGGTGAAATTATAAATAAAGAAAAAATAAATGAAGTTGTAATAGGGGAATCGGTGGACTTTTCCGGAAAATTAAATGCGTTATCAGCCCGCATTGAAGTCTTTGTTTTAGAATTAAAAGAAAATTTTAAACTGCCGATTCATAAACAAAAAGAATTTCTGACATCAGCAGAAGCGCGCAAGTCTCCGAATAGAAAATCTGAATCAAACTCTTCACAGGCACATAGCAAAGTGAAGCAAATAAAAAGAGGTCGGATAGATGCTTCCGCCGCCGCGCTTATTTTGCAGAGATATTTAGACAAGGTTAATAACAAAAAAACGCTGTAATTTCAGTAGAAATTGTTTTTTTAGTTAGAATGATATTTCTTGTATATACGGTCATGATGATCATAATCTGCGAAGGTGATTTTTTCGTTTTCTATTTTATAAACTAAAACAAATGAGCCGATATGAATTCGGCGGTAATTTTTCATAATATTGCGCAAAGGTTTGCCAACAAGCGGATTGGAGATTATTTTATATACTTGATCTTCTATTTTCTTTAGCCCTGATTTATCTTTCCTTGCCATTTTCTCAAGAATTTTTTTAAATTCTATAGAAAAGACGAAATTCATTTTCTTATTTTCCATAATCAAAGAGAGCGGAAAAATTTTTTGACTTCGCTTTTATTTTTAAATCGGATACCCTTACCGGCGGAAAGCCCTTTTTCTATTTTAGAAAGTTTTGCCATATATATAGGACTTACTTCATCTTGAGCAATATAAGAAACTATTTTTTGCAAATGAGTCAAATCGTCCCGAAGTTTTTCTTGAGTATCTAAAATTTCCATGTATTTACTTCTAGATAAGGTCACAATGTCCATGTTGTAAACATATCATTTTTTAGCATTTATTTCAAGTTTATTGCCGCCCTCATTCTTCAGAGATATCTCGACAGATTAAACACTAACAAGAGCCTTTAGCTTTTGGGTGTTGCGTCCATTTCTACATAGAAAGCCGAACCTTTGCCTTCGCCTTCCGATTCTGCCCAGACTTTGCCTTTATGCGCTTCTACAATCAATTTTACCGAGTAGAGACCATAACCTGTGCTGTCTACGTTCACTTTGACTGCATCTTGTCCTCGCCCGCCTTCAGTAAATAATCTCTTTTTATCTTCGTTGGTGATGCCGATGCCTGTATCTTTGATATAAAATTTAATCTTTCCACCGCCATCCTCCAGTCCGACGGTTATCTTTCCCGTTCTGGTGTATTTAATGGAATTGTCAATTAAATTACTAACGGTTTCCTTGAGCCAGAAAGCATCACCCACAACATTGTATATGTCGTTTTTATCAGCGTGAATAATGCTTTCCATCACCAACCCTTTCGCTTCCGCCTGAATTTTTTTCTCCGCAAAAGTTTTAAGAATTATATCTTTAAAGTCAAGTACTTTCATGTCGTATTTGATAAGGCCGTTTTGCATATTGGCCACATTCAAAACCAAATCAGCCGTTTGCACACCGGCATTGTTAAATTCCAGCCCCTGCTCGGCTCTCTTTTTTATCTCCGGAGAGATATCGCCAAAAGTGCCGTCCAACATCCCGGCAAAAATGACTTTGATGCGGGTAAAAGAGCCTTTGACTTTGTGGGTAACCAAGTGCACCAGACTTTCTCTTTGCTTGATGAGGTTTTGCAAACTGATATTCAGACTTGCCAACTGTTCTTTTTGTTCAATTTCTTTTTTAACGGATTTAATGAGAAAATATCCGAAGATTATTGCTGCGACAAGAGTAAAGCCGTTTAAAATCCGATTGATCGGATTTCTGATGAAAAAAAACTGAGAGCCGATCAGTATTGAAAGACCCCATACCAGTGCTTGTGTGGCAAAGAGTTTAATGTTGAAAGTGTGAAAACGAACAACCAAATAAGCCAGAAATCCGATAAATATAGGCATACCTATCAGACCTGCTTGTGCTAAATTCCAGTTTTCCGTAAAACTCCCAATTATATTGCCAGAAGAAAAAGCCGCCAGAAACACCATGATTCCCAAAGAAAAGAACACAATTTCTTTTCTTCTGGCCGCTTGAGCGATTTTTCTATACTCTAGAATAGTCAGAAATAAAATAAGTAAGATGAACATCGCTTCTAGAATGTAAGTGAAATACTGGGCAATGAAGCCCTCTACTGCGTTACAATAATCCACGTATACGCCGATTAGATTTTGAGAAGTTGGTAAGAGTATCACTACCGGCAGATAGAATAAGATCCCCCCAAGCTTCCATCTGAAATCCAAATCTTTGTTCTTGATGAAAAGGTACACCAAGTAGAAACATAGGAGGTATATTAACGGCTCTAATAATATTTGAAGGGACCAATAGAAGAGTACAACATCGGGACGGTTGGTGGCCCATATTATCAAATCAAATATAGACCATAAGGAAAACAAGATACTGATAGCAAGAAGAGAAGCCCCAATTTTAGATTTGCCGCTTTTGTAAAATACAAAAAGGCCTGCAAATAAAGCGACAACTATTGCTGGAGTGTGGGAATAGAAAAAGAGAGTAGGTACATTACTTGAATAAATAAAATATTGAGCAGATTCCCATGGGCAAAGTTGTTCCATAAAATTAACTTGACGATAAGTATAACAAATAACTACCCATTAGTATAATAATAATAGAAACTAATCTATGAAAAAAATGACCTCGGGATATTTTTTCTGATGAGAACTTTGGAACAAATATTGTGAATAAAACACCTGCGATAAAGACGAAAAGTGGTTGAAAACTATTCACCACAAATACAAGTGCTACTGGCGCAATCAGTAATGCAAAATTATTTGCCAAGCCGCCAATAATATATAAAATCTCACTTATTACATTAAGCGATAAGATTCTCAATCTTGGTGTAGTAACCATCATGATAAAATCTTGCCTAAATTTTTTATAAAAAATTAAAACCAAAATTCCAAAAGCAGTTAATCCCACATATTGCCAAAAAATTGAAACCCAAAAAGTATTCACCAAAGCAAATTTTTTAAACAAAACACCGTTTAAAGCAAATAAGAAAGAAGAAATGGCTACTAAAACTAAAGCTTTTTTCTTCAATTTAAACTTATTACCAATATCAACTTCAACAGAAAGCAATATAATGCCTACTAAAACTAGTACCGAAGATAAAATTTGGTGTACAGTAAGGGATTCTCTTAAAATAAAATAGCCTAGAAGGTAGCCAAAAACAGGATCAAATTGAAATAGAGGGATTATCACTGAAGCCTCCTCTACCTCCATTGCCTTTAAATAAAAATAAAAACCTGATGCGCTCAAAAGACCGATAATAAATAAAGCGAAAAAATCTGTAAAAGAAATACTAAATATTTCTGAGTGATAAAAGATAGCCAGGAATGGCAACACAATTATCGAGGAGAGGGAAGAAAAAATCAATATTGCACCTACCCCCCTTCCTTCTAAATACTTAGATAGAATGTGCTTATCAATATGATTAACTATACTCCAGAGAATTGGCGCTATTAACGCTAAAAGAAACCAGTTTGACATAAATTATTGATCCTCTCCAGTTGTTTCTTCTTGAATAATTGAAAAATTATGATCAAGGAAAGATCGTTTATAAGTAAAGAAAACAGAAACCAACATCATCGCGATAAAAATCACCACCAAGATTTTTGACTTCTTATCCATACTACTATTATAACATAAAAGAAAATTTAGAATAAATTCAAAGTGTTTTTTTGTGCCTAGATTTGATATACTTCTGAAATGATAGATTCAATCATAAATGTAAAGGAAATAAACGACGCAGACGTGGTTATTATTGGTGTCCCTTATGAAAGAACGGTTTCAAGTATGAAAGGAACAAAAAATGGTCCAAAAGCTATCATCAAAATGCTTGACTCAAAACTTGAGCTTTTTGATCGCACATATAAAATACAACTCACAGATAAGATAAGGATAGGACAGAAAAACCTTGGTAACATTAATTTGCTTTCACCCGAAAAGGCTCTCAGCAAGATTACCTTTGAGTGTGAAGAAATCTTAGATAAGAACAAATTTATCTTGTTGATCGGTGGAGAACATTCAGTGTCGCTCGGGCTTTTACAGGCCCTTGGAAAAAGGGTAAATCCAAAAGATGTGACAATACTGGATATAGACGCGCATTGCGACTTGCGTGAAAATGATTCTGATTACAATGAAAAAAATCCTACTAACTTGGCGCATTCCTGTGTAATGCGTAATGCGAACAAACTCGGGTATAATATTGTGGAGGTTGGTGTCCGTACCTACTACAAAGATGAATACAAGTTTTTTAATGAACCAAAAAATAACATAAAAGTTTTTGAATGGGGTAATGGTAAAAAAATTCCAAGCATAGATGAAATTTTGGAATCTATTAAAACAAAATATATTTATATAACAATCGACGTCGATGGTTTCGACCCTGCGCATATGCCCGGCACTGGCACAGCCGTGCAAGGTGGTTTGGAATGGTGGTATGGTTTGGAGCTCATAGAACGTGCT
>CAYHGI010000020.1:0-14728 GCA_964356285.1 uncultured Candidatus Saccharibacteria bacterium
TATGTAGCAAGGACAGAATGGTCAAAACAGACCCTCGTTTTTGTATATTATGCCACTTTTGTGCCTATTTGTTTTACATTTCACGGTGTTCACGGGGCGGGGCGCCCTTTATGCTCTACGGAGAACACCCTATTGGGTGAAAGGGGGCGCCCCGCCTCAAATTGTCCTTTCTGTTGCACGGTAACTCAAAAAACGGACAACAGTAGCAATATTGTGTTCAGGTAGAGTAGGCGGCCGCTAACCGCTTAGTTGTAGGTTCGAATCCTGCCCGTGCAGCCAATTTCTTATTGAAACGCCTCGAAAGCCTCGGCTTCCGAGGTTTTCTTATTTTTAGGCTAGATTTTTTATTTCTTACTATCTTTTACATATGTTCAAGATGGTAAGAAAAATTAAGCAAACTTATTTTGGCTTCATCAGCGGAAACATTTGAGTTTCGCGAATCGGCTTGTCGGCCAAAAAAGCGAACAGCATTTCTCCAAAGCCAAAACCGCAAGTCGGTGGCATGCCGTATTCGAGCATTTCAACGAATTCATCGTCCGGCATCATCGCTTCTCTGTCCCCTCCTTCGATTAATTTTTGCTGATCCGCAAAACGCTCCGCCTGATTAATTGGATCATTCAGTTCAGAATATCCGTTCCCCACTTCGCTTCCGGCGATAATAATCTGGAATCTTTCAGTTAGTTCGCTGTTTTCCGGCTTCGCTTTGGACAGTGGAGAAACAAGTTTTGGATGGCCGGTCAAAAACACCGGACCAGTGATTTGCTTGCGACAATGTTTCCAAAGAGTATCCACCAACCGTTCCATGGTATTGCCGTCATAAACGATTTTTAATTTATCCAATTTCTTTTTTACCGCATCGTAAGTGGTATCGAGAATATCAATCCCTGTTTCTTTTTTCACTGTTTCGCGATAATCAATAATTTTCCATTTGCCTTCTAAATCGAATTTATGCCCGCGGGTTTCAAACTTTGTAGTGCTAAAAACGTCTTGGGCTATTTTTTTATAAAGTTCTTCCGCCAGTTGCATTCCGTCTTTATAATTTGCGTAAGCCCAGTAAAACTCCATATTGGTAAATTCCTGCAAATGATTGGCGTCCGCACCTTCATTCCTGTAAATCCGGCCTATTTCAAAAGTTTTGTCAAAACCCGCCGCCATCAAGCGCTTCTGCCAAAGTTCACCGACGGAAATGCGCAAATAAAGCGGAAGTTTGAAATCTTCGTTGAAAGTCTTGAACGGCGTAGCTTCGGCTCCGCCAGTGGTGATTTCCAAACTAGGAGTCTCTACCTCCAAAAATCCGTGGTCTTTCATAAAGTTCCGCGTTGTATCCCAAAATTTTGTTTTTTTAAGGAGAATATCTTTGATTTCCGGATTCATTAAAATATCCAGATAGCGTTTACGAAATCTTTCTTCCACATCCTGCAAACCGTGCCACTTTTCGGGCAACGGACGCAAACTTTTGGAAAGCATCCGCCAATCTTTCGCTTCGAGCGTCTTCTCTCCCCTTTTTGTGGTAAAAAAAGTGCCCTGTGTTTCTACGAAGTCACCAATATCTACGATTTCATTAAAGAAATTAAATTTATCTTCGCCTAAAACATCTTTTTTGAGTAAAACTTGAAAAGTGCCGGTGCCATCATTTAAAGTGAGAAATACAATCGCGCCTTGTCCGCGAATGGACATGATTCTGCCGGCAATCCATTTTATCTTTTTTGATCTCTCTAAATTAGTAAAATTCTCTATCGCTTCTTTTAAGGAAATTTCCCTATGCGAATCTGCCGGATACGGATTTACGCCCTTTTCTCTTAAGAGCGCGAGTTTTTTTATTCTGACATCTCTAATTTCATCAATTGAAGACATTTTATCCCGCTGTGGCGGTGATTAAGATACGCTGATTATTTTATAATGGACCATTCCACCTGGAGTCATAAACGAAACACTCTTCCCCTTTTTTTTACCAAAAAGAGCTTCACCGAAAGGAGATTTATTAGAGATTTTTCCAGCCGCCATGTCTGCTTCTTCAGATCCGACGATAATATAATTTTTTTTCTCTTTTTCGCCTTCTTTTTGCACGACAACATTAGAACCAACTTCGATCACATCACCGCCACTTCCGGAAACAGTTTGTGAAGACTGTAAAATTCGCTCTATTTTGGCGATGCGTTCTTCCAACTTGCCTTGGTCTTCGCGAGTTTGGTGATATTCCGCATTCTCGGACAAGTCGCCAAGTGATTTGGCATATTCTAAAGAAGCTAAAATTTCTTTTCTTTTTGGTCCTTTTAAATCTTTTAATTCAATTTCCAACGCTTTCCTTTTTTCTTTAGTTATGTAATCTCCCACCTGTTGCATAATTTAATTATCTTATCTTTTTTTGACAAAGGAGTCAATTATGTGATAGTCTGAAACGATATGGCAAACACCGTAATAGAAGTGAGGAAAAATCCAAATGAAAATAATTCTAGTGTTTTGCGCCGTTTTTCGCGCCGAATTCAAGAGTCGGGTATTATCCGCAAAGTTAAAGGGTCTCGTTATAATATCCGAAAAGAATCCAAACTGAAGGTAAAAAATAGCGCCTTGAAAAGAATGGCTCGCCGAAAAGAAATAGAGCAATTGAAAAAACTCGGCAGAATGGCAACAAAGTAAAATATGCGTTTTGAAAAATTAAAAAACGATATTTTAGGCAAACCATACTCGTTGTCCATTGCCTACGTCTCGGAAAAAAAGTCCAGAGAAATAAATAAAAAACACAGGGGAAAAGACAAAGCGACCAATATCCTGTCTTTTGCTCTGCGTAAAAATGAGGGTGAAATCATGCTATGTTCGAATGTTATAAAAAAGGAAGCTAGGAGTTTAAAAGAAACTTTTAGCCAACATCTGGGTTTTTTAGTTATCCACGGCATGCTTCATTTGAAAGGCATGACGCATGGTAGAAAGATGGAAAAAGCAGAAAAAAAGTACTTGTCCCGTACTAAATTTTTGAGTAAGTGATATAATAGTAAGTATTAGAATTTAAAATTTTAGTACTGGGATGATCAGAAATATTTCTATCGGAATAGACGTGGGCTCTTCGATGACCAGAGTCGTGGTGGGAGAATTCTTCAAAGGAGAAAAAAATCCTAAAATTATTGGTGTCGGCGAAAGTGAAACGTTTGGCGTGCGGCGTGGATACGTTGTTGATTCTGTTCCTCTTCTAGTTTCAGTAAAAAATGCTGTGTCAATGGCTGAAAAATCTTCCGGCCTAAAAATAAAACGCGCGTTTACTTCAGTCGGAGGCATAAGTTTGCGCGGAGAAATAAGTTCTGGTTCAGCCATTATCTCCAAAGCGGACGGCGAAGTGACTAATTTGGACATAAATAAAGCATTGCAAGATTGTGAAGATAATTTAAATTTAAATAATAAAAAAGTTGTTCAAATATTTCCTATTTCTTTTAGACTGGATGGCAAGGAAGTATTAGGCAGATTGGAGGGTATGCGCGGAAATAAGCTTGAAGCAAAAGCCTTAATTGTTACTTATTCTATGCAACATTTAGAGGATTTAATAGGAGTGATAGCCCAAGCGGGAGTGGAAACTATAGATATCATTGCTTCCTCTATAGCCATTGGCCAAGTTGTCTTATCTGAAAAACAAAAAATTGCGGGTGTCGGCTTGGTCGCCATTGGGCATCAAACAACATCATTGGCTGTTTTTGAAAATGGACTACCGATTTCAATTCATACTTTTTCCATTGGTGGAACGGATATTACAAACGATATCGCATTGGGATTCAAAATCCCGCTCGAGCAAGCGGAACGTTTCAAACAGGGAAATATCACCGAAGATTTTTCAAGAAAAAAATTGGATGAAATTATTGAAGCGCGCCTCTCTGACATTTTAGAACTGATAGACAATCACTTGAAGAAAATAAAGAGGTCAGAACTTTTGCCGGCGGGTATAGTGTTTGCCGGCGGAGGAGCAAATACCGTGGGACTGGAAGAGCTCTCGAAATACGCACTCAAACTGCCGGCTTGTATCGCAACCACGGAAATTTTTGGCAATTTAAAAACTAAACTTCGAGATTCATCCTGGTTTATCGCTTTGGGACTTGTTGTGTCCGGCAGAAACGGCAGCGATTATCCCAAAGGCTCATTAAAAAGCTTGTTCAAAGACTTAAAAAACACAATAAAATCAAGCGTAAAACAGCTGATGCCGTAAGGTTAGGTTCTAGTTTCTAGTAACTAGGTGCTAGTTAAAAATACTAGAAGCTAGAACCTAGTCCCTAGAACCTAATCCAAGATTTGCTTTTTTTTTCTTCAGTGGTAGTATGCTTTTATACAAGTTAAATCATTAATAAATAAACATATGCCAAAAATAAACCAAGCAATCCAAAGTTTCGCTCGCATTATGGTTATCGGGATAGGGGGATCTGGCAAGAATGCCGTTAATCATATGATAAATTCTAAAGTCAGAGGGGTTTCTTTTATTGCCATGAACACGGATACGCAGGATTTGCACCATTCTTTGGCGGAGAAAAAAATTCATCTTGGAAAAAATTTGACTAACGGTCTTGGCGCCGGGATGGATCCGGAAATTGGAAAGAAAGCAGCTGAAGAAACTAAGTCGGAAATCCAGGATGTCATCAAGGGAGCGGACATGATCTTTATCGCTTGTGGAATGGGCGGAGGCACCGGCACAGGAGCGGCTCCGATTATAGCTCGCGCCGCCAAAGAGCAAGGCATATTAACTGTGGTTGTCACTACCAAGCCTTTTTTCTTTGAAGGCAATCAACGAATGAAAATCGCGGAGAAAGGAATTGAAGAATTATCAAAAGAAGTTGATGCGATTATCATCATTCCAAATGATAAGTTGCTCCAATTGGCTGATAAGAACACCAATTTTAAAGATGCTTTCGCTAGTTGCGACAATGTCTTACGCCAAGCAGTGGAAGGTATTTCAGACCTCATCACTACTCCGGGTATAATAAACGTTGACTTTGCAGACATCAAAGCTGTGATGAAAGAGGCTGGAAGCGCCTTAATGGGAATCGGTATTGCCTCAGGTGAAAAACGCGCTGAAAAAGCGGCGTTGGGAGCTATTAATTCTCCCCTGCTTGAGATTTCAATTCATGGCGCCAAAGGAGTGCTCTTTGCCATTTCCGGCGGAGACGATGTGACCATTCACGAAATCCAGGAAGCCGCCAAAATAATCACCGAGTCAATAGACAAGGATGCTAAAGTTATTTTTGGCACTATCCGCGACGAAAAATTAAAAAAAGGAGAATTGAAAGTTACAGTTATCGCCACCAATTTTCCGGCGGATATGCCTCGCAAAAGTCTGTTCAGTGGAGGATCCGCTGGAAGCCAAACACTCTTAAAAGAAGAAAATGCGGCCATGGCCAAAAAAGAAATAAGTAGCACTATCAGCAGTATGAAGGGCGGAAATATGAGCACTAGCAATGAATTTATAAAGAAAGGAGATAAGAAAATAGAAACCATAAAAGATATCATTATAGATGATGACACAGATGACTGGAGCGCTGTTCCAGCATTTTTGAGACGTAAAAAAAACTAAAGTTACTAAAAAACTAAAGTTTGACGCCTAGTGTATAATGTAAATATGATTTACGATTTAATAATAGTCGGAGGCGGGCCGGCTGGGGCGGCGGCGGCTGTTTACGCCTCCCGTAAAAGACTCCAAACGCTTTTTATCACGGCTGAATGGGGCGGGCAGTCTGTCGTTTCCGAACAGATTTACAACTGGATTGGAACAACTTCCCTTTCCGGCAATGAACTGGCGGAGAATTTTAAAAAACATGTGTTAGCTAATGGAGGAGCGGGACAAACCCTGGAAGTAAAAGAAGGCGAGAAAGTAGTTAGCATAACAGGGCCTAAAGCGCTCGACAGCGCTTTAGGCCCTGTATTTTCTGTGAAAACCGAATCAGGTGAAGAGTTTTTAACTAAAACAATTTTAATAACCAGCGGCGGCGGCCGGAGAAAACTCATTGCCAAAAATGCGGACAAGCTTGAACATAAAGGACTGACTTATTGCGCTTCCTGCGATGGACCTCTATTTTCCGGGATGGATGTGGCAGTGATAGGCGGAGGCAACGCCGGGTTTGAATCGGCAGCTCAATTACTCGCCTATTGTAAATCGGTCACGCTTTTGCACAGAAGCGACACTTTTCGCGCCGATGAGATTACCATGGAGAAAGTTCTAAAAAACCAAAAGATGAAGGCGATAAAAAATGTGGATATTTTGGAAGTAAGGGGCGATAAATTTGTGGAAGGAATAGTTTATAAGGACAAGATTACAGGCAAAGAAACGGAGCTGAAGGTTTCGGGAATTTTTGTGGAAATAGGCCAAATTCCAAACACCGACTTTGCAAAAGATATCGTTCCGCTTGATGAATACGGCCGAATAAAAATAGACGCCTGGACGCAAAAAACGGACACAAATGGAATTTGGGCGGCTGGCGACTGCACCAATGTGTTATATCATCAAAACAATATTGCCGCCGGCGACGCGGTTCGCGCGCTGGAAGATATATATCTTTATCTGCATGCGAAATAGAGTTATCCACAATAAAAATTGACAGCTGTTGTAAATAGAATAAAATAAAAGAAAAGAGTTCGAGAAAGTTATTTTTACAATTTTAAAAAATGATTGGGGAAACTGGTAACCTGCCCGAATGAATTTGTTCAGGCGGAGATTCCAGTACAGTGCCGCTACGGTAAGTCCGCGACGTTACGTCAAGGAACAAGTCCGAATACCAATTATTTTAGTAATCCCGAGCAGGATAACCCTTCTTTGCATCTTTAATTTGAAGGACCCAAAATTCTGCTCAGCAGGATTTTTTTATGTCTAAATTCCATAAAAAATTATATATTCTCATCGCTATTTTTTTCGCTATTTTCCTCTTGGTTTTTTCTGTTACCCCCTTTGCCGCCACAAAAAATGACCTATCCTTAAAAAGCACAGAATATAAAAAGAGCCAATCTGTTACCATTTTAGCTGGAAAAATAAAGGCGGACTTATCGGTACCCGCGGACACCTTTTTGTACAATGCCCTATTGCAGGCAAAAAATGCGGGCACGATGGAATTTTCCGGAAAAAATTATCCGGGGCTTGGATTTTTTGTAACGGACATTGGAACGTTGCATTCCGGCAACGGGAAAAACTTGCTTTATTACATTAACGGAAAAGAGGCGACCGTCGGCGTTTCTTCCCACAAGCTCAAAGATGGAGACATCGTAGAGTGGAAATTAGAATAAAAGTATGAAAAAAATATTCAAATTCGGTTTCGTTTTTCTGGCAGTGTTTATTTTTGGAGGTTTTCTAACATTAGTCCATGCCGAAGATCTACCTATTCCACCTTCAGAAATTATTCCACCAATCGAAACTCCTCCAGATCCCGTACCTATTCCAGTCATAACATTCATCATTCGAAACGGAGATTCGGTTCTTTACAACGGATCCGTTTCTTTGCCGAGCGCCGGCACTGTTTCCATCAATGATTCAAACAATGCGGCGCACACTATAAACGCGAGAAGCGTTTTGGCCGTACTCAAAAATATCGACGACGGCAGTGGTGATTTTTCCATTTCTAATTTGCAATATTACGATTCATTCGGTTCTTTTTACTTGAAATGCATCCTGCCGAACGGTGGTTCAGAATTGTGCGACAACTGGCAATATGCCGTCGGCAGTTTGACCCCTTTTTCCGGCATTGACGCCACCATCCTTTCCGGCGGAGAAACGGTTGGAATTTATTTCGGCGCGTCGCACCGCGTTGTTCTGAGCACCAACAGTATTACTACCGGCGGGTCCTTAAACGCAACATCGGAAAAATATATTTATACAGACAATACTTGGAATCCTCTAACCGGCGTCTCCGTTGGCGTAACTTTGCCCAATCCAGCCGACCCGTTCAATCCTACGGTTGTTTCCACTCACCCTGTTGACGCTCAAGGGAACGTAAGCATCACCATTACTGGAGTAAACACATACACGCTTGGCATTGCCGAAGATTTTTATTTTCCCACTTATGTGGTGAATGTTTCAGCGCCTCCGAATAGTGGCGGAGGTGGCGGAGGATATATACAGCCAATTTTTAACGTTTCAAACGCAATGGCTTATCTAAAAAACCTGCAGAATGCGGACGGGTCATTTGGAGGAGCCGATTTGTACACAGACTGGGTGGCAATCGCCTTTGGAGCTTTTGGCGTAAATGACAGCTCAAAAGACAAATTGCTTGCTTATTTTAATGCTCACAATACTTTAAGTACAATTTTAACCGACAATGAAAGACGGGCGATGGCGCTTCTGGCGCTCGGGCAAAATCCTTATTCATTCAGCGGTGTAAATTATATAAACGCTATCATAAACAGTTTTGACGGTTCGCAATTCGGCGACGCGAATCTCGTAAACGACGACATTTTTGCCCTCATCCCGCTTAAAAATTCCGGTTATGGCGCAGGCGATGATATTATCACCAAAGATATCGCTTTCCTGATTGCAAAACAAAACACCGACGGCTCGTGGGAAGAAAGCACAGACATTACCGCGGCCGCGGTTCAGGCGCTTAAACCGTTCGAAACAGTTGCCGGCGTCGCGGATTCTCTCCTAAAGGCGGCTAATTATCTCGCAAATGGACAAAATAATAATGGTAGCTGGGGTTCAATTTATTCCACCAGTTGGACGATGCAAGCGATGAATTCCCTCTCCGCGTCGTGGACAAAGAACGGCTTTACGCCAAGTAATTACCTCGGCTTGCAACAGACGTCGGATGGCGCGGTGCTTTCTTCGTCAGAAACTCCGCAAAATCAAATTTGGGCGATAAGTTATGCGATCCCGGCCGCGCTTTTTAAACCTTGGAACGCGATTATGCAATCGGTTCCAAAATCTGAAACACAAAACGGCTCAAATATTATTTTACCAAATAAAGAAATAAATCTTGTCGCCACCGCTGCTTCTGTTGCTAAAAAAAACATAAATAAAAAATCTGACGATAAAAAAATATCTGCCATTGCGCGAACTCAGACAAAATCATCTTTGCAAATTTTGCCGGCAAATACAGATATTCTGGAAGAAATAACTTCTGATATGCTGACTGCAACAGTCGCCAATGCCTTGGCGACAAAAAATATTCCAAAAAATCTTCCTATTGTTCTTGGAACCGTTTCGGGGCTTATTCTCCTTTCTGTCGCCCTAAAATTTTTTATTGTATCGTAGCAAAAAAAATCAACTTTTCCAATCCCACGCTAAAGCGGAGGGTACAGGACATTGTTTTGCGGAAGGGGTGGGATTTGAACCCACGAAGAGGACGAACCCCTTACCAGTTTTCGAAACTGGCGCACTAGACCACTATGCGACCCTTCCAGAAAGCCGCTTGATTATATCTCGATATTGTTGGTTGAGCAATCTACGCCCTTCAGTAGTTTTTAAAAATCTTTCCCTTCTCTGAGCATCGCTTTTGAGTGTATACCCTTCATGTCCTATGAGTTTGACTGGTCGATAGTTTCTCGTTGAATTAACCTTTCCCAATTGATGTTCCGTTAAACGAATTTTTAAATCTAAACAAGAGCCCTTATAAATATCTTTATTATTTAAAAACAAAAAATAAACGTAATACATAAATTTGTTTTCGCCCCGTCATTCGACGGGGCGTCCGGTCGTATGACTGGACGAAACCAGTGCCATGCCATTAGGCGAACCCTCCATTTTATTATTACTCTGAAAAAAACAGGGTCAAATGCAAATATTTTAAATCGTGGCCTGCTTCAGCAGTTCAATCACCTCTTCGTCCGATACCTGCGGAAAGTTTTGGTAATAGGCTCCGACCGCACCGAGATATTCTCGCTCATCTTTTAGAACAATCACTCTATCCGCTTCTGCCTGAAAAATTTCTAAAAGCTCGTGCGGAGCGACCGGAACCGCTACCACCAGCTCTTTTGGCTCTTCCCTGCGCAAAGAACGAAGCGCGGAACGCAAAGTAAGTCCTGTGGCAACTCCGTCGTCTACAACAATCGCAATTTTATTTTTCGCCGAGCGCCGTTCTTGATTTTTTAAATATGTTTTTCTGCGCCGTTTCGCCTCCTCCCGCTCTTTTTTCATTTCTGCCTCCAGCCATGACGGGTCAAGCATTGGCCGCTCTCTTTCGCTGTAAAGCGGTTCACCTTCCTCGGTGACGGCGCCAATGGCGTATTCAGGATTATTCGGATATCCGATTTTTCTGGCAATAACCAAATCAAGAGGCGCGCGCAAGAATCGCGCTATTTCAAAGCCAAGCGTTACTCCCCCTCTCGGTAGCGCGTAGACAACGGCATCCGTCCCGCGATATTGGATTAATCGTTCCGCCAGCAACTGTCCCGCTTCTTTTCTATCCTTAAACATATTCAGTAGGATTATATCATTGAAAATTAATTTTTGGTAAACATGTCTTGTCTTTAGTTAAAGGTATCAAAGGAGATGCTATTTGGCTTAGTTTATAAAACTTTATTTATTCGACAATATCTGCTTTATTAGATTTATTACGCTATTCGCATCAGTTTTCCCCTCCGATTTGTATTGCACTTGTCCGACGAGATACTTCAGAGCTTTTTCTTTGCCTGAGATTGTTTCTAACACTATCGCACAATCTTCCACAGTCTTTGCCATAGGTCCTACTGAATCAAAAGATGAAGCATAAGCGATACAACCATATCTCGACACACGACCGTACGTAACTTTTAACCCCGTCACATTACACCATGCTGAAGGATTACGTATAGAACCTCCCGTATCTTCACCGATGGCAAAAACTGCCATACGCGTAGAGAGCGCAACTGCCGGACCACCACTTGATCCGCCAGCCACACGTGTAATATCCCAAGGATTTTTAACTGGACCAAAGTCAGTATTTTCGGAAGTACTTCCATGACCCCATGCATCCATGTTCATCTTGCCTACAAGAATTGCGCCAGCATCTAAAAGTTTCTTGTATACTGTCGCATTGTAAGGTGGTATAAAATTACCCAATACATTAGATGCACCTGTGGTTTTGATATCTTCTGATATATATGCATCTTTAAGCACAAAAGGAACACCATGAAGCAAAGAAGTGGCGTTGGTTATTGTGGCATCTTTCTCTTGTGCTTTTTTGAGCGCTAATTTTTTATCAACCATTGTGATAAATGAATTAAGTGTCGGCTCCAGACGCTCGATATTTTCATAACATTCATGTATTAAATCCACACAGCTAAACTCCCTAGACTTAAGTCCTTTATGTAATTCTTTTATTGATTTGTCTAAAAGTTTCTGTTTCATTTGATTATGGCGTTAACAACAAAATATCCTTCATGAACTCGTTTTGCATTTGCTAAGGCCTGTAACTGGGTAAACATCCTTGCCTCATTAACCTCGTCTTCACGAAATACATTTTCCAATTTTGTTACCTGTGAAGTTTTATGAATGTTGTCAGTATTTAATTTTTTTATTTTAGACATGTAATGTAAAACTGATGATAATTGTAGGTGCAATTTTGCAATACGAATTTCTGACATGGGCAGCATCGCAAGCATGGCAATTTTCCTTACTTCGGAAAGAGTTATGGTTTCTATTTTGTTGATTATTTTGGTGTTCATAAATTTTTTAGTTAAAAAAAGCCCCGTTTGGGGCTAATAGTGTATCTTTATTTTTAAATATAATTTGATAGCAAAAATCAGCCCGTCTTATTGCGGTTTTTTATAGTATTCTGCTGGTTTTGTTGGGAATTTGTTTGGAATTTTTTAGCCATGTTTATATAATACCTTGAATTGTATTTACTTGTCAAATACTTCATTTTATATAAATTTTGAGGCACTCTCTTGGGGTCTTTGAACGCTTCGCGTGCATTAGTAATGTGGTCACAAGTTACTAAAAACTAAACCCTACCGGGGATTTTTCCTTACAGGAACAGTATACCTTTTCAAAATATTCGTGCAAACACTTATATTTAACGAAAAGCTTTTCGCTTCTGCGTTCCTTAACGAAAATATATTTTAAAGAAACAAAGGAAAAAAGAAGCATCGCTCTGTTTGATTCAACCGGCTTTGACACTGAACATGCTAGTTCATATTTTAAAGACAGAAAGAGTAGCGGGCTTCCAGACAAACCGACTAGATGGCGCAAGAAATATCCAAAGCTTTCAGTTTCAACCATACCGAAAAATATGCTCATTACGGGAGGTTTCATCACCTTGGGTCCTTCAACTGACATGCCATACTTTGAACGATTGCTGAAACATACGCTTAATTCATTTCAGCCAAAGACAATCATCGCTGATGCAGGCTATGACAAGGAATTAAACCATATCGTTGCGAAAGAAAAGAATATCAAGACCATCATTCCCTGCAGAGCCTATCGCGAGGGAAGAGTGCCAAAGGCAGAAAATCGCAGGAGAATGTACGAGCATTTTCCCAAGAAACGCTATGGTGTCCGCTGGCATGTGGAAACAGTCATGAGTATGTTGAAGAGAAATCTCGGCGCTAGAGTTTTCAGCAAGACTTTCCGTTCTCAATCAAGAGAATTGATGCTCAAGATGCTTACGCACAATACAACTGTTGTGCCAGTGTAGGTTTTCTACAGAGCAGAACGGTTCTTGCTATAACTTGCTATAAGTTGAAATCATTTGTAGCCACAAATGATTTCAAACAATTGATTTTAGACTTAAGGTTTATGGTTCATTTTTAAAGTTATTCCTTTTATCATACCTTTCACCTTATAAAATTGTTGACGGCTGTTAATCTTTATAGCAACGGTCCCATAGGGAAGTGTATTAAACGGTCTTTTGTTTTTACTTGCTCTGCTAATTTGTGTAACTATATAAAATCTATCCTCTGGCAACTTCGTTGTTTTTGACCAGAATTTTCTTGCCTCATATGGAGATATTGATGGATATATATGGATACCAGCCCTTATTTTTTCTTCTCTGACTTTCAATACATTTCTAATGAATTTCATATAAACTGATACCATAAGTGGATCAGAATTGCTAAGACAAAGGGACACCTGACCTTTTTCCGATTTTGAGCCTTCTCCCCAGTACAAGACCGCCCCGATAAGCAAGAGTTCGTTTTTTGATATTGATTTTATAGAACTCTGTCCTTCTGTGTATGCCTTTTTGTTCTCGGTATCGATCCTCATTTTCCTGTTTTTATTTGCAATAAATAAACCCCTTGTATGGGCAAGTCTGTTATTGCTTTCCAAGAGTTCTAAAGATTTTTTTGATAATAATAGGTTTTTAAACCAGTGGCTGATAGTTCCTTTTGATCTAATACCTAGGATTTTTCTTATATTGTTGTAGCTCTCTCCATTTTTTCGCAAAGCGATAGCTTTACTTTTTAAGTGTATATTTGAACCCATTCGTGTATTATACACTAATAATGGATTAAGTTCAACAACTTTTGTATTTCAAAAAAGAAAATGTTATAGTATTTATATCGGCTCTATCGTCTAACAGTTAGGACGAGTGCTTTTCAAGCACTAAATCCGGGTGCGATTCCCGGTAGAGTCACAAAATGAAACTTGGTCGGGGGTGAGCGAAAAATGCGGGCGCGCCGAAGGCGCGCATGGTGGCGAGAATTTGAAATCCGCCCTGCGGGCGCAAGCGAATTCGGTGGGTGGGCAAAATGAGATGGAGACGGACTTATCACGCAATTGCGAGTTCGTTCCAATTTTTTTGAAATAATCACGAATTTCAAAAAAATTGTCACTTGAAACCAATTGCGTGGCTTTTTTCATATCCAAAATCCATTCCCGCAAGGGTTCGACCCAATTCTTTCTTTGAGCCCGGGCGGAGTCCATTTTTTGAGCGAGAGACACTTTTTGTTTCAAAAGCTCAATTTTTCTTCAAAATATAATTTTCTTTCGGTATGTCGCCATCTAGATATAAATTTACCAATTCATCGAGCTTTTGTTCTGTCTCTCGCTCATTGTCTTTGATTCGTCCGAGCTGTGTTCCCGACGAGTGTTTTTCTTCCTTTTCCCATTCGTCCGTTTTATTGAGCATGTAATCTGTCCACTCGTCGGGAAGTGCGATTTGTTCAAGCCGTTCTTTTAATTGCAAGACGAGCGCATCTTCTTGCAAATATAATTGACCACATTTTCCTTTCTTTTTCGTACAGCGATAATACCGATATCTCACACCCATTTTTCCTGTCGTCCACTGGGCGGTTATCATGCTATCACATTCTCCACAACGAAAAAGTCCTGTAAAAGGAAAATTGTGACTTTTCTTTGTTTTGCGAGGATGCGATCGTTCTTGCAATCTCTTTTGCACGGCTTCGAATAAATCGCTAGAAAGAATTGGCAAAAAGCTTCCGGGAAAATATTCGTCGTAATGTTTCGTTAACCCTAGATATGCTTTGTTCGTTAATATTCTCCATACGGAAGCTTTACCAAGTGGCGTTCCGGACTTTGTGGTCACACCATGAAGCGCCAAAAACTCCGCCATTGATTCAAAACCGTGGCGACCCGTTTTGTATTCTTCAAAAGCGCGCACGATAATTTTAGATTTCACCAAATCTGGTTCGATATTTCTCGTTTTCGGATTGTTCACATATCCATACGGCGCTTTTGTCAGCCATTCGCCACGGCGGAGTTTTTGGCGGAAACCTCGTTGAACATTCTGTCGTAAGTTGTCGGAATAATACTTGCTTTGTCCGAACGCCACTTGAAGCATAAATAGCCCTTGCGGGGTCGGTTCAAACCAAAATGTCGGAAAACGCAAAGAAATGATTT
>CAYHGI010000021.1:0-12039 GCA_964356285.1 uncultured Candidatus Saccharibacteria bacterium
CTCGCGCCGCCTCAATATATTCCAGCGGTGTATACCACTCGTAGTTTCCGGTATTATGGGAGACATGGGCGGTTTTTTCTTTGATTTTAATTTTTAATATTTTTTTAGGCATAATTGCTATTTTAATTAGTTTTTAATAATTAGGTTAAGATAGGTGTGTTGCTTTCAATTTGATCGCCCCACGAGATCCATCCCTCCGTCTTCTGTCTAGCAAATAATTCTATTCTTGGTAAATCACCGACCAATTCGACTATTTTATCTCTAACAATTGCCGGTTTTTCACTATGTTTTCCAACCGGTTCATAAATAATCTGTGATATACTGGCAGATTTTCTTTCAATACCTCCCTTAGTGGCTATCAAGCAAAGTTCTGCATTTGCTCGCGTCCAGTTTCCTAATCCGAAGAAGAAACCCTTACCATTTTTGTTAGATTTTACCCAGTTAAAACCAACGGTAGAAAATTCAAAACCCCATTTTTCGATTACTTTAAAAGCTTCTTGAAGTATTGGGAAAGTAACCCAAAGGAATAAAATACAGTTATCGTCCGCCAAATCTTTTACTGATAAATTGCAAATTGCGTCAATGGACATTGTGTCGTAGTGTTGATTTTGGTTTTTATATCCGTCCCCATAATAATTCCAGGCTGGATCGGCATAGATAATGGAATATTTACCTTCTGGCAAAGATGGCGTCACATGTGACGCAGTCTTGGTTCTTTCGGGAAGCATATCGTTGGCTATTTGATGCCAACTCAATTTTTCCACTTCACCGGTAAGTTCAGGGTATTTAGTAGCAAACTGAAGACAGCGCTGAATTTCACGGGTACTTCCTTTTAAATCTTTTGCTAAATTTTCTATTCTTTTACTTCCATACTCCGGTTTACCAAATTTCTCAAAATCATCCTTGATTCGGTTTCCTATATTCCATTTAGTTAAAACAATTCCTGTAAATTCCAATCTTTTCAAATCTTCTAAAAGATTTTCATACCATTCCTCTTTTATCGTTATCTCTTCCATAAAAGTTCAATTAATTTTTAATAATTTTTTTAATGTGTAATTCCTCACCTATGGGGCCCAATATCAAACTAATGAATTTTGGACCCCTATAAATATTGAGGTTTTATTTCATAACGGTATGTTTTTTTCAAAATGATTACTTTTGATTTTGTTATAGCCGTAAATTTCAATCACTTCCAAAAAATCTACAATCACTGTGTTATACGTTTCTCTCAAAAGTTCATCAGCAACCGTTGGGTCCAAATCGTACATATTCTCCAATGAATTCAATAATCTATGCAGTATTCGGTAACCCTCACCCTGAAACTCCAATAATGTTCCCCTTTTAATATTCTCTGCTTTACAACGGTTTTGCCCTTCTTCAGAACTCTCTTTCCACTCCGTTTGCATTAAGTTTTCTGATTCTTCCGACATCAAACTTTTTTCTTTAGAAATATTTTCTAACATAAAATTAAAATTAGAAACTAATAATTTTATAAAGATTCTTTAACCCGCGAGAGCACGGGATGGAATCTTTATATGGATTTGAAAGTAAACAAAAACTCCATTTTTTACGCAGCGTAGGAATCTCTGTTAGACCTATACTGCGCAAAAAGCGGAGTTCTTAAACAGAGATTTTTTATAAAATAGAGAATTAAAACTCTATTTGGCGTAATCGAACCAAAATGAAGAAATCGCTTATTTCAAAAAACATGTAGAGTCCGAAATAGATTTCAGACTTTACTCGGACGACTGGTCAGTTTTTCCAAAACCGACGTTTCCTATAGTTTATTTTCATATTTGAGTTCCAAACATCAGTGACTTCGGAAAGTTTGGGACCGTTAAATATAGTTTATACTCGTCTCATAGGTAAAACCTGTGGATAGCACTAAAAATAAACACTAGACAATAAAAATTAAACTACCGCAATAATTGTTCCAATAAATGGTTCCGTGTATACATTATTTGGTGTATTTTTTGATGATATTCAAATTTTAAAAATACAAAAAATTAAAAAAACAGAAAAAACCATTATTTTTAGTATTAAAAGTCGCTCGCTTAGGTATTTTTTGTCTAGTTCTGGTTTTTTCATTATTAATATACTACTTGCGGACATGTCCTCAGTCCAATTTCAAGATTCATTTTGAAGTGGAAATTTGGACTAAAATGTGGGATACTGATTTCATTAATTATGATATGAAATATGGACTCAGATTTAACGTTTATAACAAACGAAAAAGGTCAAAATCTTAAAGAAAGATTTGAAATCCTTATCAAAGATACCAAATTCTTTGACTGTTTGGTTGGTTATTTTTACACCAGTGGTTTTCATGCTTTATACAAATCTCTTGAAAAGACGGACAAAGTCAGAATTCTCATTGGTATTAGCACTAACAAGCAAACTTATGATCTTTTACAAAAAGCAAAACCCGTTGAACAATCTGCTTTGCAATTTTCAAGCGCCGAGGCTAAAGAACAGCTTGGTGTGCTTGTTGAAAAAGAAATGGAAGAAGCTGAAGACAGTGAAAAAACTGAAGAGGGAATTTATACTTTTATTGATTGGATTAAAAGTGGCGAGTTAGAAATTCGGGCATATCCATCTGAGAAGATTCACTCAAAAGTTTACATTATGACCTTTGGTGATAGTGACCGCGATAAAGGCCGTGTAATTACCGGCTCAAGTAATTTCACCCAAGCTGGTCTCGTTGATAATTTAGAATTCAATGTTGAACTCAAGAGTAGGGCGGACTATGATTTTGCATTAAAGAAATTTAATGAACTGTGGGAAGATGCTGTGGATGTGAGCCAGAAGTATGTTGAAACTATTCGAACAAAGACATGGCTTAATGATACTGTTACTCCATATGAACTCTATCTCAAATTTCTTTATGAATATTTCAAAGATGATTTAAGTCAACACGACGAGATGTTTTTGAAATATTTGCCAGAAGAATTTATGAGACTTGAATATCAAGAACAGGCTGTTCTTAATGCAAAAAAGATTCTTGAAGAATATGGTGGGGTCTTTATTTCCGATGTTGTAGGTCTTGGTAAGACATACATTGCCTCTATGTTAGCAGGTCAACTCGATGGCAGGACTTTAGTTATTGCTCCACCTGTTTTGCTTAATAAAAAGAACCCAGGATCATGGCCGAATGTTTTGATTGATTTTAAAGTTTCTGCGGAATGCGAATCTATTGGTAAGCTCGATGAAATTATCAAGAGAGGAGTTGAAAAATTTCAAAACATTATCATTGACGAAGCCCATCGATTTAGAACTGAAAACAATGCTACTTACGAAAAGATGGCTGAAATTTGTCGTGGCAAAAAAGTAGTGCTCGTAACGGCAACTCCCTACAACAACTCACCAAAAGATATTTTGAGTCAGATTAAACTTTTCCAGAAAGCGAGAAAAAGCACCATTCCTAATCTTCCAGATATTGAGCAGTTCTTTGCCAGCCTTGATCGTAGACTTAAAAATCTTGATCGTCAGAAAAATTATGCCGACTATATAAAAACTGTTAAAGAAAACGCTAAGGAAATCAGAGAAAGAGTTTTGAAATATCTAATGGTTCGCCGAACTCGAACAGAAATTACTAAATATTTTGCCGAAGATTTAGCTGCTCAAAAATTAAAGTTCCCGGACGTGGAAAAGCCGGAACCGGTTTTTTATGAACTCGACGAAGCTGAAAACATTGTATTTACCAAGACTATTGAACTTGTTGCGAAAAAATTTAAATATGCTCGTTACACCCCAATGCTTTATTACAAAGGAGAGCTAGATGATAGACAGGCAGTAGAATTATCACAGCATAACATGGGTAAGTTTATGAAAATTTTACTTATTAAACGGCTAGAGAGTAGTTTTCATGCTTTTAAAAATTCTGTTAATCGTTTTATTTATTCCTACGAACAATTCCTGTCGGAAATAGATAAAGGTAATGTCTATGTTAGTAAAAAATATACCAACAAAATCTTTGAATTCCTTTCTGATGACAACGAAGACGCTGTTGAATCTTTGATTAGTGAAGGTAAAGCCGAAAGGTTGCCAAGTAAAGATTTCAGAGATAACTTCAAGAAAGATCTACGAAGTGATTTGGATATCTTAAGAGAGATTCAAGAAATGTGGAATGGTATCAATCGAGACCCCAAACTTTTGGCATTTATAGCCAAGCTTTCCACAAATCCGATTCTAAAAAAGAACAAACTTGTTGTATTTACTGAATCAAAAGAAACAGCCGAGTATCTGGCAAAAAACATAGACATCAAATTCCCGAACGAAACTTTGTGTTTTACTGGTGGTTCTAGTGAATTGGTCAGGGAGAAAGTCACTGAAAACTTTGATGCTAGAGCAAGACTCCCCAAAGACGATCATCGCATTCTTATTTCTACCGAAATCTTGGCAGAGGGTGTAAACCTTCATCGTTCTAATGTGGTCATAAACTACGATATCCCGTGGAATCCAACCCGCATGATGCAAAGAGTTGGTCGTATTAATCGTGTTGATACCAAGTTTGATAAAATCTATACTTTTAACTTTTTTCCAACCGAGCAATCTAACGATCAGATTAAGCTCCAGGAAGCAGCTGAGGCCAAGATTAATGCCTTTCTTTCTCTACTTGGTGGCGATGCCCATTTACTCACAGAAAACGAGCCTATTGGTTCACATGAATTGTTTAGCAGACTCACTTCTAAAAACATTATTACTGGTGAAGACGAGAATGAGGAAAGCGAACTTAAATATCTTCATGCTATTAAACATATTCGAGACAAAGAGCCGGATATTTTTGAGCGAATAAAACATCTTCCCAAAAAAGCTCGCACCGCTAAGACTGATAAAGTTCATGGTGGACAGCTGGTAACCTATTTCCGTCGCGGCAAAGTTCAAAAATTCTTTATGGCAACATCTACTAATGCTCAAGAGTTGGACTTTATTACTGCGGCCAAAACACTCGAGGCACCAGAAGATGCCGTGCAGCAAAAAATAGATAAAGGATTCTATGGTTTACTTGAACAAAATAAAAGGGCGTTTATATTCTCTACTACGGAAGAGTTGCCGGATATAAAAATGCGAGGTGGTAGAGACAGTGCCACAAAAATCCTACAAATCCTCAAAGCGACCATGAAAGATAGACGACAATTCACGGAAGACCAAGATCTCTATCTCAAAAAAGTTATGACTCAGCTTGAAGAAGGTGGTTTACCAAAACAAACTACAAGAGTAGCTTTACAATCTCTTAATAAAGAAATTGAAAAAGGTGTTAATCCGCTAAAAATTCTCTCGGTCCTGCAGAGTTGCATTTCAGCCCGGCTTCTTGAAGGTCATTTTGCAGAAACTACCACCGATTATTTTGGCAAGCGAGAGGTTATTCTGTCAGAGTATTTAACCAATTCATGATATGCAGAAAACACAGGCACAAAATATCGTCAGAGAAACTCTCCAGGACGACTTTGATAAAGACAAGTTCCTTTATTTTATAAAGAATCTTCTTAACACAATTGATGAGACAAAAGCAATTCCGAAAGTAGCAGGTGTGTATATAAAGGAGGCTTTCAGAAAATATGTAAATTCCTATGAGCGGATTGCTACTTACACAGATCCAGTTGGGAGTAGAATAGACATTCTTATTGTTTATCTCCAAAAAGAAACTTCACTTGAGCGGGCGCGTACTGCTCAACGTAATTTTGTTGCCAATTATCTTAAGGACCGGGATCAAAAAGATGCCGGTCTTATAGCATTTGTCTCTCCGGATCGTGCCGATTGGCGTTTTTCGCTAGTAAAAATGGAATATAACCTTGATAAGGGTAAAGTAAGCACAGAGTTTACTCCTGCCAAACGCTGGTCATTCCTTGTTGGTAAGAATGAAAATAGTCACACTGCCAAGAGTCGCCTGGCACCCATAATGGAAGACGATCAAAATAACCCGACTCTTAAACAGATTGAGGAAGCTTTTAATATTGAAAAAGTAACTAAAGAATTTTTTGAAAAGTATCGTGATCTGTTTTTAAGAACCAAAGATGCTCTCGATGAATTGGTAAAAAGCAACGAAAAATTAAAGGCTGATTTCGAAGAAAAATCCGTTAATACTGCTGATTTTTCAAAAAAACTTCTTGGGCAAATTGTATTTTTGTATTTTCTGCAAAAGAAAGGATGGTTTGGGGTAGAGCAAGGGAAGAATTGGGGGACTGGCTCAAAAAGCTTTATGAGAGATTTGTTTGGGGAAAAGGTTATATCTTATAAAAATTTCTTTAATGATGTTTTGGAGCATTTGTTTTATGATGCTTTAGCTAGAGATCGGTCGGACATTGATCATTTTAATCCGCATTTTAATTGCAAAATCCCTTTTCTTAATGGGGGTCTTTTTGATCCAATAAATAGTTATAGTTGGGAAAAGACAGAGATCAATCTTCCAAATGAGTTGTTTTCTAATGAACGAAAAACAAAAGAAGGAGATAAAGGAGATGGAATATTAGACATATTTGATCGTTATAATTTCACAGTTAAAGAAGATGAACCATTGGAAAAAGAGGTAGCTGTGGACCCGGAAATGCTGGGTAAAGTCTTTGAGAATCTTCTTGAGGTCAAAGACCGCAAATCCAAAGGCACCTATTATACTCCCAGAGAAATTGTTCATTATATGTGCGAACAAAGTTTATTGAGCTATCTTGTCACAGAGCTTGAAGGTAAAGTAGTAAAAGAAGATTTGGATAAATTAATCAAATCTGGAGAAAATGTTGCCGAACATGAAGCTGTATCAATAACAAAAGAAAACGACCCAGAATATGGTGGGGACTATAAAAGATTATTACCGGATTCAATAAAAGAATTTGCTAAAGAAATAGATGTAAAACTGGCAACAATAAAAGTTTGTGACCCGGCTATCGGTTCAGGAGCTTTTCCAGTAGGTATGATGAATACCATTGTAAAAGCCCGCGTGGTGTTATCAAGTTATTTAAATGATAAAAACCGAACTCCATATATATTCAAACGCGACTGCATCCAAAATTCTCTTTATGGTGTAGACATTGATCCCAGTGCGGTTGAGATAGCCAAGCTCCGTCTCTGGCTTTCTTTAATAGTTGATGAGGACGACATAAAGCAGATTAGACCATTGCCGAACTTGGATTATAAAATCATGCAGGGTAATAGCTTGCTTGAAGAATTTGAGGGAATCAAACTTTTTGATGAAAAACTAATTGCTGTCATTGATACCAGCAACGAAAAACGGCTTGAGTTGCTTAAGCAGAAGCAAGCCATTTTGCAAAGAGAATATTTTGAACTCCATTCACAAAACAAACTTACCCCAGTCAAGCAGGCTGAACTTAATGATGAGCTTAAGAAATTGCAAGTACAAATAAAGAAACTTAGTCAGCCAGAAAAAGTAAACGTAGAAAATACTGGTCTCTTTGATGCGTATAGCGAGGCCAAGAAAAAGGCCGACGATTTGAAGCGTCTGCATAAAGAATTTTTTGAAGCGACTCAAAAGGGTAACAAGGATAACATTAAAAAGCAGATTGAGCAGCTGGAATGGGAACTTATTGAAGCAACACTCAGAGAGCAAAACAAAATTTCTGCTCTCAAAAAGCTTGGGGAGTTTAAGCGATCAAACATCAAACCATTTTTCCTTTGGAAGCTCAACTTTGCTGATGTTTTTCAGGAGAATGATGGTTTTAGCGTTCTGATAGGAAATCCACCATACGGAGAGATTATCAAAACGGATAAAGAAAGTTTAAAACTGACTTATGTCTGTGCAGAAGGAAAATTTGAAATATACAAGTTTTTTATTGAAAAAGGCCTTAATTTATTACGAAATGGCGGGACCTTGACTTATATAACCCCGGACTCTTGGCTTAGGTTAAATTATTTCAAAAGACTACGCAAATTTATTATTGAAAATTTTAATTTATTCAAATTATCTGAAAGTCTATATAAAGTTTTTGAATCTGTAACGGTTGATACTATTGTATTCTTTATTTCCAAAAGCAACCCTACCAATGAAATTATCGTTGTTCGCAATAAATTGTCTAGCGAATGTAAATTATCGAAAAAATTTAGAGATGAATATGAAATTATTACCGATGAAGAAAATGCTTTAGTAAACAAACTTGATACCATTTCTTTTAGACTTTCAGCAATATGTGATGTTACCCAAGGATTAATCGCATATCATTCAAAAGGACAAAAAAGGATTTGGACAAGTATGATGAGAGAAACGAATTTGCACAGAAAAATATTATTCGGCGGAGATATAGGCAAATATTATTTAAGATGGTCTGGTGAATATTTAAAATATGGTAAATGGTTGCATAGAAAAAGACCGGATTATGTTTTTGATAAAGAAAAAATATTGATACAGCGTATAAGAAATCCAAAACTACCAGATAGAATTATTGCCACCCATGACAATGAAAGATTTATCAATTCAAACGGTTTATCAAATATTCTTCTTTTGGATAAACCCGCATTTAAAGTTGACTTAAAATTTATTCTCGGTCTTCTCAATTCAAAACTAATAAATTACTGGTTTGCTAATCATTATAAAGATGTAAATATTAAGCCAGAACAGTTGCGAAAAATACCAGTAATAAAACTCTCCAGTGAAGATCAAAAATCATTCATTAATCTAGTTGATCAAATTTTAACTCTCAAAAAACAAAACAAAGACGCAGATACCAAAAATCTTGAATCACAAATTGATCAAATGGTTTATAAGCTCTATGACCTCACACCGGAGGAAATAGGAATTATTGAAAATAAATAATATGACAAATCAGGAACTAGTAGAAAAGTTAAATGATTTCTTAAAAGAAGTAAATGAGATGCTTTCTTTGGGAGATTTGGGATTACTAAAATCTGAAGAATTACACAATACAAAACATAGAATTGAAGACGAGCTTAATTTATACAAAACATTCTTTGATAAAATTGAGGCTCTGAAAATAGAGAAGACCATTCCGAAATGGAGAAATCAACCTAAACCCGGAATGTTTCTAAACTCTTCCCAGGCCAATCCACAATTAAGCCCGCTTCATATTCTTTTACAGGAATTAATAAAAACCAAAGGTGGTACCGAGCAAGTTGCACCTGTTGTCGTACCAGAACTAAAAATTACGGGGAGTACCATAAATCAGGCAATACATGACGCCAAAATACTTATAGACACACAGGGTGCCGCCAGCGCTGTAGATAGGGTTCATACAGTTCTACATGGATACCTAAAACAAGTATGCAATGAGGCAAATATCACACACGCCCAAGATGCAACACTCAATCAATTAATAAACACACTAAAATTAAACCACCCCATTTTAGCAATAAAAAATGACAACACAGATCATATACTAAAAAGTATGTCTAATATTTTTGATAAATTAAACCCCATACGTAATTCTTCAAGTCTTGCACATGCTAACCCCGTCCTTCTTGATCATGATGAAGCAATGCTTGTTATAAATACTACAAATACTATTTTGGCTTATTTAAATAGTAAATTTAAAAAATAAATCAAAACACCATTTTAAGGAATGATAAAAATGAAAATTAAGAAAGTTACAATACAAAATTTTAAGTGTCTCGGCCCAGACCAAATTGATCTGGACTTTTCCGATGACATTTTAGTATTAATCGGTGAAAATAATGTTGGGAAATCTTCTGTCCTGAAAGCCTTAATGATTTATTTTTCTGGCACAAAAACAATGCCTGTTGAACACTTTTTGAATAAACAAACAAGTCAGGATCACGCAGTAATGATAACGGTAGAATTTAATTCTTTGTCTGATAGGGACAGGGAACATCAAGCCATATCGTCACATATATCGTTACAAAATGGTGAAGAGTCTTGGATTTTACGGAAGTCCTATTATTATTCTGAAGATGGAAAAGCAAAATGCGATTATGTCGCTATTGTTAATGGGAAAGAAAAAAAGAATCCCTCAGGTTTACCACAAATTTGTGACGACTTATTTACGGATGAAAAAATGCAGAAAATTTATGTAGAAGCCATAAAAAATATATCAGAGGTAGCAGATGGCGGAACTAAATCAGTATTTGGTCAGCTTTTTAATTTGATTTTACATAACGATCTTGAGGCAACATCAGAATTTAAGGAGTTGATAAGTGCTTTTGATAAATACGGTGCTCTATTTCGAGGAGAATCACAATTGCCAAAAATTAAGGAGATTGAGGAGAAAATAACCGAAAAGCTGTCTAGAATTATTTCTGCAAAAAGTATCATTGATGCAGAAGTTCCTAAGGTTGAAAAGATTTTACCAACTCCAAATCTCTTATCTAATGATGGTAGAGATATCAACATAAGTCCGGAAGAGCAAGGCCATGGTTTTCAGAGGGCACTTATATTTGCTCTACTAGAGTTATTCGCTGAAACCAAAAGTCCCATCGGCAAAGAAGTAGGCCCTCGTAATATTCTTCTTATTGAGGAGCCGGAAATTTACATGCACCCGCAAATGATCAGAAAAATTGGCGACACTCTTTATAACATTGCAAAACAGGGCAAGGCTCAGGTTATTCTTACCACCCACTCGCCATTTTTAATTCGCATCGCCGATAAACAGAAAGCACTCATTCGTTTTGTGCGGACACCAGATAATCGATTGAAAACTTTCCAACAAAATGGAGAAATATTCGCTGACGATAATCCGATAGAAGCAAAAGAAAGATTACAAATGATTATGCGTTTTGATCCTGCGGTGAACGAATTATTCTTCGCAAAAAGAGTTGTGTTATTAGAAGGAGATAGCGAACTTGTTGCAATCAAGGAATGCGGAGAGCTTACGACTTTTCTAAACAAAGAGAAAAATATTCATAAAAAAGAGGATACGACTCTGATCAATTGTCGGAGCAGAGATTTTATTCCTTTATTTCAAAAGGTTCTTAATCACTTTCATATAGATTATGTGGTTATTCACGATACAGAAAATCAAAATTTAACTACTGGCGTAAACGGCAAGATTTTAAACTTACTCAGTAATCAGGAAAATAAGAGAAAAACATTTGTGCCCAACATCGACATACATCTTGGCATTCAAATTTCTAGCCGCGATAATAAACCATTAAAAGTTGTTGAAAAAATAAAAGAATTAAATCGAAATGGGCAACTCGAAAGCAAACTCGGCGATTACACCAGGTTTGCTTACGGTATTGAATAGCGTAGAAAGAAGTTATCAAATAATTAAAACCATGTTTATACCAAAGAAAATTCTTTATATAGCAGGTGGCGTTGTGGCGATACTTGTCATTGGTATTTTGGGTTCGTCATTTGGAAATGGGAAAGCAAATCTGATATCAGAACAGACCGCGGATGTAACCGGTGTAGATATAGTAAATACCACCAAAGCTCCTCAATCCGGCGAACTGGTTAAAGTGGTCCGTGTAGTGGATGGTGATACCATAAATGTTGAAATAAATGGCAAGGTAGAGTCGGTGCGCTATATTGGGATAGACACACCGGAAACAGTTGACCCCCGCAAGCCGGTGCAATGTTTTGGTGTGGAGGCGTCAAAGAAAAATAAAGAACTTGTAGAAGGCAAAATGGTGCGGTTGGAAAAAGATATTACTGACCGTGACAAATACAACCGACTATTGCGTTATATTTGGCTTGACGATGTTTTAATCAATCAAGAACTTGTGGAGCAAGGGTTCGCCAAATCATATTCCTATCCTCCAGATATTAAATATCAAGACAAGTTTGTGGCGGCTGAAAAGAAAGCGAGAGAAGACAAACTTGGTCTTTGGACTGCCTGTACTTCAGAAACGGCTCCGGCCGCCGTAACTCCAGCAACACAAACATCCACATCAGACCCTTCGTGTACTATTAAAGGAAATATAAGCACAACAGGAGAGAAAATTTATCACATGCAAGGTTGTGGTTCGTATTCAAAGACAACAATTGATGAAAGTCGTGGAGAGAAATGGTTTTGCACTGAGGCCGAAGCCCAGACTGCCGGTTGGCGCAAAGCATTAAATTGTCGTTAAATAAATATGAATGAAAAATCAGAAAAAGAGAAATAAAAAATATTCTTTAAA
>CAYHGI010000022.1:0-11867 GCA_964356285.1 uncultured Candidatus Saccharibacteria bacterium
AGGCATTCCTCTGCAAAAGGAATATACGGCGGTTCAATTCCGCCCCAGGCCTCCAGGCAGATACAAATGCCCGAGTGGCGGAATTGGTATACGCGCACGACTTAAGATCGTGTCCCGTAAGGGATGTGGGTTCGATGCCCACCTCGGGCACCAGTTTATTATTTTTCTCTTAGCAGTTCGTCAATTTTTTGCCGGTGTTTTTCTCCGAGATCAATAGCGATATCGATAAACGGAATATTTTTTGTTGTCATATTTTTCTTCAAAAATTCCCGTAATTTCGGTCTTTTGCGCTTAGCAAATTCTAAGGCTGTTTTTTCTTTTGAATCAGGGAACACAGTGATAAATATTGTCGCGCGCTTCAAATCAGGGGAGCAGGTAGCAGAAGTCACCGTGATGAGCGAAGTTCTGTTGTTTTCTCTTCCAAGAAACTCTGCCGCGAGTTCCTTGATGAAATTGGCCACTTTTTCTTGTCTTTCCATCCCAGTACTAAAATTTTAATATATTAATAATTGTGGTCATGTAATGTAATCAAAAATTTAGTACGGGACAGGTTTATTTTTGCGCTATAGAAAATAATTCTAAGATATCGCCCGGAGCAATTTCTATTTTTGATTCAATCATCATGCCGAATTCCAGT
This sequence comes from uncultured Candidatus Saccharibacteria bacterium, assembly GCA_964356285.1. Taxonomy (GTDB): domain Bacteria; phylum Patescibacteriota; class Minisyncoccia; order Phycocordibacterales; family UBA9973; genus UBA9973. The sequence continues at coordinate 638 of CAYHGI010000022.1, forward strand.
CCTTCTTCCACCACGCTCGTTTTTACTTTGCCTTTCTCTAAATTAACAATCTTGCCTCTGCCTATTTCAAATTCTCGACGTATGATTTTTACTACTCCGTTCAACACAATAGCTCCCTCGATTACTTTTCCGCCTATGATTTGGCGCTCTTTGGTGCGACTAAAAGCTCTGATAATTTTTGCCCGGCCTGTTGTCTCTATTGTTTCAACTCTTGGTCTTCTTGTTTCCATTTGCTCTTCTAGCCACTCGGTCATTTTGTAAATAATATCAAAAAAAGAAATAGTTATGCCTCTTTTTTCCGCGACCTCGAGAGCGCTCTTGTCCGCTTTAACGTTAAAGCCGATAATGACCGCATTTTCACCATCAGATATATTTTTTATATCCGATTCGGAAATTGGTCCTACGCCTTTTGCTACAATTTTGAATTCCGCGCCCTCTATTTCTCCTTTGCATTTTATTTTAGCTATTTCTTTTTCAATGGCTTCCAGAGAGCCAGACACATCGGCTTTGAGCAATATCGGGATTATTTTTTTACTTTCCGTTGACTTGGTAGTCGGAGTACCAAGTGGTACTCCAACTACCAAGTTTTTCCAATTTTCCACATACTTCTCCGCATCTTTTTTGTGTTTAAAACTTTTAAACAAAGCTCCCACTTTGGGCATTTTATCAAAACCGCAAAGGCGTATGGGCGAAGAAAAGGATGCATTCTCTATCATTTCTCCTTTGAAATTTTGGATTATGCGCGTGGAACAGATAGCGTTTTCCACCCCGACGAACATTCCCTTGCGCAGAGCTCCATTTTTGATAATCAAAGTTGCTTGGATTCCGAGCTTCGAATCAAGGTCCGCTTCGATGACGAAACCAGAGGCGTCTTCCTCGGTGTTTCCGGCAAAATTTTCCATTTCAGCCAAAATTAAAATTAAAGACAATAGATTATCCATTCCGGCGCCAGTTTTCGCAGAAATTTCCACGCAGGGAATCTTACCTCCGTAATTTTCCAAATAGATTTCATTTTCTGCCAATTCCTTTTTTGTTTTCTCGATGTCAGCGTTCGGTTTGTCTATTTTATTTATTGCGACAAGACAGGGGAGTTTCATTCCAGTGATTGTCTTCCAAGCTTCAATAGTTTGTGGTTTGACGCCGTCTTCTGCCGAGACTACCAAGATGGCAATATCGGCGATTAGGGCTCCGCGTTCTCGCATTTTAGAAAAGGCTTCATGGCCGGGTGTATCTAAAAAAGTGATTTTTTTGTCTTTGCCTTCTTCGTTTTTATGCAGAACTTCATAGGCGGAAATATTTTGCGTTATTCCTCCAGCTTCGCTTTCGACTACATTTGTTTTTCGAATGTAATCTAAAAGCGTTGATTTGCCGTGATCGATATGACCCATCACCACTACGACTGGCGGGCGAGGGGTGATATTTTGTTTTTTTTCATTTTCTTTCATTATTTTACTTGACTTCCGCTTTTTTGAGCGCCTCTTTTTCTTCGATGCTTAATTCATATTCCGATTTTTTATTTTTGATAGGCTTGGCAAAAATACTCATTCGTTCGCGAGAATACAAACTAGAAACCACTACGCCATCGCCTTCTTCATTCAACATTCCAATCGCAAAACTCTGATTACTGCCTTGGTCAGGGAAAGGATTGAAGCGTATAGTTTCAAGTCCGCGAATGCTTTTTTTTATCTTTCCATTTATGACAGCAATATCTTTTTGCATATCTTCTTTGGCTTTTTTTAAGTCAGCAGTGTCTTTTTCTAGACTAATTATTGTATCCTCCAGATCTTTGGCTTTTTTGCCGTGAAAAAATCTTTTTAAGCGTTTTTCTGTAATAATCATCCAAATAATCCCGACCACAATGGCAATTCCGGTTAAAACAAAAAAAGCCAAGAAAAAAATATCGTCAAGCTTTGTATTCATACATAGATAATATATACTATTTTTATGCCAAAATCAACACAAAAAATAAGAAAAATATACATGGATTATGCTGCCAGTATTGAAGCAAATCCGAGTTCCATACACTCTTTTGGCGCAGATGCGAAAAGAAAACTTGAAAATGCGCGCAAAGTTGTCGCAGATGCGCTTTCTGCCAGACCGGAGGAAATAGTTTTTACGAGCGGCGGCACCGAAAGCAATAATCTTGCCATTCAGGGTGTAGTATACCCCTACCTAACCTCCCCCTACAGTAGGGGGAGGAAAAAGGAGGGGGTAATACCTCATATCATAACCACCAACATAGAACATCCGTCGGTGCTGGAGACTTTCAAGCTTCTGGAAAAATGGAAGCTGGCGCGAATCTCCTTAGTGCCAGTCGAGGAAAATGGAATAGTAAATCCAAAAAAAATAAGAAAAGAAATCAAAGAAAGCACCGTGCTTGTTTCGGTAATGTATGCGAATAACGAGATAGGCACGATTCAGCCGGTAAGAGAAATAGCGAAAGAAATCAGGCATTGGAAGAAAAACAGGAAAAAGCAAAATTTTCATCAGGTCCTCGGTTCTCCGGGGCCCCGCGCCCCGGCCAGACCATTCGAAAACTTTCTTTTCCCTGTTTTTCATACAGATGCAGTGCAAGCAGTGAATTATTTGGATTTGAATGTACAAAAATTGGGAGTGGATTTGCTTTCGCTTTCCGGGTCAAAAATAGAAGGGGCGGGCAGAGTGGGGGTGCTTTACAAGAAAAAATCTGTTCCGCTTGCAAATATATTTGGCGGGGGGAACCAGGAATTTGGATTTCGTCCGGGAACTGAAAACTTGCCGGAAATTTTAAAGTTCGCCAAAGCTTTGCAAATTGTCCAAAAAATAAAAGAAAAAGAAACAAAAAGATTAGCCGTTCTTCGGGATTATTTTTTTGCCAAATTGTCAAGGACAGTCCTTGACATCAGGGCGAATGGGGATTTGAAAAATAGATTGCCGAACAATGTGAACATTACCGTGCCGAACATTCCGAGCGATCTTTTGGTTATAGAATTATCGGCCAGAGGCGTCATGGCTTCCGCCAAAAGCGCTTGCCAATCCGGCGACAGAAAAGTTTCTCATGTGATAAAAGCTATAAATAAAAATATAAAAGAAACGGACGGTTCGCTTCGTTTTTCCTTCGGCAGAAAAACAACCAAAGCCGACATTGATTACACTGTCAGATCTCTATCCCAAATTTTGACAAAATTAAAAAAATGGTATGATTAAGGGATGGATATCAAGGATTTAAATAAGTCACAGCTTATATTGTTGGCGGTTTTGCTTTCTTTCGTTACTTCTATTGCCACTGGTATTACGACCGTGACTTTAATGCAGCAGGCGCCGACATCTTTTACCGTGCCCGTCAATCGTGTTATTCAGCAGACAGTTGAAAAAATACAGAGAATAGAAGGGAAAACCACAGTTCAGACTGTCATTGTAAAGGAAGAAGATTTGGTGGTGGACGCAATTGCTAAAAATAAGTCGGCCGTATTTACTGTCAGCAAGGAAATTTTAGATGCGGAAGGGCAGGTGGCCGAGGTTTCTGCCGGCAGGGGATTTGCGGTTTCCTCCGACGGCATAGTGGTAGCCGATGCCAACCTTGTGCCTGACCAAGGAGTTTATTATCTGAAGAATGAAAGCGGCAAATTTAAGGCCGATTTTGTGTCTACAGACAAAGCTGGATTTTCTTTTCTTAAAATAGGGGTTCCGCTCGACGAGAAAAATAAAATTCTCTTTACTGTGCCTGCTTTCGGAGATTTGGAAAAAATGAAGGCGGGGCAGAAGATTTTGGTTTTAGGCAGCGGGATTTCTTCTTATGTTTTCGAGGGAAATAAAAGTCTTAATATTGTTATTTTGAAATCAAACACGGGCGGACTAGTTTTTAACTTAGACGGGGAAGTTCTGGGTATCGCTCTTTCCGGCGATAACGCGAATTTTGCTTCAGCCAAGACGATTATCGATGCTCTCAAACCAGCAGAAACTTCGGCGCCTAAAACGCCGTAGAAAAAATTATGCCACCCTTAAATAAGTTTACAACCAAATCCAAGGAAGCAATCAAAAAAGCCCACGAACTGGCAATTGAACGCGGAGTTAATCATGTTTCTTCCCTGCATTTGCTAGCGGCACTTTTACTTCAAGAAGAGAGCATGGTCAATTCTATTTTAGACAAATTAGAAATTGACACAATGCTTTTAACCGATTCTGTTTTAGAATTAATTGAATTACCCGAAGCGCGCAATACTCTTTCTCCTTCTTATCAGATCTATCTCAATCCCGATCTGGCGCAAGTGATCGAGCAATCGGCTAAGTTGGCGGAATCAATGAAAGATGATTTTGTTTCAACCGAGCATCTTTTTATCGCGATCTTGGAAGTCACCAGCGAGGCGCGCGAGACTTTGGCGCGATTTAGAATTCACAAAGATTCAGTTATGAAAATTGTCGAAGAGTTGCGTAGCCAAAATATTACCGATGTGACCGAGCCGAAGAAATTAAAATTGCTTTTAAGATATACTCGTAATCTGACCAAATTGGCGAAAGAAGACAAATTAGATCCGGTCATTGGCCGAGACAATGAAATAATGCGCATTATGCAGATACTTTCTCGACGAACGAAAAACAATCCTATTTTAATCGGTGAAGCTGGCACTGGAAAAACAGCCGTGGTGGAAGGTCTGGCTCAAATGATTGTAAAAAGCAATGTTCCTGAATCTTTAAAAGACAAAGAGCTTGTGTCTCTTGATTTAGGCTTGTTGGTGGCTGGCACAAAATATCGCGGAGAGTTTGAGGAAAGATTAAAGGGTATTATGAAAGAAATTGAGCGGTCGGACGGGAAAGTTATCCTTTTTATCGATGAAATTCACACGATTGTCGGCGCCGGGGGCGCGGAGGGCACAATGGATGCTTCAAATATGTTGAAACCCGCGCTCTCGCGCGGGGAATTGCGGGCGATCGGCGCGACCACGCTCCGGGAGTATCAAAAACATATTGAAAAAGATCCCGCCTTGGCTCGCCGTTTTCAGCCGGTCTATATTGACGAGCCCGGACTGGAAGACGCTATCGCTGTCCTGCGCGGATTGAAAGAAAAATATGAACTTTTTCACGGTGTCCGAATTACGGATGACGCCATAATTTCTGCGGTTAATCTTTCGGCTCGTTATATAACGAATAGGTTTCTGCCAGATAAGGCGGTGGATTTGATCGATGAAGCTTCTTCTTCTCTGAAAATAATGCTGGAAAACAAACCGCCAGTTTTGGAAGATGCGCACCGGAAAATAATGCGTCTAGAAATCGAAAAAGAAGCGTTAAAGAAAGAAATTGCCAATTCGAATTTAAGCGGAGAAAAAAATAAAGAAGAAAAAGAAAAACTAAAAGAAAAAAATAGCGAAATAAAAAATAGAATTAAAGAAGTGGATAGCGAAATAGGCAATCTACATGAAAAAACCAAGGAGCTTGAGCTCAAGTGGCAAAACGAAAAATCAATAGTGATTGAAATTCGCGCCATTAAAAAAGACTTGGAAAGTTTGCGTCTGGAAGCCGAGAGTGCCGAGATGCGAGCCGATCTTTCTCGCGCGGCCGAAATACGCTATGGGAAAATTCCCGTTTTGAAAAAAGATTTGGAAACGAAACTTTTGCGATTAAAAAAACTGCAAAAATCGCGCCGAATTTTGAAAGAAGAAATTACCACTGAAGACATTGCCGAAGTGGTTGCTCGCTGGACGGGCATACCGCTCACCAAGATGCTGGAAGAAGAGCGTGCCAAGCTTGAGAAAATGGAATCAGAATTAAAGAAAAGGGTAATTGGTCAAGACGAGGCCATCAAAGCTATTGCCAATGTTGTTCGTCGCTCTCGGGCCGGCATCGGAGACCCGAATAGACCGATTGGTTCTTTTATCTTTTTGGGTCCGACCGGAGTGGGCAAGACCGAGCTTACTAAAGCGCTGGGGGCTTTTATATTTGATGACGACCGCGCAATTATCCGCGTGGATATGTCCGAATATATGGAAAGACACTCAATGTCTAAACTTATTGGTTCTCCTCCAGGCTATGTCGGTTATGATGAAGCGGGACAGCTGACGGAATCAGTGCGGCATCGTCCTTACGCCGTAATACTTTTTGATGAAATTGAAAAAGCTCATCCGGAAATTTTTAATATGCTTTTGCAGGTTATTGACGAAGGCAGACTGACTGACGGCAAGGGAAGAGTGGTTAATTTTAAAAATGCTATCATTATTCTAACCTCCAATATTGGCTCGCAGTTTGTGGAGAAAATGGAATCCATCGGGTTTTCCAATAATTCCAACAAACAGGATTACAGCCAGATGAAGGAAAAAGTTCTGGAAGCGTTAAAAGACAATTTTCGTCCGGAATTTTTAAATCGTTTGGACGAAATTATTGTTTTTGATGTTTTGTCCGAGAAAGCGATAAAAGAAATAGTTAATTTAAGAATAAAAATAGTCAAAGATCGACTGACTGGGAAAGGCATTAATTTTGAAATTTCTGAAGAAGCTTTGTTTTATCTGGCGAAGGAAGGTTACAACCCGCATTACGGCGCCCGTCCCTTAAATCGCTTGATTCAAAGTAAAATCTTAAATCCTGTCGCATCCTATATCATTTCAAACGGAGTGAAGAAGGGGGATACGGTTACCGTATCCGTAAAAAATAAAGAACTTTCAATTGAAACTAAAAAAGACCCTACAAGAGGACGAGCAAGCAAAATCAAAAGCTCATTTTGCGCGCAAGCTCAGTCCGCGGCTTAAGTAGAATACATAGGAGTTTCCTATGTATTGTAATTGCGCTCTTTGCCTGTGGATAACTTTTACTAGTATTCTAAATGTGTTGTATAATTAACGCAGTTCTGTTTTTAGTAAAATTTTTAAAAAGAAATAAAAGTTCTTGGGTTTGAGATTTGGTCGAATTATCAGCCCGAGGCTGGTCCTTGCCCGCCGAATTTGGCAGGCGTGGTGCCTCGGGCGGAAAAGTTATTAATATAAAAAAATTATGGAAAACAATATAAACAAAAAAATGTGGATAAAAGCAATTGGCGTTTTAGTAGTGGTAATTGTTATTGGCCTTTGGTATTCCGGCAAAAAATATGATCAAGGATATGAAGCGGCTGTCGCCGATATTAAAGCTCAGCAGGAAGAAGCTGGCAACCAAGCGGCTCAGGCGGTCTCCGATGAAGCCAACCCTTTCAAAGTGGAAAATCCTTTGCAGGGAGTTGAGGCTAATCCGTTTGAAAAGGCCAAGAAAACTTTAAATCCATTTGATTAAAATATTAAAATATAATTAATATGAACCTAACTAAAAGAATAAGTTTATCAGGGATAGCAGCAGGGTTGACGTTGGCATCGATGCTGGTGTTTGGCGCTGTTTTGGCGCAAACCGAGACGACTGCTGTCTCTGTTGACATTCCGCCAGAACTTGTTCCGTTGGCGCAAGATTTGGGTTGCCAGACCAGCACGGAGTGCGCCGAAAAATTTGATGCCAATATAGAACAAGGCATCGCTTTGGCTCAAAAATACGACATTTACACTCCGGAACAAAAAAAATTGGCCTCCACTTTTAAAACAGAAGTTTTGGAACGGTTGAGCGCAGTCAGCCAGGATAATTTTGAGGAAGAAATTTTAGCGCTGGCCGACAAAATTTTGAAAGAGAAACCGGCTTTAGCGAAGACAATGGGCGTTACTCGGCAAGCGGTAAGCGCTGCTGAGACAATTGTGGATACTGTCAAAAATGCTGGCGTGGATATCAGAACTTGCCAGAAATCACCGGAGGATTTGTCGCGCGAGCAGTTGATTGCCTGCGTTAAGGCCGGCAATGATTTGTCCAATAAAGGAAAATCAGTTGAAGATTATATTCCAAAGGGAAATGTGAAAGCGGAGGAAGTGGGAAGGATGCTGAAACTTGAAGATTCCTTGCTGGCTGGAGAATATTCGGGATTGGGGAAAATCAGCGCCGAACAGGCCGGACAAATTTGCCTGAAACCTGGTTCAGAATCTATCTCCGATTGCGATCGAATTGCTGAAAAATTCTTTGGCGCCGAAGGGGTGAAGAGTTTGCAAGAAGCGAGACAGCAAACAACTCGCATCAAAGAATACTATAAAGAAGGGATTGAAAGAATGGAGTTAGTGACGCCGGATGGACAAAAATTGATTGGCAAGGGCGCGATTAAGAACGCCTGCAACAGCGCTTTTGAAGGAAATAATCTCGGTCTGGCGCGCGCTTGCGGAAATTTCGCTGTCAAGAATGGTTATGCCACTCAGGAAGAAATTGAAAATGGGTTAAAGATATTGGAAACTTTCTCGCAAAAAGGGCAAGGGGTTGACTTCGACAATTGTCGCTTCAATCCGGAATCCTGCCGAGAATTTTTGCCTGATGAATTCCGTTCGCAATTCGATTCCCAATTTGAAATTTTCAGAATCATGTCCGAATCTATCGGTTTTGACCCGGCGCGCTGTGAAAATTCTTACGATTCTGATATTAGCAGGCGATGCTTGGAAGGAGCTAAAAAAGCATTAAGCCAAGTGGAAGAAATTGCTAAAAATTCTTCTGAAGCGCGCAGAATTGTTGATGAAATCAGAAGTCATATTACTGAAGGAGAGCGAATGACCAGCAAGTTAGACGAATTTAATCAAGATTTAAGCAGAGGAGGAATGACCGGACCTGGAGGATGCCGAGGTCCGGAAGAGTGTTTCAAATATTGTAGCCAGCCGGGAAATTCCGCCGAGTGCATATCTTTTGGAGCCAAAAGTCAGATTTTTGAACAAAATACAGTCGTCCAAAGATTCAATGCTGTAAATGAGCAGTTCAACATGCCTCAGAATCAACCGTATTCTAAATACCCATATCCGTCTCAAGACAACAATAATTTCCCAAATACAAATACTTTCCCAATCGGACAAAACCAAAATCAGTATTCTCAATACCCTTATCCTTACCCCCCTTCACAACAGCCAGTCGGTCCAAGTCCGGAATGTTTCGCGGCCATCAGTAGCGGCGATTTCGCTAAAGCGAAAACCACCTGCTCTTCCGCAACGGAAAATTATCCTAGACCCATAGCCGAACCATTTCCTGTTTGCCCGGCATACGCCATGCCATCTCCATGTCCGGAAGGTCAAATGCGGCAACAAGCTTCGGACGCGCGGGGTTGTTTGGCTTACGGCGCTTGTACAGTGATAGAAAATTACAAACCGATTGACACTAGCCCAAGATGTGCTGCGTCCGGAACATATTGGAATGGAACAAATTGTGTGCCTTATCAAGAACAAGATACTAACTGTCCTATAATGCCGACCGTGACTTCCTGCCCAGCCGGACAAGAAAAGTATGAAACCTATAGCTCCAAGGGATGTGGAGTATATTATGGTTGCCGTACAATAACTACGACTACCCCTTGTCCTGCCAGTCAGTATTGGAATGGTTTAGCTTGTACTGAATCGCCTACGCCGCGTTGCTCGTCTGACCAATGGTGGGATCCCGTCATCCAAAGCTGTAAATCTTCCCCGATTCCAACTGTGGGCTCATGTAATTACTCTGCCCAGTATTGGAAGCCTTCAACTAGCCAATGCATGCCTCGAACAAACTGTTATGAAACAGCTAACTCCGAATATAATTCTATGGAATGCCAAGGCGTGCGCGGTTCAACAACGGTCAGTTATGGCTGTGGGAGCCTCACTACTCAAGCCACTTGCCAGGCAAGCCCCGGTTGTGGTTGGGCAAACGGCGCCTGCGGGGGAAGTATGACAACCAGCACCGGTGCCTGTCCATCTGGCCAATACTGGTACACCCCGCCAAGCGGCGGCGCGGGATATTGCATAACTAACACATCATTTATGAGCGGCAGTTGTCCAGCTGGGTATCACCCTCATGGCGAGAGCGGCGGGTTTTGTATGAATGACCAGGAAAATTATTCTGGCACTTGCTACAACTCCGCCGGCACATCAACGATTACGTGTCCGCAACAAACTTATACCGCTCCGACAGGAGGATATGGTTGCGGAGGATATAGCACTCAAACATCTTGTCAAACAGTCAATGGTTGTTCTTGGCAGAACAATGCTTGTATGCCGACTTCGAGCACCTATAACACCTGCCCGTCTGGCCAATACTGGTACACTCCGCCAAGCGGAGGCGCTGGATACTGCATGTCAAGCACCACTACTGGCAGTACTGCTTGTCCTTCCGATCAATATTGGAACGGTTCAGCTTGTGTTGCAAATTCCACTACTTACACCGCAGATCCGTCAGCCGCTTGCGCTCAGGGTGGCGGGACCTGGAATACCTCAAGTAATTACTGCCAGATACCGACCTGCCCTTCTGGCCAATACTGGTACACTCCTCCGAGCGGCGGCGCGGGATACTGCATGTCAAGCACCACTACTGGCAGTACTGCTTGTCCTTCCGATCAATATTGGAACGGTTCAGCTTGTGTTAGTTCCACTACTTCCACTTCCACTACCGACACCGCGAGTATGTCAGCGGCTTGCGCTCAAGCCGGCGGAACCTGGAGCGGTAGTGCTTGCCAGATGCCGACCACTACCGCAACTGGCGGTAGCGCCTCTTGCGCCTCTAACCAATACTGGGACGGTTCAGCTTGCGTCAGTTCCACTACTTCCACTTCCACTTCCGACACCGCGAGTATGTCAGCGGCTTGCGCTCAAGCCGGCGGAACCTGGAGCGGTAGCGCTTGCCAGATGCCGACCACTACCAGTAGCACAACTACTTCCAGTACAACTTCGGGTGGTGGCGGTTCCGATCCAGCAACTATGTGCGCTCAGAGTGGTGGCACTTGGAGCGGCAGCGCCTGCCAAATGCCGACGACCACCAGCAGCGCTAGAGCTTACTACAGTTACTATCAAAAACAGTCTGACGGGTTAGTAGCTCAGGTTGTTAAAGCATTTGCCGATTTATTCAGATAAATTGGCATAAAACAACAAACAAAAACTCTATTAAAGCGGGGTTTTTGTTCGTTATTTTTTTAGATGCGAAAAAATATTTCTGGAGTCCCTCTTAAACGAGGCTAGAACCTATTTTAGCAAAAATTCCTAATGTGCACGCTCCACGTGCCTCTTAACTTTAAACTAATTACCACGCTCTACTAATGTGCTAATTCAAATGGACTCGGAAAAGCGGAACAATGATTTTGGGGATATGGATTCCGCTTTTCCTCGGCTGAATGTTTTTTAAAATTCGGCGAGATTTGGAATTCTGCATGAGCCCAAATACAAATGCTCGGTGCCTTCGTTCATCATATCATTGTGTTTGGTCTAAA
>CAYHGI010000023.1:0-8006 GCA_964356285.1 uncultured Candidatus Saccharibacteria bacterium
AATTATTTCGTAGGCCGCCTCCAGTATGTTTTGCGTAGAGCGGTAATTTTCCTCAAGCATTATTATTTTGGCGTCCGGATAATACTTTTCAAAACTTAAGATGTTTTTCAGGTTCGCGCCGCGCCAGGAATAAATATTTTGGTCCGCATCCCCGACCACTGCTATATTTTTATGGCTTTCCGACAATAATTTGGACATCAAGTATTGCACTTCATTCGTATCTTGGTACTCGTCAATGTGAATATATTCCCATTTTTCCTGATAAATTTGCCTAATTTCCTTGTTTTCCTTCAATAATTTTGTCGCTTTTAAAAGTAGATCGTCAAAATCCAAAGAATTTTCCTTTTCTTTTTTCTTCTCGTACAAATACCAGATTTGCGCCACAATTTTTCCAAAATGATTTCCACCACCGCCTTCCCTTTCGGTATAATCCGCCAGATGCGTGAATTTTCCTTTCTCCCGCGAAATTATATTTTTTATTTTTCTTGGGTCATATTGTTTTGGGTCAATCCCAATTTCTTTCATCGCATCCTTTACGAATGATGTCGAATCATTTTCATCCAGAATAGTGAAATATTTCGTTAATCCCAATAGTCTGGCGTTTTCTTTTATAATATAGACTCCGAGAGAGTGGAAAGTGGAGACGAAAGGAGCGGAGTCGGGAATACTTTTTCGAATGGTCTGGCCGGGGGAGGGACCCGGAGAACCGAGGACCTGAGAAAAAGCATTCCCGACGAAGTTGTTTTTGATGGCGAGACTGATCCGCTCTCGCATTTCTTTGGCGGCTTTGTTGGTGAAAGTGACGGCCAGAATTTTTTCCGGAGCCACTCCGTTTTTTATCAAATTCACGATTCGATGGGTGATGGTTTTGGTTTTTCCCGCGCCAGCTCCGGCCACAATCAAAAGCGGACCCTTCATGTGAATCGCCGCTTCTTTTTGTTCTTTATTTAGTCCTTTTAAATGCTTTTCCACAACACCACCATATTAGCACACAAAAAATGGCTCGAATGTTTATTGTAGTGCCATTTAGAAATGAAAAAATATTATAATCAAACTTTTAAAGAGTTATCCACATCATACACAACCAGATTGACTTTTGGACCTTTTTAGGGTATCCTTTGGAAGTACCTTTAGATGGCAGAAAATGATAGGAAATGGCAGAAAATCAGGGATGATGGTACCATCATGAGAATTTTATCTAAAATATTCAGCTCTGTTCCGGCCTTTTCCCTGTTCTTGGGATTACTTTTGCTGTTGTCTGTACCCTCACCAGCGGAAGCCAGATTCATCTCTTCGCTTTTTGGCGATGAAGCTTATGCGCAAACAAATGCGGCAGATTCAGCCCAATCCAATAAAGACTTAAAACAAAATTCACAAACCATGACGCTTCTGCAGGCCAATGTCTCTTCCGCTTCAATTCTTCAGGAAAAAAATACTAAAAATGGCAAACAGAAAGACAATCAAGTCAACGAAAAAGTAAATGTAAATGTTTTATCCGACAACGCCTTGCTTCCAGCTACCGGTCCGCTAGGTGTTTCAGACGGGAAAGATATAGCCGATTCCGCTTCTGAAGAAACAAGCATTTATGTGGTTCGCAAAGGAGACACTCTTTCCGCTATTGCCAATATGTTTGGTGTTTCTATCAATACTATCCTTATTGCCAATGATATGAAAAAGAACGACAAGCTATCCGAAGGGGATGTGCTTTTTATTTTACCCATTTCCGGACTTGAGCACACTGTGGTCAAAGGACAGACTTTGCAGAGCCTTGCCAAACTTTACAAAGTGGATGTGAGCGATATTGCGCTTTACAATGGCATCGCCCAAGATTCTAAATTAGCCGTCGGCGATGAAATTATGATTCCCGGCGGGGACAACCTGATGGACGACGAAGGGGGCGATAAGCCTGCGTCAAACTTGGGGTCCGCCGTCGCTAGAGACGCAAACTATTATATTCTTCATCCTTTGCAGAATCTTATCGGATATTTTATAAATCCGGTGCCCACGGGACGTAAAACCCAAGGCTTGCACGGTCCGGGGAATCGAGGCATAGATATTGGCGCGCCTACAGGCACTCCTATATATGCATCCGCTTCTGGAACAGTGACCATAGTAAAAACAGGTTGTAAGGTGGGACAAAGACGCTGTGGCGGAGGTTACGGCAATATGGCCATTGTCGAACATTCGAATGGCACCAAAACTTTATACGGACATATGTCTAAACTTGCCGTCAAAATGGGAGAACAAGTTGCCCGCGGAGAAGTTATCGGTTATGTTGGTAATACGGGTAAATCCACCGGACCGCATATTCACTTTGAAGTTTTCAGCGCTAGAAATCCCGGCGCCGACTGGAGTTGGGCGAACTAAACTCGTATATCTCTATTCAAGAAAAGTCAAAGCAATCATGGCTAAAACTCCAATCATGACTGCGCCTATCTGCAGAATGGAATATTTTAACTCCTTCGTTTTATGAAGTTCAGGCATAAGGTCCGCTACAGCGATATATATGAAGCCTCCAGCCGCTATCGGTACGAGCCACGTAGCGGATATCTCTGCTATTTCTCCCAAGGAAAAAAGCGCGAAAGCGCCCAAAAGCGCGGCAAGCGCTGAAAGAAAATTGAGCCACAATGCCCGAGCTTTGGTGTATCCAGAATGAAGTAGCACCGCAAAATCCCCAATCTCCTGTGGAATTTCATGCAACACAACGGCGATGGTAGTAGCCAGTCCGACAGGCACACTTACCAGGAAGCTTGCCCCAATAATCATTCCATCTAAAAAATTGTGAACGGCGTCGGAAAACAAAACCAGCTTGCCTACAGGATGAATATGGTTCTCTGTGTCTTCCCCATGATGGTGCCAGTGAAGAAATTTTTCAAGGGCAAAAAACAAAAGAATGCCTCCGATAATCAAAGTGCTTGTAAAAGTTGCATTTTGCGAATCTTTGAGAGCTTCGGGGATAAGATGAACTAGAGCGTCTCCCAAAAGAGCTCCTACTGCAATACTGATAAATAAAAAAATATACTTCCGTAAGATTTCTTCTTTTAGAGAAAGCATCAATACCCCTACAAATGAAATGAGGCTAACCGCCAGCACACTCAGGAACGTGTATAAGTATATTGTAGTCATAAAAATTTTGAAGCATACACCGCAACTAATCTGTGCGGGATGGGAGAATCGAACTCCCGTCAGGGGATTGGAAATCCTCTGTTTTACCACTAAACTAATCCCGCTTTCCGAGAGTCTATCATGAGAGCTATAACTGCCGCTAGTATGGCGATGTCTCTTACCGTCACTTCATTTATGCCGCTTACGGCCAGGATGATGACCAGATGAATTGCACCTATTAAAGCCGCTAACCATACAAAAGAATCAATTAAGAATAGAAAGCCAAGCACAATATCTAGAATCGCTGTCCCGATCATAGCTTCGTGGATAGGCACGGGCAGTAACTTTAGAGCCCATGGCATTAAAAATCCTCCCCACGCCCCTGGTTCTTTGAAAATCAAAATACCTATCCATAAAAAAGTTATAGCCATCCCGACCCTCAAAATGTGATACGAAATTTTACTCATTTACTTTCGGGCCGCTGGGAATTGAACCCAGTCTAAATGCTCCCAAAGCACTTGTACTACCGGTATACTACGGCCCGCCTTACTTCAACATGGAATCAATATATCACAGAATAATATCACTTACTACTTTTACTTTAGCGCTTCTGTCCTTTAGGCTTAAAAACACAACCAAAAGGTCAACTTGCCACTCCTTTTCATCTAAATTTTTAGACAAAAGATATGTTTGGATCGCCCGGGAAAGTCTCTTCAGTTTCCATGAGTGCATATTGTCTTCGGGCTTACATTGATCCAATGTTTCTTGTGAAACGGCCTTAAGGTCGGGGCGAGAAACAGATTTTACTTCAACAAAGTGAAGCTTGTTATCTTTTTCACAGATTATGTCTATCTCACCCCATTTTTTAGTATAATTTCGATCCAAAATTGAAAAATCATGTTTCATGAGAAACTTTACGGCTACATTTTCCCCTATCTCCCCTATTTTTTGTGTTTCAGAAGTAAATACCTTTGGCATCCCGGTACTAAAATTTTATTAATAGTAATTTAATCCTTATTTCCCGTAATCAAAAATTTAGTACGGGACAAGTTTCACTCTTGTTTTACAATCATTGATATTGTTTCATAAGAAACCTGTTTCATGTGAAACATAATTATAATTTGCATGTCTTTTATAAAAATATACTTATTTTGCAAGCTATTTTAGCTAAAATCTATCTAATAGACAAAACTTTATTATGTCCTTTATAAACATTATCAACATGGTTATCCACATTTTTGTAAAATCCTTGTTTTGTTGGGATTTTTTTGAATTTAATAAAGGACATTAAAATAATTTGTGCGGCCAGAGAGAATCGAACTCTCATCTCAACCTTGGCAAGGTCGTGTTATAGCCATTAAACCATGGCCGCATTATTTTGTTGATCAAGATACTTATGAGATTTTCCTATCCAAAAAATTATTTTTCTTTTTAAAAAACTATTCAATATTATAGTTGTACCAACACCGAAATGCAACTTTCTAGTTTTCAATTTACCTTGTATGATCTGCGTTTTATAAAAATTTATTTCGGGAATTTTTAATTCTTCCGACCATTTTTTTCTGCATAAGTCAATGTCTAAGTCAGGATATAATAAGGTAGCAAATTTTACTGAATTTCTTTCTATTTTTAAAAATTTTTCGCAAAACCTTAAAAAAGTTCTATGTATATTAAAGTCAATGTTTGCAAGCCTAATTGTACCTTTATCCAACTTATCTCCTTCTCCTGCGTATAGCATTAAACCAGCCATAAAGAGAGAGTCGCTTTTATAAATTTCAAATTCGCGCGTGGCTTCTTTCTCAACTTTTTCATACTTTTTCTCTAACATTACACGTCTACCCTCATTCATTTTATTTAAATGTTCAGAACTCAGTTTCTTTTGCTTCTCAGTATTTAATTTTTTGATATGGCGTGACCACCCTTCATTTCTGAACCATTCACAAAGAGTACTCCTAGAGATAATTAATTCTTTCTGGATTTCTCTGTAGGTTTTACCTTCTCTCCTTAACCCAAAAGCTTTTTCTTTGTCATGTCTCATGTTATGTAATTATATCATAAGGAGTTCGTTTTGTTTAATATATAAAACTGTGTATAATTAGATATTATTAATAATTGCACCCGTAGTGAAATGGATATCATTCCCGCCTTCGAAGCGGTCGTTGGGGGTTCGAGTCCCTCCGGGTGCACCAAGAGCAAACAGCTCTCATCGTTTAATGGATAGGACGCAAGATTCCGGATCTTGTAATTGAGGTTCGACTCCTCATGGGAGCACATAAAAACAAATGGAAATTATCAAAAAGCTAGAGGCAAAAATACCAAAAGAAGTTTCATATGTAACAGACACGATTGAAAAAGCTGGTTTCGAAGCATATTTGGTTGGTGGTTGTGTGCGTGATCTTCTAATGGACATGGAACCAAAAGACTGGGATGTTGCTACGAATGCTAAACCTGAGCAGATTATTAAACTTTTTGAGAAAACTGTTTATGAGAACACTTTTGGGACCGTGGGAGTGTGTGTTTCTCGTGAAACCTTACCCGGCCTTCAACCACCCTCTCCTGACAGGAGAGGGGCTGGGGGTGAGGTTACTCATGAAACACCTGAATATTTAGTAGTAGAAGTTACTCCATACAGGACAGAAGCAAAATATAGTGATTTTAGGCATCCGGATGAGGTCAAATTTAGCGAAAAAATCGAGGATGATCTAAAAAGACGTGACTTTACAATAAATGCTATGGCTTATCGAAATAGCTCTGTAATGGACATTTTTGACGGTTTAAAGGACATAAAGGACAGGAACCTTAGGGCTGTCGGTAATCCTGATGAACGTTTCCAAGAAGATGCTCTCAGAATGTTGCGCGCTGTACGTCTGTCTTTGCAATTGAATTTTACTGTTTCGCATGAAACAGCAGAAAGTATTTTAAAAAATGCTGACTTGATAAAAAAAATATCGGGAGAACGCGTTCGTGACGAACTGGAGAAAATAATTATATCCAAAAATCCGGCTCTTGGAATCATCATGTTGCAAAAATTTGGGTTGCTAAAAAACATTATTCCGGAATTGGAAGAGGGGATAGGATGCGAACAATTGGGAGAGCATATTTATGATGTTTGGGAGCATTTATTGCACGCTTTACAACATGCGGCGGATAAAAATTGGCCTTTAGAAATAAGACTAGCGGCGCTTTTTCATGATATCGGCAAACCAAAGACGAGGAGAGAAGCGGAAGGATATGCTCTCCGTCGCTCGCACTCTGTCTTGGAAGGGCAAGACCCCAAATTCTCGCAGCGAAGGCTCCTGCAAGCATATCCTTCCGCTTCTCAATCCAAGAAAAAATATACGTTCTACGGCCATGAGGTCGTGGGCGCGAGAATGGCGAAAAAAATAATGGAAAGAATGAAATTTTCTAAAAAAGAAATTGAGTTGGTAGAAAAACTTGTTCGTAACCATATGTTTTTTTCTGATACGGAACTCATAACACTTTCTGCAGTACGAAGAATAATCGCTAAAGTTGGGGTAGAAAATATCTGGCTGCTTATGAACATTCGCGAGTGCGATAGGGTAGGGATGAAGAAAAAAGAAGCGCCATATCGTCTCCGGAAATATTTTGCCATGATCGAAGAGGCACTTCGAGATCCTATTTCCGTATCACAGCTCAAAATTGATGGAAATTTCATGATGCAAGAGCTTAAGATTAGGCCGGGACCAAGAATGGGGTGGATACTCCACGCGCTTTTGGAAGAAGTACTGGAAGATCCGAAGAAAAATACTGTAGAGTATCTCAGCAAACGGGTGGCAGATCTCCATAAACTTTCTGACAAAGAATTAAGAGATCTCGGCGAAAAAGCTAAGGAAACAAAGGATGAATTAGAGGAAGAAGAAGTGGCTAAACTTCACCAAAAACATGGAGTGAGGAAGTAGTTGACAATTTTATACCAAGATATATACTTGGGTATATGGATACTACAATGTTAATAAAAACTAAAAAAGATCTAAAAGTAAAAGCTCAAAAATTAGCCAAAGAGATGGGTCTTCCGCTTGGCACTTTGGTGAATAATTATCTTAGAGATTTTGTTATTGAAAGAAAAGCGACTTTTTACGCACCAATCCTAAACAAAAAGACACAGCGTATTATCGATAAAGCTAGAAAAGATATAAAGGCAGGTAAAAATCTTTCCGGGCCTTTTAATTCTGCGCAGGAGGCGATTTCATATTTGAAAACGCTATGAAAATAGATTTTCATAAGAAATTCACTAAAAGATTAAAGAAATTTCCAAAAAGAATACAAGAACAATTTTACGTGAAATTAGAAATTTTTGAAGTTAATCAATTTGCCCAGATACTAAATAATCATGCAGTTCATTATCCATATGAGGGATGCCAAAGTATAAATATAACAGGGGATATTCGCGCTTTATATGAAACAATAGACGAGCAGAGTGTTGTGTTTGTTTATATCGGATCTCATAGTGAGCTTTATAAATAAATAATTTTAATAAATCTCCTGCTGATAGCAAGTTTCGCAGAAAACTATTTCTGGCCGGTCCGGGGAGTAAGAAGTTTCGAATTCATTTGGGCAACCTTCTTTCATGCATTTTCGATGCCAAAAATTTACTGAATTTCTAGTTTGTGATAATTCATAATATCTTGTATTGGGACATTTTCGAGGCAATGGTATATTCCATTTTCTGTGCATATTTAATTCATTCTGAGTTATTCTAAATGCCTTAGTGCATTTATGGTTTTGAGCTAATTTTTTATCTGAATCCCATGCTTGGCATAAGATAATCTCAGAAAGAATTCTGTCGTCAACTTGTTCCATGGTGTCCGGCAAATCCTTCCAGCTTTTTGTTGGAATATAACTTTTTTCTTCAACAGCACTCCATGAGTATCCCATTTTTT
>CAYHGI010000023.1:8106-9646 GCA_964356285.1 uncultured Candidatus Saccharibacteria bacterium
CCATATCCACAATTTTCATCAAACCAACTTCCAAACATCATATAACTATTTTTCATATGTGCTATATGATTGCCATACTCGCTATTTATGTTTTGAGTTGAATAAGATGCTGGTCTAGGTACTATTTTTAACAATTTTGCGAATTGTTCAAAAAATGGAATGCCAGAGTCGTAATTACAACCATAATCAAGCGTATTCCATTTATCACCCCACCAACATTCGTGGCAATAAACAGGGAATACTGCATCTGTTTTATACATGGAAATAATTTCTTTTTTACACAAGTCACAAGCTCTTTTATATAAAGAACGCTCATTTCTCCAAATCAATTTTCGCGCTAAACGGCACTCTGGGCAAAAAGTTGGTAGTGGGACTTTTATCTGCTCATAAAAAACAAGATCTTCATCTCTTACTTCAAAATCCTTTTTACATGTTTGGCAATTTTTTTGCATATTGTTACTTATTTTCTTTTCCACTTCGCATCATACTCTTCATAAGTCATAGTTTGTGGCATATCCCAGACTTTTACCAAATCTTCAGCCTGTTCTTTTGGCATTGGATCTTGCCACTGCCTCCAATAGACTTCGCCTTTTAGATCGCTACTGTGCAAGACATCCATCATATGATCCGGTAGTTTATCGCGTTTTGGGTCGGCGGCTTGTTTTTTGGCTTCCGCTAAACTCATCATTTCATATCCAAGTATTCCCCCTTACACATCACATTTTTCAACAACAATAAATTGTTCCGGATTTTCTTTGGATTCAAATTTTGGTGTTCCTGTGTTCATAGTTAATTTAAAAAAATTTAACTTTCAATAGGATGGATTTTTTTTACTATTCCTTCAAAAAGTTTTGTGCTGAAAGAGGAGAGATTGAAAATTACGGCTAGGGTAAACAAGACAAGAGAAATTTTAATACTCCAGAAGGAAAGGGGAACAGCGATTAGGGCAAAAATAACGGGAGCAAGTGTGCGGACGGTACTGCCACGGATTTCGTGATGGCTTATCTCAGGATTTTGAATATGTTCGGAATACAAGACGTATCTTCGCATCCAATACAAGGTCAGGCCAATTAGAATTATGTGAATGCCGAATACTATGACGGAGAGTTCGTTTTTACTGAATTGACCGAGGAGGCTCGCGGAAAAAGGAACCAAGCTGATTAACATAAAAAATAGAGCATTAATGTTTGTTAATTTAGAATCTACATTTTTTGCGTAAATAGAAACAAAGAAATGATGCGCTCGCCAATAGGTAAAAAGCAGGGCGAAACTCAAAACATAACTCAGAAATACCGGCAAGAGTTTGGCGATTTCAGACCAGAGACCCGCATTATCTATTGGACCCCAGATGGCCGGCAATTTAATTTGAAAAACGAGAATCGTCATGACGATGGCGAAGATTCCATCCGAAAGCTGGTCTAGTCTAGCGTGATTCATCTCGTAATAATAACACAAAACTCTTTCTTGGCATACTTTTTATAAAGCAATCTATCTGGCACTGCTGTGCCAGCGAACTGCTCGGCTCGCCAGCCTGCGCAAG
>CAYHGI010000024.1:0-9260 GCA_964356285.1 uncultured Candidatus Saccharibacteria bacterium
AGACAAACTTAGTGATATTTTATGAAATTAGCCCCTCGTTTTTGTACCTTATGCCTCCTTATTTGTTCATATTAATTATACACTTTTTGTATAAAAAAGTCTAAAATCTGGAGAAACTTGCGTATTAGTGTAAAAACATGCTATGGTAGTATCAGTAATACGAACTGGCGAAAGCTGGTTTTTTAGTTCCTTACGGATTTTCTCTGTGTCGTCAATTCGCAAAAGTACAAGCTTCCTTAGCGTTTGTTAGGGAATCTTATTCTTTTGTGAATCGATAACCAAAACAAAGAAAAAAACCAAACCAAAAAATGAGTTCATCAATAAGTTCCGAGCACCGGCAGTTCATCATCGAGATCACCCAATTTCGGTTGTATCTCGTAAACCCTAATGGGCGGGAACCATGCCTACCGCCCACTCGGGTGGTTCCGTCTTCTTGGCTCGGGCGAATTCGTGACCTTGTCATGGAATTGCTCGAAGGGGATAAGGAAGCTTGGCGGGTATTTCTCGCTCGCATTGAAGAGGATGAGTGGGGGAAGTTCTTCCTCCATCGCTTCGCTCTCCTCGCTCCAGAGATGTAGACAATTTTATCGCAAAGGCCGCACAGCTTCAAGCTCGTGCGGTTCCTTTTTTTATAGCTAAAATATGTTAAAATCAATAAATAATGGCTGAAAAAGATGAAGTTGTAAAGAAATCAGATGCGGCTTTAAGAGAAGAAGCTGTTTTGGAATTTTGGAAGGAAAATAAAGTTTTTGAAAAATCCCTAAAACAAACAGAGGGAAAAAAAGAGTTTGTTTTCTACGAAGGTCCGCCGACGGCTAATGGCAAGCCGGGAATTCACCATCTGGAAGCTCGAGCGTTCAAAGACGCTATTCCCAGGTATAAAACTATGCAGGGCTTTCATGTTCGTCGAAAAGGCGGTTGGGACACGCACGGCTTGGCGGTGGAAATCCAGACGGAAAAAAAGCTCGGCTTGAATTCCAAGAAAGCGATTGAAGAATACGGCATAGAAAAATTCAATCAAGAATGCAAAGAAAGTGTTTGGGAATATCTGGACGCTTGGAATAAATTTACCAAGCGCATTGGTTATTGGGTGGATCAAGAGAATCCGTATGTGACTTATCACAACGATTATATTGAGTCGGTTTGGAATATTGTTAAAAAAATATACGACAAGAATTTGCTCTACAAAGATTACAAGGTGGTGCCGTGGTGTCCGAGGTGTGGCACAGCTCTTTCCACCCACGAGCTGGCGCAAGGATACGAAGATGTGAAAGATTTGTCGGTGTATGTGAAATTCAAGATAATCGAAAAACATACAGACTCGACTCCATATTATTTTCTCGCTTGGACGACTACTCCGTGGACTTTGCCCGGAAATATCGCGCTGGCAGTGGGGAAAGACATAGTTTATGTGGAAATAAAAGTAAAAGATGAAATTTTTGTGCTTGCCAAAGAACGGCTTTCTGTTATAACCGATCCTTACGAGATTATTGCGGAACATAAAGGTAGTAAAATGGTCGGCATGCAATACGAACCACTTTTTCCATTTTTGGCTGACACTATTTCTGGAAGCGAAAAAGAAAAAATGGACAAAGCATACAAAGTGTACGCGGCAGATTTTGTTACGACCGTTGATGGCACAGGCATTGTGCATACGGCGGTGATGTACGGGCAAGACGATTTCGAGCTTGGTACCAAAGTCGGTTTGCCGAAACATCATTTAGTAAATCTCGAAGGCAAATTTATAAAAGGCACGGGTTTTCTAGAGGGTAGGTTTGTGAAAGAAAAAGAAGCAAGCGGCAAACCAACCTTAGATGTGGACATTATCAAGTACTTAACCGATAAAAATTTATTTTTTAAAAAAGAAAATTATGAACACTCGTATCCGCATTGCTGGCGTTGCCATACGGCGCTCATTTATTACGCTCGCGATTCTTGGTATATCAAAGTTTCCGATCCGACAATAAAGGGAGAGATGATAAAAGAAAATCAGAAGATAAATTGGGAACCGGCACATATCCGGGAAGGGCGCTTCGGGGGATGGTTACGAGAGATAAAAGACTGGGCGATATCCCGCGAAAGATATTGGGGAACACCACTGCCTGTTTGGGAATGCGCGGATTGCAAGAAAAGAAATGTAATTGGCAGTGTGGAAGAATTGCAAAATAAAGCGCCAAAGTCCGGCAATACTTATTTTATAATGAGGCACGGAGAAACCACCACAAATTTGAAAAATCTGGTGAGTACCGTTATAAATAGCGGCAGTCATTTGACTGAAAAAGGAAAGAAAGAGACAGCTGCTGCGGGCGAATCGCTCAAAAAAGAAGGCATTGATATGATTTTTACCTCGCCATTCAATCGCACCAGAGAAACGACAGAGGTAATTAAAAAAGTGCTTGGTTTCGACGAAAGCAATATTTTTATCGATAAACGTTTGGGTGAGATGCAAGTGAAAAGTTATGAAGGGAAAACTTGGGATGAATACCACAATGATTTCCCGGCAACAATGGGAGGATTTGGCAAAGCAAAAAATGGTGATGAATCCCTGAAAGATGTCAAGAAAAGAGTAATGGATTTATTTTTTGAACTTGAAAAAAAATATAAGAACAAAAAAATCCTGATTGTTACTCATGGCGGACCGACTTGGCTAGCGATTGCTGGAGTGCAAATGTTTAATGCGGAAAAAACTCTGGCGATGATTCGCAATAAAGAAAATTTTCATTATCTTCAAAATTCGGAAATGAGAAAATTATCTTTTGTGCCGTTTCCTCACGACAAGTTGGGGGATTTTGATTTGCACCGTCCTTACATAGATGAGTTTAATCTTGTTTGCGCCCATTCGACAAGCTCAGGGCAAGTCTGTGACGGGAAGTTAACGCGCGTTCGCGAGGTAATGGATGTTTGGTTTGATTCCGGCGCGATGCCTTTTGCACAGTACCATTATCCGTTTAATTCCCAAAAGCTTTCTTATCCCGCTGACTTCATATGCGAAGCTATTGACCAGACTCGAGGATGGTTTTATACTTTGCATGCCATTGGGGTGTTGATGGGATACGGAAAAGCTTTTAAAAATGTGATTTGTCTCGGGCATCTTCTGGACGCTCAGGGAAAAAAAATGTCTAAGTCTCTCGGCAATGTTGTCGATCCGTGGCTCATGATGGAAAAATATAGCGCGGACACTCTCCGCCTGTGGATGTATTCGGTGAATCAACCGGGAGAATCCAAAAATTTTGATGAAAAAACTGTGGCCCTGCTCCACGGCCAAGTTTTTGGGCTGCTTTATAATGTGCTGGCATTTTATGAGCTTTACCCCGCACCAGAGGAAGCTCGGTACGGGACAAGTCGAGATAAAATAAAATCACGAAATGTTCTCGATCAGTGGATTTTAACCAGACTGGATGAATTAATTAAGCTTTCCTCAAAGAATATGGATAGTTATAAATTACTAGAGCCGGTCAGGGGAATTAGAGATTTTATTGGAGATCTTTCCACTTGGTATTTGAGACGTTCTCGCGAGAGAATTAAAAATAATGATAAAGAAGCGAAACAAACCCTGTATTTTGTCTTAAAAACCTTGACCAAAATTATGGCTCCTTTTGCTCCGTTTACGGCAGAGGATATTTGGCTGAAATTAAGAAATGAAAGTGATGTGGAGAGTGTGCATTTAACAGCTTGGCCAAGAATGCACCTCACCCCTTGGCCCCTCTCCTTGTTAAGGAGAGGGAGTGGGGAGAGGTCTAGTATTCTCAAAGACATGGAAATAGTCCGTGAAATTGTTTCTTTCGGATTAAAGGAAAGGCAGAAAGCGGGCATACCGGTGCGCCAACCGCTTAACAGTCTGAAAATCAGAGAAAAAAGTTTGAAAAAAGAATATTTGGAATTAATCAAAGATGAATTGAACATCAAAGAAATAATTTTTAATGTTTCTGTTTCTGATGAAATAAAAATTGACACCAATATTACCCCGGAACTTAAACAAGAGGGGAACTATCGAGAACTAGTGCGAGCTTTGCAAGATATGCGCAAAAAAATCGGCTTAACTCCGAGCGATGTGGTTGCGCTTGTTTTTGAGACAGGCGAAGAAGGCAGAAAATTAATCCAAAAATTTGAAACTGATATGAAAAAAACCGTTTTAGCGTCGAAAATAGAATTCAAAGAAAATGGTGGTGAAGAAATTAAAATAGATAATATAGTTTTCAAAATAAAAATTGAGAAGTAAAGAATCTAAGCATGTTTAGAAAGATTACAGATATCTACGAAGACTATAAGATTATGCCTAACTTACAGGAGCATATGCTTCGTGTTGCAGCAGTCGCGTCTTTGGTCTGCGATAATTTTAACGGGAAGGTGGATAAAGATAACGTTGTTATAGCTTGTCTGTTTCATGACATGGGGAACATTATTAAATCTGACCTCAATTATTTTCCGGATTTTCTTCAGCCGGAAGGACTAGAATATTGGCAAAAAGTAAAAGAAAAATATATAGAAAAATATGGTTCAAGTGAACATGTTGCCACAGAAACGATTATGAAAGAAATTAGTTTGCCCGAGAGAGCCATTTTTTATTTCAAAAATATGGGCTTTCACAACTCGACTAAAAATGAGACAGAGAAGTTTCCTGAGCATAAAATATGCAATTATTCTGATATGAGAGTTGGTCCGTATGGCGTGATTCCCATGGAAGAACGTATTGAAGAAGGCCATAAAAGATATTTAGGCAGAGAACACAGTCTTGCTTCAGACGATTTTGAATTTTTGGTAAAGTCTTTACGAAATATTGAGAAACAAATATTTATAAAATGCAAAATAAAACCGGAGAACATAAATAATGAATCGGTAGCACCTATAATTTCAAAACTCAAAGATTTTTTAATCAAATAAAAAACATTCTCTTTTTTATATTCATAATATTATAGTATAATAGACACGGCCGTTGCCATTATGTTATTATGAAAATATGAGAATTATTGATAAAAACTCGAATAGTGGAAAAATAATTCGTGCTTTAGGTATCGGAATCGGTATCACAGCTGCTCTTTCTAATCGAAGGACTAGCTATAAAATTACAAAATTATTGCTTAAACAAATTTTTGGTCTAAATAAAAAGCCCAAAAATATTCCTAACTATTTTTTAAGATTAAGAAAATTTAATTTGATCGAGATCAAGGAGGACGGTGATTATCATAATATAATTCTTACCGAAAATGGGCAAAGAATTTTTATGAGGTTTAATTACGAAGAATTAAAAATAAAAGAACCTAGAATATGGGACAGAAATTTTCGTATGATTGTTTTTGATATTCCGGAAAAGAAAAGAGCAGCCCGGGATTCGTTTAGAGAAAAAATAAAGGAGCTGGGATGTGTAAGATTCAATGATAGCGTATGGGTTTATCCATATCCATGCCAGAAGGAGATTGATTTTATAGCAAACTATTGGGAGATAGGAAAGTATGTTCATTTTGTTGTTGCTAAGGATATAACAAACAGGGTTATTTTAGAAAGAAGATTTAATTTATAAATATTGGTTATTGCAGATAACATTGTAGTATAGCAACGGCCGTTGCTATTGTGTTATCAGTGAATGGTAAGCAAAAATCTTACATCTTAAAAAGATTTTATGATAAAATAGAAGAATTATGGTAGAAGATAAATCTTACGGAGTAATAGTTGTTTTTCGTGATTCAGAAAATATGTTTTTACTGTTGCAACACACTGCAGGACACTGGGGATTTCCAAAAGGGCATAAGGAAGGCAATGAGACTATAAAAGAAACTGCACTCAGAGAACTTAGAGAAGAGTCGGGAATAACTGATTGTGAAGTTGCTAATCTGCCGATAATCTCAGAAGAATATATTTACGAATATAATAAAAATACCCATCATAAAGTAGTGAAATATTTAATTGGCTTTGTAAAAAATAAAAATGTATTTATTCAAAAGGCAGAAATTGCAGATTATAAATGGGTGACATACGAACAAGCTAAAAAAATATTAACCTACGACAACAATAAAGAGGTTTTAAGAAAGGCAAGAGAATATATCAATAAACTGTGAGTATGATAAAATAAGGTTATGAAAATAAATAAACTTGGGCATTGTTGTTTTGTGGCAGAGCCGAAAGAGGGAGTCAGAATAATGACTGACCCTGGGGCTTTTTCCACTATGCAAAGTGAAGCAAAAAATATTTCTACTATTTTAATCACCCATGAACATCAGGATCATTTGCATATTGATTCATTAAAAAAAGTTTTAGTCAACAATCCCAAGGCAATTATAATCACCAATACTGCTGTAGGTAAATTTCTCACTGAAGCTGGCATTAAATATATAAAAGTGGAAGATAGCCAAAAATATAACTTAAATGGAGTTAGTATTGTCGGATTTGGTAATAAACATGCGGAAATATATGGTTCATACGGGCAAGTGCAGAACACGGGTTATATGATTGATTCGCTTTGTTATGCTGGTGACGCATTTTCCAGTCCAAATTCCAAAGTTGATATTTTAGCTCTCCCAGTTGCTGGGCCTTGGATGCGAATTAAAGATGCAGTTGATTATGCAAAAAATCTAAAGCCGCGTATCGCGTTTCCAGTTCACGATGCTTTTATCCATGACTGGGCGGCTTTTATTTGGCGCGGTCCGGAAAATTTCCTTAACGAAGCAGGAATAAAATTCAAAAAGCTAGAATTAGGCAAAGAAGAAGATTTGTAATGCACCACATTTATCACACGGAGGGAATAATATTGGGTAGCAAAAATTCTGGAGAAGCTGGAAAATATTATTCCATTTTTACAAAAGATCTAGGAATGATTTATGCTTCGGCCCAGGGTGTGCGCAAGATGTCCTCCAAACTGCGTTTTGTTTTGCAGGATTTTTCTTATCTTAAAATAGATTTGGTGCAAGGTAGGGATTTTTGGCGAGTGACAAGCGCATCTAAGACAAATAAATTAGAAAAAATCACCAAACAGCCAGAAACTTTTAAAGTTTTCGCCAACATTGCGCGCTTGTTGAAGCGCTTATTGGCCGGTGTTGAACCGAATGAAGTTTTATTCACTGATTTACTCCATGGTCTGTCAATTTTGGAAAAAAGTGAGACGAAAGAAAACTTGCTTAACATAGAAGCTATCATTGTTTTACGGATACTAAATAATCTTGGCTATATAGGCGAAAATGAAACATGGCAGAATCTTATCAGGTCTCCATTTGAAGAAAATTTGGTATTTGAAGTTTCTAAAGACAGAACGAAGGTGTTACGTCAGATAAACAAGGCGCTCAAAGAAACACATTTGTAAAATATCTGCCTCCGTAAGGAATTTTCTAAATTTCATTCGGGGTGGTACAATTGTAGAATGCCACTAAATGATCGAGATAAACTAAACAGGATAGAAGAACTCAAAAGCAAGCTTTTCAGTAAAAATTTTCAAACCAAGATAGAACACCGAAATACTTTTTCACACTCAAACAGAGAAAATATATCAGAGGTATGGGAAGAAGGAAAGAAAAATGGGATTAATTCTATTTCTTATCAAGATAAATTTTTTATGAAGACTTCCATGTTTAAGAATTTTTTTCTTTTTTCGCTAGTTTTTTTAATTTTGACGCTCTTGTACGCTTCTTATATCTTCTTTGCCGGAGACAACACTGTTTCTAATGACAACATTGATATTTCCATACTCGGAAATAATTTTACTGCTGGCGGAGAAGACCTGCCACTCATTGTTGAGATTACAAATAGAAATAGTTCTTCCATCGATCTGGCGGATCTTATCATGGAATATCCAAAGAGTTCAGGAGGTGGAGGCACAAATTCTACCCTTAGTGTTGAAAGAAATCGTCTATCCTTAGGCACGATTCCAGCTGGAGCGGTGCGCAATGAAAATTTAAAAGTGGTGCTTTTTGGCGAGCAGGGGTCCATACGTCCTATAAAAATTTCTCTGGAGTATCGGATAGAAGGGTCGAACGCTATTTTTGTAAAAGAAAAATTTTACGATGTAACCATAAACTCTACGCCCTTAAACCTTTCGGTTGATGCGCCTGGCGCAGTAAGTCCAAACCAAAATATCACCCTCAAGATAAAAGCGACACTCAACACTACTCGCGCAATTCCCAAAATACTCCTGAAGCTGGATTACCCGGCTGGGTTTCGATTTGAGTCATCTGTTCCTGCTCCCTCGCTTTCTAATAATATTTGGAATTTAGGAGACCTGGCTTCTGGCGCTGAGCGTAATATTTCTATAACTGGCAAAATGCTGGATGTGGTTGATGGAGAAGAAAAAAGTTTTCACATATCAAGCGGTTCGCAATCAGGAGGGGACAAATCTATGATTGGCATGGTTTTTAATACTCTTTCTCATACTATGACTATAAAAAAACCTTTCATTGAGGCAAAACTTTTTGTCAACGGCGTGTCAGGAAGAGAGTATGCGCTAGATGCAAAAACTCCAATCCAGGGTCAAATTAGATGGACGAACAATTTAGATACAAAAATAAATGATCTTTCGATTCGGGCGACCATCTCTGGAAATGCGGTCAACCGTAAAACAATCAATGTGCAACAAGGTTTCTATAATTCGTTAGGGGGGGAAGATGTAATCACTTGGGACAAGAATTATTTAGATAGTTTTAGAGAGGTGAACCCAGGCGAATCGGGGTCGGTAAATTTCTCTATTTCTTCACTTTCATTATTCTCTGCCACAGGCGGGATACTTTCCGATCCTGCTATAAAGATAGACATTTCTATTTCCGGCAAACAATTAGTTTCTGGTTATGCTACTCAAGATTTAAATAATTCCGAATCAGGAATTGTCCGAATTATTTCTGATGTTGGATTTACAGCTAAAGCGCTTTATTATTCTGGGTCTTTCCTTAACACTGGTTTAATACCTCCGAAGGTTGGAAAAGAAACGACTTATACAATTCACTGGTCTCTTTCTAATACGGCTAATAATATTTCCAAAGGCGTGATACGTTCTTCTATCCCCTCGTGGGTACGTTTTGTCGGTCCGATCGTACCCCCTGATGAAGATTTAGTTTACAATCCCTCCACCAAAGAAATAGTTTGGAACATAAATAGAATTCCAAAGGGTACCGGCATATCTGCGGCCGACAAAAGTGTTTCCTTTCAAATTGCATTCACTCCTTCACTTTCTCAAGTTGGTACCACCCCAATTATTATCAATGAAGCAATTTTGACCGGACACGATGATTTTGCTAATGTGGATGCGAGAAGATCGGAAGAGCGTCGTGTAGGGAAAGAGTGTA
>CAYHGI010000025.1:0-8546 GCA_964356285.1 uncultured Candidatus Saccharibacteria bacterium
TTTCCATGCATATATTATTTCGCGGGGGTTTCTTTTGATTTGTATGGGTGGCGGGGCGAGGGGGTATTTCTTGAGTATAGCATAGTGCTTAACACATGTTAAGTTGCTTTTTTATATAGAGTATGCTATACTTGTATTATGTCAATAGATAAATCAAAATTTGTAACCCCCACACAGCTTGCCAAGATGCTGGGTATCACCCGTATAGCCATACACCAAAAGATCAAAAAGGGTGAAATTGAGGTTCAAAATATTGGAGATTCTTCAAAACCAACCTATTTAATACCCAAAGCCTCTTTGTCTCAAGAAATACAAGATCGCATTCAAAATGAGCAAAAAAAGAATACTGAAAAGGTGCTCACTAAAAATACCCATCACGATCTTGGTTTTGAAAAAGAACTTTGGAGCGCAGCCGATAGGCTGCGCGGAAATATAGATGTATCGGAATATAAAAATATCGTTTTAGGGTTACTATTTTTAAAATATATTTCTGATTCATTTTATAAACGCCGCGAGGTTTTAGCTGAAATGACTCGCGACGCAAAAAATAAGGAATTTTATGTTCCAACCGAAGATGCTCGCTCGCAAATTCTAGAGACCAAAGATTTTTATACGAGTGTCGGAATATTTTATGTTCCCGCAAAATCACGATGGGAATATTTGCAAACGAAAGTGATGAATCCAGAACTTGGGAAAATTCTCGATGGCGCGATGGAGCTAATCGAGAAAGATAATCCTGTGCAGTTAGAAAACGTTCTTCCTCGTGTTTATACAAAAACCAATCTTGACCACACAGTACTTGGTGAACTAGTTAATATATTTTCTAAAATTTCTTTTGACCATGACTTTGACAGAGAAAAAGATATTCTCGGTCGCATTTATGAATATTTCCTCGGTGAATTTGCCTCTGCAGAAGGAAAACGCGGAGGAGAATTTTTTACGCCTCGTTCTATTGTAAAACTTCTCGTTGAAATTCTTGAACCATATGAAAATGCCCGCGTTCTCGACCCTGCTTGTGGTAGCGGAGGAATGTTTGTATCTATGGGCGAATATTTACATGAGCATAAAATGGATCCATCGAAACTTTCTATCAGCGGACAGGAAAGCAATCAAACCACACTTCGCCTTTGTAAAATGAACCTAGCCATTCGCGGACTGTCCGGCAAGATAGAACTCGGAAATACTTATTACCAAGATAAGTTTCCACATTTGCAGGCAGATTTCGTGATAGCGAACCCTCCTTTCAATGCAGAGTGGGAACCATCAAAACTTTCTGATAATGATCCTCGTATCACTTTAGGTGTTCCGCCTTCTAGTAGTGCAAATTTTCTTTGGGTGCAACACTTCACACACCACTTAGCGTCGAATGGGCACGCTGGGTTTGTTATGCCCAATGGAGCATTAGCCGTGTCGGGTAAGGAGGGCGAACTTCGCAAAAAACTCATAGAACAGGACCTTGTAGATGTAATTATTTCTTGCCCGCCAAAACTTTTTTATAATGTGACGCTCCCAGTATCTCTATGGTTTTTATCAAAAAACAAAAATGGTGACCGCTTCCGAAAACGCAAGGGCGAAACCTTATTTATTGACGCCAGAGAAACATTTGAGCAAATTTCTCGTAAACAAGTTGTTTTTAATAAAGAAAATATTGAAAAGATTGCAAGGACTGTCCGTGCTTGGCGTGGAGAAAAAGAAGCACCAAAATATGAAGATGTCTCCGGTTTTTGTAAATCCGCAAATTTAGAAGAAATAAAAAAGAACGGATATACCCTTACCCCTGGAAGATATGTAGGACTTACTGATATTGAAGATGATGGAATTTCTTTTGAAGAAAAAATGCAAAAGCTCTCCGGAGAACTTCGGGAAGCATTCATAAATGGTCGCGAATTAGAAAAAGATATTGAGAAGAATCTCAAAGAATTAGGATTTTAAATGGATAAAAAATTTAAGAAAAATATCTTAAAGATTTTGAAAGAAAAACAAGGCGATATTAGTATCGCTTCTTTAGAAGATAAAATTGCAGAAATTTATAATTTATCAAAAAATAAATTTGATTTCTTTGATTTTTCAGATAAATTAACCCATATTCTTAATATCCTTGAACAAGATTCCTTAATTATTCAAACAAAAAGAGAACCGTTCCTTATAGGTATCTCGCCCAAATATTCTGAGTATATTGAATTAACCTCAAAAGGTTATGAGGAATTTAAACCGTTTTATATAAAAACATGGAATTTTATAAAAAGTGATTTTCTGATTATCTTAACTATTATCAGTACCTTACTTGGTATAACTGGGACAGTATTAGCTCTAATCGCCTTAGGGAAAAATTAATATAAGTAAATTATTAGAACAAATAAATACATCTGACAGAAAACTTTTTGAGTTAAAAGACCTTTTTGAGATTGGTCCACAATACGGATATACAGAAAGTGCTAACAAAGAAAAAATTGGCCCAAGATTTTTAAGAATTACAGATATTCAAGGCAGTATTGTTGATTGGAAAACTGTGCCATACTGTAAAATTCTTGAAAAAGAAAAATCAAAATATCTTTTGAAGAAAAATGATCTTGTTTTTGCTCGTACTGGAGCAACAACTGGGATGAGTTATTTTATTGATTCTGATTTGAGAGAGGAAGCAGTTTTTGCTTCGTACCTTATTCGTTTAAGATTTAATAAAAATATCTGCTCACCACAACTACTTAAATATTTCTTCCAATCAAGAAATTATTGGGGTCAAGTAAATGGTTCACTTTCGGGTAGTGCGCAACCAGGAATAAATGCTGTTACGCTATCAGAAATGCAAGTTAAACTTCCTTTAGATGTTGCGATCCAGAATAAAATTGCGGAAATTTTGAGTGCTTATGATTCAAAGATTGAAAATAACAATAAGATAATCAGAAATCTTGAAGCGACAGCTCAAGTTATTTTCAATGAATGGTTTATAAATTTCCGTTTTCCTGGATATGAAAAAGTAAAGATGGTTGAGAGTGAGATGAGAGAAATTCCTGAAAGGTGGGAGATAAAAGATATAAAAGACATATTTACTGTGATATTGGGCGGTACACCTTCAAGAGAAAAATCAGAATATTGGAGTGGGAATATCCCATGGATTAACTCCGGAGAAGTTAATAAATTAAGAATACTAGAAGCCACTGAACACATTACTGAGCTTGGATTAAATAAAAGCAATGCGAGATTAATAAAATCTGGTGCGACAGTCTTGGCTATTACTGGTGCAACCCTTGGTCAAGTTAGTAGGCTTGAGATTGATTCGACCGCCAATCAATCCGTTGTCGGGATTTTTGATGAAAAAAATATTTTAAATGAATACTTGTATCTTTACATATCTAATAATATTTTAGATTTAATTTCTGGTGCCTCAGGTGGGGCTCAACAGCATATAAATAAACAAATGGTAGAAAACTATAAAATAGTAATTCCATCAGAAAAAGTAATCAAGGAATTTAATAAAAAAGTTACTTCAAACTTTTTTCTGATAAAAGAATTATTCAAAGAAAATATTTCTCTAAAGTCGCAAAGAGATCAATTATTAGCAAAATTAATATAACTAACATGAAGAAAAAAGATTTAGAACAAAAGTTATTAGAGGTTGACCAAAAGTTACAGGCGCTCGGAGATTTAACCACATTAATGCAAGGTTTTTCTACTCAAAAACAGACAGCGGATGCATTTATTGCTGAAATACAAGCAAAAAAACCTGATATTGATGCTATACCAACTCAAAAACAGAATATTGATAAATTACTTGTAGAAGTGGAAAGATTAAAAGCTGAGTCAAAAGTGCAACTTACTTCTAATCAGGAAGCCACGGTTGCTATAGATGCAGTCAAAACCAAAGCGGAAGAAATTCAAAAATTGTCCCTAGACCAACTCGGAGTAATTTCAAATGAAAAACTTTCTAATTCATTTGAAAAAGTTGTAGTTGAAATGAAACAAAAAAACAAAGAATGGTTTTGGTGGTTATTAGGAACAAGTGGGGTTCTGTTGCTAGCTATTGGAGGTGTGGTTGTCTGGCAAACATTAAAAGGAGGAACTATTTTTGAAATAAACTTTCTTGTAAAGTTAGCTCTCACTTCTCCAATAATCTTTTTTGATTTTTTTGTAAATAGGCAATATTCCAGAACTCAAAGATTGATTGAAGAATATCAATTCAAAGCTTCCATTGCTCGCTCGTTAGAAGCATACAAAGAAATTATAGTTGGTCTGTTTGCCGATCAAGTGGGCGATGAGTTTAAAAAGAAACTAGACTTTATTTTAGAGGCGATTGGAAAAGTATATTCTTCTCCAATGGACAACATTAGAAATAATGATTCAAAAGAAACTGCTATAAATAAAACTGCAGCACAAGTTTCCTCAAATATAAAGGAAATTGTATCAGATGTAACAAGTGTAGTACCAAAAGTAAAACCATAATTTATGAATAATCTCAATAAAAAGTAACTTTTATGATATACGAAAAGAAAAATCCAACAATTGAACAAAAAATACCATTCGTATTTATGGATGAATCGGGGAAAAAAGAATCTGACAGGTTTTTTGTTTGTGGATTTTTACAGATTGATGACAACATTGCTTTTTCGCGAGCATTACAGAGAGTTTCAGATCAAATCAAAAATCTTTCTATTCGCAATAAACAAGAACGAGTCACAAGACTTCATAAAGAAAGTAATATTGAAGAATTATCAAAGCTTGCTCAATCTTTTAGTGAGTTTGAAATGAAACATTATAGAATAACGAATGAAAATCAACGATTATATTGTGATCTCATCAAGGCATTGTGGGCAAAAACCAAGTTTCGTTTTACCGCAATCATTGTCGATAGAAGCGACCCTAAATATATCAGAGATGAGAATGAACATAATGCTTTATATTTACGAGCATTAAAACTTTTTGCAAAACATTGTGCTCCCGAAATTCAGTATGTGTATGTGCCTGACAATTTTGATATTTATTTTAACTGGAATATGAATTCAGGTAGATTGCCTATTGCTGTGTTGCCACTCGACTCAAAGTCATGTCTACAACTTCAAGTTGTAGATGTGCTTACAGGTTTAATTGCTCAAGGATTAAGAGCTAATTCCAATGAAACTAAAACAGCGAGAGATGCTATTCGACAACCAGTACTTGAAACATTAGAATCATTAACTGGCAGAAAAATTCGAGGGAACATGACTATAAAAACTCCACAATACTTTTCTGTTTGGGTCGTAGACTTTAGTAAAACGAAAGAGTCGGGGCATGGACAAGAAATCCAACCCCGACTCTAATGCACCCCCATTATACCTTGCGCAAGCGTTAAAAACAAGCGTATGTGGATAAGTCAAAAAACATAGAAAAAACAACATGAATCCCATAAATGAAAACAACTTAACAGAACAATCACTCATCGACTGGCTCAAGGGCGAGGGATATGAGCATATCTATGGACCGGATATAAATCCCGGACAGACTCGCGCGGAGCGCGAGGATTTTAGAGGTGTGGTTTTAAAAGATAGACTCCTTGGGGCAATTCGCAGAATTAATCCATCACTTCCTGCCGAGCAAGCGGAAATTATCGTCAAGGAAATTGCTGGTTATTCTCACAACGATCTTATCCTTGGGAACAAAGAAATGTATTCGTGGATTACAAATGGCAAAAAGATTTCGTGGAGAGAAAATGGAGATGAAAAAACTGATTTAGTAAAACTAATAGATTTTACTGAACCACTTTCAAATGAATTTTTGGTAGTGAATCAATTTACAGTGCAAGGAATTGATGCAGTGTGCCGATTGGACGCTGTTATTTTTGTGAACGGATTACCGCTTGGAGTTTTTGAGCTAAAAAGCGGAGTTCGCACAGAAGCGACAATTGGCGAGGCATATCGAGATATTGAGTACTATAAAAAGGAAATTCCGAAACTATTTTTATACAACCAAATCGTTGGACTATCTGATCTGTTTAATGCTCGCCACGGGACTATTTCTAGTTCATGGGAACGATATAGCACATGGAAAGGTATCAATGCTGAAAATGATTTTCCGAAAGGGGCGGAAGAATTAGAGGTTTTGACCAAAGGACTTTTCAGCAAAGAACGCTTCTTGGATGTGTTACAACACTTCACAATCTTTGAAGCTGATAGCGATGGTGAAGCTGTGACTTATACAAAAAAGATGTGTTTGTATCACCAGTATTATGGAGTAAATAAAACAATCAATAGTACTATTCATGCGATTCTAGGAGAACAGAATAGAAAAATTGGAGTATTTTGGCATACACAAGGTTCTGGAAAATCTATTTCAATGGTTTTCTATGTGAATAAGACAAAAAATATTCCAGAATTGAAAAGTCCGGCGTATGTCTTTCTGACAGACCGTGAAGATTTGGACGATCAATTATTTAAAACATTCAGTCGCACCGGATATGGGACACTTGCAAAAAAAGCATCAAGTATAAAGGATTTGCGCGCTAGATTGTCGCATTTAGGAAGCGAGCTTATATTTACGACAATTCAGAAATTTCAAGAAGATCCTGATGCTCAAAATGCTTTGACCGAGCGAGATAATATTATTGTTCTTGCCGATGAGGCCCATCGTACCCAATACAGCTATTTGGCTGGTAATGTGCGTCTTGCACTACCAAATGCAAGCTTTTTGGGAGTGACTGGAACGCCTATCTCGAAAAATGATAAAGACACAGTTAGAGTTTTCGGTAATGTAGTTAGTTCGTATAAGATCAGCCAATCGGTAAAAGATAAATCCACAGTACCAATTTATTACGAAGGACGACTTGTGCCACTTCATCTAGCCGATAAGTTTATTGATTCTAAATTTGATGCAGTATTGGGCGAAGTTATTTCTGACGATAATGCGCGAATGCGAAAGGAGTGGGCTGTGCTTGAAGAAGTCGTTGGAGCACCAAGTCGTATAGATAAAATTGCAGAAGATATTGTAAAACATTTCAACAATAGGCCGATTGAAGGTAAGGCAATGATTGTGACAATGAGTCGGCGAATTGCTGTTTTGATGTACGAAACGATCAAAAAAATTGATGGTGCGCCAGAATGTGCCGTGGTTATTTCAAACAGTGATGAATATGCTTCTGTCATTCAGCAAGAGCGAGATGTAAAAAAGCTAGAAAAAAGATTTAAAAAAGTAAATGATTCTCTAAAAATCGCCATTGTGTGCGATATGTGGCTAACTGGTTTTGATGTTCCGTGTTTGCATACTATGTATCTTGATAAGCCACTTAAAAATCATGGGCTTATGCAAGCAATAGCTCGTGTAAACCGAGTTTTCAAAGATAAGCCGGGCGGTCTAATTGTTGATTATATCGGTATTGCTGAAAATCTAAAGAAAGCACTTGCTTGGTATGATTCCGATGTTCAAAATGATGCGCTAATTCCCATCGATGAAGTTGTAGCGCAAATGTACACCATACACAAACAGGTTGGCGAATTTTTTGGCAAAGTTGATTATACTTCTTGGAAACAAAAGAAAGGGGTTGAGCTAGTCAGAATTATGCAGGCAGGAATAAACGAAGTGATAACTAATAACGGGTATTTGTCTGATGAGCGAAAAATGAAATATATGGAAATGGTTTCGAAACTTTCGAAATTACACGCCCTTGTTATGCCGGGCGAGGAAGCCATGAAAATCGTGAATGATTTGCAATTCTTCCAATCAATTCGCGAAGCGATACGAAAACAGACGGTATTACCACATGCCATTTTTCCTGAAGAAACAGAAAGTGCTATTCGCAGTTTAATGCAAGATTCTATTCAAGCCGAAGGCATTGTGGATTTATTTAATGTGGAAGGTCAAGAAAAGAAAAGCATTTCAATTTTCGATGAGAAATTTGTTGCTGAAATAAAAAAATCTCAATATCACAATTTTGCCGTTGATTCGGTTCGAAAACTTCTCGATCAGGAAATTCGAGCCCGTATGCGTGTTAATACTGCTCGCTACGAAACAATGCTCACTCTATTGGAAGAACTTATCGAAAAATATGAAAATAATGTAATCAGCTCGGCTGAAATAATCAAACAACTTCTTGAAATTGCAGATGGGATTAAGAAGTTAGATCAAGAAAGTAAAGATACGGGACTTTCGGAAGAAGAAATTGTATTTTATGATACCCTTGAGAAAAATCCTGATCTAAAAAATGCTGGAATTGATATCAAGGAATTTGTTAAGGAACTCACAAAGCGCATTAGACGTGATTTGGCGATTGACTGGACTAACAATGAAACAATAAAAGCGCGTATTCGTCAGAATGTAAGACTTCTCTTGCTTCAGAAAGGAATTGTCGAGGAGATGCAGACTAAAAGATTAATCGAGTCTATCTATTTGGAAACCGTGCGGGTTTATAGAGAATATTTGCCAGCATAAATTTATGGACGACGAAGTATTTGAAAAAGCAAAAGAGGAGGACATGAGTAAAGATGAAGCAGAAGAGCTTCAAGAACTTATGGACGAAACTGGATTAGATAATGAGTCGTCTTTTATCCCCAACGCTTCTTATGTGAATAAAAATATTTTTCTTA
>CAYHGI010000026.1:0-7905 GCA_964356285.1 uncultured Candidatus Saccharibacteria bacterium
GAGGCGGAGAGATTTGAACTCTCGAGACCCTTTCGAGCCTGCCACCTTTCCAAGATGGTGCACTAGACCGCTATGCGACGCCTCCCTCTATTAATTTTTTTAAAGCCTCTCCATTTTTAAAAGACTTGATTTGCCTTTCTCTTATCTCCATGGAATTCTCTAAAAACTATTTTCCAAGGACGATGAGGTTTGGTGGATTTGTTTGCTCCGCTGTTGTGGTGTTTCAGCCGGCTATCCATATCTGATGTGAAGCCAATATAGTATCTATTATTTTTATTGCTTTGTAAAATATAAACGCAGAACATATTTTTTTTGCTGAACCGCCCATCGCCAAAGGCGAGGTCCCGCCGCAGGCGGTGATATGCGACGCCTCCGTGTCTATAATTTACATTATTTTCAGGAAAAAGAAAGTTTTTCATGGTATATTCAAAAGTATATTAATATGAAAAACATCTTGCTTTTGAATAAAAAAGAAGGAGAGACACCTCTTGAGGCGCTAGAGAATTTTCGTCGTAAGAATAAAAAATACAAGGATGTAAAAATGACCTATGCTGGTCGACTAGATCCGTTGGTTTCTGGACTTCTTTTGGTGCTTGTAGGGGACAATACAAAAGAAAAAGAAAAATATTTAGGACTCTCGAAAGAATATAAATTTGAAGTTCTTTTTGGATTTTCTACCGATACATATGATATTTTGGGAAAAGTTATAAAAGTTGCGGATTTTAAAAGAAGTATAACCAGCACAGAACTAGAAAAAAATATAAGAAAAAATTTAAAATATTTTACCGGAAAATTTATACAAAAATATCCAATGTATTCATCGAAAACTATTGACGGAAAACCGCTTTTTACTTACGCAAGAAAAAATTTAAAGGTTGAAAGACCATCACATGAAGTAATTGTTGAAAATTTAAAATTTATTAGATCAAAAACCATAAGCGCGGAAAAATTTTTAAAGAATATTGAGCGTCGAGTTGCAAAAGTTAGGGGAGATTTTAGACAAAAAGAAATTTTAAAAATATGGCGTAAAAAGTTAAATGTTAAACACCGAGTGTTCAACATTGGAAGCTTTATAATAAGGTGTGGTGGTGGAACATATGTGAGAAGTATCGCGAACGATTTAGGAGAGAAAATTGGTATACCATCTTTGGCTTTTTCAATAAAAAGGACAAAAATAGGCAAATACGTGATACAATA
The DNA here is from genome assembly GCA_964356285.1 of uncultured Candidatus Saccharibacteria bacterium. Taxonomy (GTDB): domain Bacteria; phylum Patescibacteriota; class Minisyncoccia; order Phycocordibacterales; family UBA9973; genus UBA9973. Next base: position 1,198 of record CAYHGI010000026.1, read on the forward strand.
ATAAAAACTTAATTTTATGTTAAATGTAGATAAAATAAGGGCGGATTTTAATATTTTAAGTCAAAAAGGGGGCAAGAACCCCATCTATTTAGACAGCGCTTGTATGAGTTTGAAGCCCAAACAGGTGATTGAGGCGATGAATGATTATTATCTAAATTATCCCGCTTGCGCCGGCCGGAGTTCGCATAAATTAGGGGACAAAGTTACCAAGAAAGTGAAAGAAACGAGACAGCTTGTTGCCGAATTTATAAATGCGAAAAATGAAAATGAAATAATTTTTACCCGCAATACTACGGAAGGCATAAATTTGCTAGCCAATTCTTTTGGTCTCAAAAAAGGGGATGTGATTTTGATTTCAGACAAGGAGCATAATTCAAATTTAATTCCTTGGCTGGTGTTGCGGGATACAAAAGGTATTGTAATAAAAATAATTCCTTCCAACGAAGATGGTACTTTTAATTTGGATAATTTTTCTAAATTAGTTTCTGGTGTAAAATTAGTTTCCATAGTTCACACTTCTAATCTGGACGGGGTTACCAATCCGGCAAAGGAAATAATAAAAATCGCCCATCGAAACAATGTTTTGGTTTTTTTAGACACTGCTCAGAGTATTCCACATAAAAAAATTAATGTGCAAGACTTGGATGTAGATTTTTTGGCGTTTTCCGGACATAAAATGTTCGGTCCGACCGGCACCGGAGTTTTCTATGGAAAATCAAAACTATTGGAAAAACTGAGTTCATTCATGGTAGGCGGAGACACCGTTTTGTCTTCCACTTACACAGATTATGAATTTCTGCCGGTGCCGGAAAAATTTGAGGCCGGATTGCAGGATTATGCCGGCATTATCGGATTCGGAGAAGCAGTTAAATATTTAAGTCAGTTTAATTTTCAAGATATAGCAGAGCATGAATTAAAATTAAATAGTTACATTACGAAAGAACTGCAAAAAATTCCACAGATAAAAATTATTGGTCCGGAAGATCCAAAACAAAGATCAGGCATTATCGATTTTTATATAGAAGGTGCTGATATGCATAAATTCGCCATTATGCTTGATGAAATGGCTAACATTTGTATCCGTTCCGGACAACATTGTGTAAATTCATGGTTTGCCAACAAAAAAATTCATAATTCTGCGCGCGTCTCACTTTTTTTGTACAACACCATAGAAGAAGCAGAGATGTTTGTTGAGAATTTAAAAAAGATTATTAAAATATTTTAATTTATGCCTTGTATTTTAGCTTTAATTATTTTTTCAATCTTGGGAATTTTCAGCGCTTCGCACAGAGCTTTAGCCAAAGAAGCTTTTGCTTGTGTATTTAAAAGGATTACTCTGCGCCCTTGTAATACCGGTTTTGCGGAAAAAATAAAAGGTAAGATTTTGTCAAAATTATTGAATCGTTCTGTTTTTGTTGCACGAGTTTTCAATAAATACTACGAGTTATTTTCTTGGGTATTTTTTATTCTGATGGTTGGCAGCACTTTTTGGGTGTTGCGCGGCGGATATAATTTTTATGTTTACGGTAGCTGTAATGGCCTAAACCAAAGCGGGTTTTGCGCTTTTGATCCGGCTGGAGAAAATAACAAAGTAACGGTCGTTGGAGACAGTTCTGCTTGTGGTATTGTGCAGAAATCGGAAGAAAACCTGACTCTTAAAGATATTGATTTATCCAGTTTTCCGGCAAAAAATGTTGGCGCGAAAGACGTAGTATTTTTCATCGGTTGTTATGCTTGCGATTATAGCCGAAAAGCATATCCGGATATTCAAAAATTAGTAAAAAATAAACAAACGAATTATATTTTTGCCCATTATCCAGCCAAGGGGGATACTATGTTTTTGGGAGAAATAGGGTATTGCGTAAGTAAAAATTATGAAGACCAATATTGGGATTTCAATAATTATTTATTTACTGCCGATAAAGATTATGTTTTGAATAAAACAAATGCCAATAAGATCCTAGCCAGTTTCAATTTTGATGTGAAAAAAATTAACCAATGTGCGAATAGTTCGGAAACAAAGACCGCTGTACAGAATCAGATTCAAGAACTCAATAAAACTAATCTATATGGCACACCCACTATCTTTATAAACAGTAAAGCTTTCGTTGGACCGAAGCCATACCGAGTTTATCAAGTCCCGCTGAATAAATTCATTTTTTTCTAATTCACATGTCTGAATATTATAAAGCCAACAGAACAAGAAATATTTATAATCCGGAAAATTCGGAGCCTTTTAAATTATCTCGTTCCAAAATAGAACTTTTTACCGACTGCCCGAAATGTTTTTATCTGGATCGCCGGTTGGGCATTGGTCGTCCGCCAGGATTTCCCTTTAACTTGAACACCGCGGTAGATACGCTTTTAAAAAAAGAATTTGACGTCCATCGGGCGAGCAAAACCGCGCATCCGCTTATGAAAGCGTATAAAATTAAGGCTATTCCGTTCGCTCACGAAATGATAGACGAATGGAGGAGGAATTTTGGCGGATTACAATACCATTATGAACCCGCCAATTTCATTGTCACCGGAGCGGTGGACGATTTATGGATTAATCCGAAAGGGGAGCTGATTGTGGTGGATTATAAATCAACTAGCAAGCAGGAAAAAGTGACGTTAGACGCCGAATGGCAAATGGGATACAAAAGGCAGATGGAAATATACCAATGGCTTCTCCGCCGGCTTGGTTTCAAAGTTTCCAAAACCGGTTATTTCGTTTATTGCAATGGGAAAACAGATCGCGAAGCGTTTGATGGAAAACTGGAATTTGATATTGACCTGATTCCATACACCGGAGATGATTTGTGGGTGGAGGGCGCTTTGGCTGATGTTAAAAAATGTTTAGACGGAAAAATGCCGAAAGCGAGCAAGGAATGCGACTATTGCAATTATCGCGAAGCAGTCCAAAAAGTTAAGAATCTGGTAAAATAAAATTATGAATGAACAAGAAAAACCAAGTTTGAAAGTCTACAACATATCTTCTCCTGATTGGTATGAATTTCAACTTCGTACAGCATTGGGTATATCAAAAGACCAAGATCCTTTGTTGGTTGCCATTCATGAAGTGCGTGCAAAACTAGTTGTTTTGTTTGCTGGGAAAGAGGCTGAATTTGAGAAATTACTTACTGACTTGAGTAGTAGAAAATATACAAGTGCAAAAGAATTAATAAGAATCTTTGCTGAAAATATAAGTAAATTCGCACAAAGTAATTTTTCATTAGAGGAATTGGAACGGCGTTCACGTGTACCCGAGCATTTTCGAGAGGATCAAATTAGATTAAACGAACTTCTCTTTTTTAATATAGGCCGAAACGATCCAACTAAAATAAAAATTCACGTTTTTCCTTCTACAACTTTATCAATTGAAGAAAAAATCAAACAATTTCGAGAAGGATTAAAAGAATTGGCAAAATTACTAAAAAATGACTCAAGGTTTGTGGGAGTTAAAACTATTATGGCAAAGTCTTGGATAGTTTCTAAAAACCCTGGAATCTTTGGAAGATTAGGTTTTCAGATTTTAGAAGAAAATGAAAAGGATCGTATCTTGGAAGTTCGTAGGGCTGTAATAAGTTGTGAAGATTTTAAAAAGAAATATTTGTAATTACAAATTTAAAAAATTTATTTGATGCCTGAATATACACATTTACACCATGGCGTAGATCAAGAATATAAAGATTTTTATTAAAAAAACCTTTGGTGGCAAAACCTTGTGATTTTTTCTTTTTATCGTTAAATTTGGTAGAATCAGATAGTGAAGCAAAAAAACAACAGAAATCCGTCCGTTGCGTCGGGTAAAGAGCATCCGCTTTCCATTTTGGCCAATCAAGCTTATCAGGCCTTTGCGGATATGGGCTTTGAGATTGCGACTGGCCCGGAGTTAGAGAGTGATTGGTATAATTTCTATGTCTTGAATTTCCCAAAAGATCATCCGGCGCTTGATATGCAAGACACCTTTTGGATTAAGGAACCACCTCGCCTTTCAGGCACTCCTCCTAAAATAGGAGGAGAAGGGAACCCTCCCCGCCTTGATAAGGAGGGGGTAGGGGGTGGTAGTGTTCTTCGTACCCACACTACTACTGTCACGACACGGGCGATTGAAAAAGCTGGCAAAGAAGGCAGGCTACCCGCAGCCTTTATCTCTGTCGGTAAAGTTTTTCGCAACGAGGCGACTGACATCACCCATGAGATGCAATTTTTTCAAATAGATGGAGCGATAGTGGGAGAAAATATTTCTCTCGCTGATTTAAAAGGAGTGCTTACTCATTTCTATAAAAAAATGCTGGGTAGTGATGTGGAAATAGAATTCAGGCCAAGCTTCTTCCCTTTTACCGAACCATCCATCGAAGTTTTTGCAAAATTCAAGGGTAAGTGGCTTGAAATGATGGGCGCGGGGATGCTTCATCCGAATGTCATCCGAAATATTGGCCTCGATCCAAAAAAGGTACAGGGCTTTGCTTTCGGTGGGGGGCTCGATCGTATTGCTATGATCAAATGGGGTATACCCGATGTGCGACTTTTTTATCAAGGGGACTTAAGACTTAATCAGATTCAATAATTTATGAAAGTTTCTTACAATTGGCTTAAGTGGTATATACCCAATGCCCCTTCTCCCAAAAAACTGGCAGATGTTTTGACGTGTCATTTAGCCGAAGTAGAGAGTGTAGAAAAAAGACCGGACAGTGATGTTGTTTTTGATATAAAAATATTACCGAATAGAGCTCACGACCTACTTTCCCATCAGGGTATGGCTCGGGAGATTGCATCCCTGCTCGATATAAAATATGTTGATCCAACACCAAAATATAAAATTCCAAAATCTCATCCGACGAAGCTAGAAATAAAAATAGATACTGAAAAATGTCGAAGATATATGGGAAGAATTGTAAAAAATGTGAAGGTTGGGCCTGCGCCGGAATGGGTGGTGAAACATTTAGAATCTATTGGACAACGGAGTATAAATAACATTGTCGATGCCGCGAATCTTGCGATGTTTAATTGCGGTCAACCAATACATGCTTTTGATTTAAATAAAGTAAAAGGCGGAATAAGAGTGCGTGATGCCGAAGACAATGAAAGAATTACCACCTTAGATACTAAAGAGTTAAAATTAAAAAGTTCCAATATGGTTATTGCAGATTCGAAAAATATTCTGGCGATTGCGGGAATAAAGGGAGGGAAAATCGCGGAAGTTGATAGTAATACAAAAAATATAATTTTAGAATGCGCAAACTTTGAGCCCGTGTCAGTCAGGAAGACGGCTCAGACCTTAAACATTTTCACCGATGCGCGCAAAAGATTTGAAAATGATCTGTCGCCGGAACTTGCTCCATATGCCATGCGGGAACTTTCAGCTTTGATTGCAGAAATGTGTTCAGAGGCAATTTTTGAAGATATTGTAGATACATATCCAGAGAAGCAAAAAGAAAGAAAACTTTCTTTTTCAACTGCCAGAATTTCCAGTATTTTGGGCATAAAAATTTCAGATCGAGAGATAAAAAATATTTTGAAAAGATACGTATTTGAATACGTATATGAAAAAGAAATATTTACAATTTCTGTGTCGCCAATGCGTCTAGACTTAGTCTTAGAAGAAGATATGGCGGAAGAAATTGCTCGCATATTGGGCTATGACAGAATCAAAGGTAATATTCCTAAAATCAATTTCGAGCCAAAAGCAAATGAAACATATACCAAAATTTCTTGGGCAAGAAATAAATTACTGAGTGAGGGATATTCGGAAGTGATGACCTATGCTTTTGCTGATAAAGGGGAAGTAGAGGTCCAAAATAGCGCGTCGGATAAGAAATTTTTGAGAACAAATTTAAGTGACGGGCTAAAAGAAAGCATAAAGTTAAATCATGCCAATCTTCCGCTTTTGGGAATTGATAAGGTGAAAGTGTTTGAAATTGGAACAGTGTTTACTAAAAAAGGGGAAGAAATACGTGTAGCATGCGGCGATAAGAAAAATATTACAGAGATGACTCTCAATGAATTCTCGAAGTCGGCTTCAGCTGATGCTTTTGCTCAGCCGCTCGGTTCCTCGCTACGCTCAGCCACTCCTTCGCAAAAGCATACATCCTCAGCTTTCCACATGTGGTCATTATTCCCCTTTATCGCCCGGGATATCGCGGTATGGGTACCCGAAGGAGTTAAAAGTTCTCAAGTTTATAAAGTTATAAAGGAGAATACAGGGAAACTTGTTATTAAGGGTCCTGATTTATTCGATGAGTTTTCTAAAGATGGCAAAAAATCATATGCCTTTAGATTAGTTTTTCAATCTTATAATCGTACTCTCACAGATACGGAAGTAAATGAAATTATGAATAAAATAACAGAAAAGATAAAAGAAAAAGGCTGGCAAGTTAGATAAAAGTTATCCACATTGCAATTATCTAAAATGTGTTACTATCAAGACGTGAATAAAAACATACAGGCAAATAGTTATTTCTTTTTCAGCCCTACTATTAGAGAGCTGATATTTGCGCTGTAAAAATTAACTAAACTAAACTTTACAACCTAAACACCAGCCCTCTAGATGGGGGCTGTTTTGTTTTTTGACAATCGGATATTTTCACATTTTTTGTTGAGTGAGTCATTGCCTACACCAAATCTGGTGTATGTGGTGACTTACTCAACTTGAGTAGTCAAATTTCTGGCATAATATACAAAAACGAGGGTCTGTTTTGACCATTCTGTCCTTGCTACATA
>CAYHGI010000027.1:0-6997 GCA_964356285.1 uncultured Candidatus Saccharibacteria bacterium
TCTAATGAGGATTTTAAAAGATTACGCACATGGCTTTACGCTCGAAACACTCGGTTTCCATGGGGAGGGATTGGAGCGAATTCATAGTTCTTTGACGCAAAAGACTGGCATGGTGCTGGCCACAGGTCCTACCGGAAGCGGAAAAACTACCACCCTTTACACCATGCTGGATATTTTGAATAAGCCGGAGGTTAATATTTCTACGGTGGAAGACCCGATTGAATATCAAATGCCCAGGGTTAATCAAACGCAGGTGAAACCCGAAATAGGCCTCACTTTTGCCAATGGTTTGCGTTCGCTTCTGCGTCAAGACCCGGATATAGTGATGGTGGGAGAAATTCGAGACGGGGAAACAGCCGGTTTGGCCATCAATGCATCGCTGACCGGCCATTTGGTTCTTTCCACTATCCACACCAACAGCGCGGCTGGCGCCATACCCAGGTTGGTGGACATGGGGGTTGAGCCTTTTTTGATAACTGCCACAGTCAAAGTGATTATCGCGCAAAGATTGGTTCGTCGGCTAACTGCCAGCAAAGAAAAGTATTTCTTGTCGTCTGCTGAAATAAAAAATTTAGCCAGGGTTGTTGATCTGGACAGGGTAATAAACTTTTTGAAAACTGAAAAAATTGTCGGTGAAAAAAATACTTGGGATAAAATTCCTTTTTATAAGGCGGTTAAGAGCAATGAGTCTGAGGACGGATATTCAAACCGTATCGGAATGCACGAGGTTTTAAAAGTGACTAGCACTATCAAAGAAATGATTATCAAGGGAAGCTCGCAAGATGAAATAGAAATCCAAGCGAAAAAAGAAGGCATGATGACTATGCTGGAAGACGGGGTTTTCCAAGCGGTTTTGGGTGTTACCACTTTAGAGGAAGTATTCCGGGTTGTTTCGGAGTAATGATAGCCGGATATCTCTTTTTTTATGTTAAAATATAATGCATATGCTTTTTTCTTATACGGCAAAATCAAAAGAAGGCGGAATGGTGCAAGGCGTCTTGTTTGCGCGCGATCGTTTGACTCTCGCTCGTGATTTACGGTCTCGCGGGAGTACTCCCTTGTCTATCAGCGAAAAAGGCGAAAGTTTATCTGATAAAATATCCGCGTTGGCAGGTATTTTCTCGAAAGTAAGCGTTAATGAACAAATTGTTTTTACAAAAAATTTAAGCGGGATGTTAAAAGCCGGACTTTCTTTATACAGGGCGCTGTCCGTTTTAGAGAAGCAAACCAAAAATTCCAAACTCAGTAAAATTTTAGTGTCTCTTTCTGCCGATATAAATTCCGGAGAAACATTGTCTTCCGGGCTTTTGAAATTCCCGAATATTTTTTCAAAACTTTTCATCTCCATGACGCGCGCCGGCGAGGAATCAGGCAATTTAGCCGGCGCGCTTTCCGATATCGGCATGAATTTAGAAAAATCTCATTCTCTGACCAAGAAAATAAAAGGAGCGTTGATTTATCCGGGGGTCATCTTGTCCGCGATGATCGTGATTAGTGTTTTAATGTTTGCTTTTGTGGTGCCGACCCTAGCCGGCACTTTCAAGGAACTCGGCGTAGTTTTGCCCGCTTCCACCAGAATTCTTATTTTTCTTGGCAATTTTTTCTCCAATAACTTAGTCCTAACTTTTATCCTTATTATCGGAGCAGGCGCTGGCCTATATTTTCTTTTCCGCGCCAAATTTATGGCTAAATACATTGATTATCTTATTGTCAGAATTCCAGTCGTTGGAAATTTAGCCAAAGAATTAAATACCGCTCGCACTGCCCGCGCCATGTCCTCGCTTCTTTTGACGGGGGTTTCTATTACCCGCGCGGTGGAAATTACTGAAGATATAGTACAAAATATTTACTATAAGAAAATTTTAAATGAGGCCAAAGTTGCGGTAGAAAAAGGGGCTCCGTTTTCCAAAGCTTTTGAGACGAACAATAAACTTTATCCCATCATGATGTCGGAAATGATCCAAGTCGGAGAAGAAACCGGAAAACTATCGGATATGTTGCTCGAAATCGCTTTATTTTACGAAGGAGAAATTGAAAATAAAACCAAAAATCTTTCTACCATTATTGAACCTATTTTAATGATTGTTATTGGTTCAGGGGTTGGATTTTTTGCTATCTCCATGATCTCGCCGCTTTATTCAATTTTAGGCAGTATAAATTAATGAAAAATTTTTACAAAAAAGCCTGCCCGCCATCGCTACACTCAGGTGTTAGCGGGCGGGGAATAACCGTTATAGAATTGTTAGTAGTGCTGGCGGTATTAGGCATTATAATTGCAGTTGTCATTCCTCAGTTTTCCAAGACAAGAGAAAATCAAGTGCTGAAAAGCGGAGTGCAAGATGTCTTGTCATCTATAAACAAGGCCCGCTCGCAAACTTTATCATCTCTCAATTCTTCATCATACGGAGTGCATTTTCAATCCGATGAAGTTATAATTTTTAAAGGTACATCTTTTTCTGATAACGATCCTAATAATGAGAATATTAGTATAACTTCTCCAGCTAGTATTTCAAATGTTATCTTAAATTTAATTAGTGCCATTCCAGGCGAAATATATTTCAATCGTCTGTCTGGGAGTCCAAGTAAGACTGGTACAGTAACTATTTCTACCACAAATTATTCTAAAATTATTACCATTTCCGCCACGGGCGCTGCTAGTGTAGATTAGAATGAAAATTTTTTTAAAAAACAAGGGATTCATGGTTGTTGAAGTATTAATCGCTGCCTCTATTATTACTGTTTCAATTTTAGCCGCAATGGCAGTTGCTCAAAAATCCGTTTACGTTTCTCGTCAAGCTTTCCATACGACCCAGGCAACATTTCTTCTAGAAGAGGGAGCTGAAGCGGTCAGAGTTCTTAGAGATAACGCATGGAGTGATATTTCCTCTTTAATCATCGCTACAAATTATTACCCAACTTTTTCCGGCGGCACTTGGACGCTTTCAACTACGGCCAATACGGTGGGAATTTTTACTCGCACGGTTGTTTTGGCGGATGTAAATCGTGATACTAGTGTTGATCCTAATACTAGTACTAGTAAAGATATTGTAAGTTCAGGAGGAGCGCTTGATAGCGGCACAAAATTAATTACCGTTACCGTATCTTGGACAGAAGGGGGCGCGACCATAACCAAAAATTTAAAATTTTATATAATAGATATTTTTTCATGACAAAAAATAATTTACAAGGACGGTCATTAAGAGAGTTTCCCCAAGGACCGTCCTTAAAAAGAAAAAACGGTTATGCAATTCTGGAACTTCTTTTTTATATCGCCTTTTTTGCCGTTTTTTCTCTGATAACGATCGATGCGATGATTGTTATGGCTGAATCATTTAAAGAAACTTCTATCCAAGGGGAATTGGTGCAGAGCGGAACCATGATGGAAAAAATATCCAGAGAAATTCGGCAGGCGGATAACATCAGTTCAATTAGCGCGACTGATTTAGTGCTTGATATCGGCAGTGGAACATTAGAGTTCAAGTTTATTAGTCCGAATGTTCAGTTTTGGCAAGGTGGCAACAATGTAGGCAATTTAAATTCGCCCAATATAATAGTCACTGGTCTTACTTTTACGCAGATAACCACAGCTAAAGGCAAAGCCGTGAAAATAGTTCTCTCTGTCCGTTCCAATAATGATATTTTGGCTCGCACCCAAGATTTTTATGACACAATCGTGCTTCGAGGTGCTTATTAATAAAATGAAAAAATTAGATTTCAAAAAAGTTAAGAAAAATAGTGGCGCGGCGATGCTGATATCTGTTGTTTTCTTTCTTTTTATCTCTCTGGCTATAATTTCTGGACTGGTAGGACCGACGGTGCGCGAATTTAGAAATGCCAGCATGAATTTAAATTCAAAACAGTCGTATTTCTTGGCTGAATCGGGAAGTGAGGATGCAACTTATAGGATAATAAAAAACATGGCTATTTCCGAAAATGAAATGCTTATTCTAGACTCGAATTCGGCTACAACCGCAATTACCACTCTTGTTGGTAATACTAAGCAAATTATTTCGCTGGGAAATGTATCAAACTTAAATCGGGAAACTAGCTTGACCCTTAAAACCGGAGACGGCATTGTGTTTAAATATGGAACACAAGCCGGTCAAGGCGGGTTTATCTTTCACAATAATTCTTATGTTACCGGCAGTTTATATTCCAATGGCAATATTGTCGGTTCAAATGGCGCTTATATTACCGGAGATGCTTTTGTTGCCGGCAGTACCGGGTCAATTTCAAATATGCGTGTTGGTTATGGCGGTACCGGTGATGCGCATGCTCACAATATCACGGACTCTACTGTCACCGGCACTATTTATTGTTTTTTTGGTTCTAGAAATAATAAATCCTGCTCTACCCCACCAGGAACTCCACCAACTGATCCAGCAGTTCAAGATCTGCCGATATCCGAGACAGATATAAATAAATGGAAAGCTGATGCGACAGGTGATGGAACCAACACTACAACTGGCAATGTCACAATTTCCATACCTACTACAATGGAGGCCAAAAAAATAATAGGTAATTTAACTATAAACAGTACCCTGACCATTTCCAATACTATATATGTAACAGGCAATATTATAATCAATGCAATTTCTGGACAACCAGCGCCACCATCTGTAAAATTAAACTCTTCATATGGAGCAACATCAGGCATTATAATTGCCGATGGTTATATAACTATCGACAACGGTGTTGTCTTTCAAGATTCAGGAACCCCGGGCAGTTATATATTGCTTTTATCGGATAGTGAATGCGACGCGAGCGTATCCGACAGTCCATGCAACGGAAACAATGCGATCGACGTCGGCAACAATTCTGATATCTCAATTGTAAACGCGCAAAAAGGGACGGTTTATTTTAGCAATAATTCTTCCGTTAAAGAAGCGGTTGGTGAGAAAATAGAATTAAAAAACAACACTCATTTTGATTATGGTAGCGGGTTGATCAATCCCTATTTTACCAGCGGTCCTTCTGGTTCATGGGTGATTGATAGCTGGGGAGAAAGTCAGTAGCTTGTAGCTTGTAGCTTGTAGGTGTTAGAATGGAACAATGTCTAAGAAGATAATTATTGGCAATTGGAAAATGAATCCGCCTACGGCGAAAGAGGCGGAGAAACTTTTTAAATCTATACTCCAATTTATAAATTATAAGCTAAAAACTGAAGCGGTAATCTGCCCGCCGGTTATTTATTTGGACCAATTGACAAAAATCAGAACCAGTAAAATAAAACTGGGTGCGCAAGATGCTTCTTTTCATGAGGAAGGTCCCTTTACTGGAGAAATTTCAGCGGAAATGCTTTACAACCTGGGCGCAAGATATGTAATATTGGGGCATTCGGAAAGACGAGCGCTAGGCGAAACAAATGAAATAATAAATAAGAAGATCAAGACATCGCTCTCGGCCGGACTTGTCGTAATTCTAGCTGTAGGAGAGAATGCGCGGGACGCAAGCCATAGCTATTTCAATTTGGTGAAAACCCAATTGGAAGAATGTTTGAATGGAGTGAAAAAAACTTTTATTTCAAAAATCATTGTCGCTTACGAACCGGTTTGGGCGATTTCCAGCACTCCAAATCATCAGGATGCCACAGCCGCCGATTCTCGGGAGATGGCTATCTTTATCCGCAAAGTTCTTTCTCTTAAATTTGGTTTGGAAGCAAATGGAACTAGGGTTATTTATGGTGGTTCGGTGAATGAGAAAGACGCGCTTGATTTTTTAAAAAATGGAGGAGTGGACGGTTTGCTTTCTGGTCGGGCCAGTCTGAATGCGGAAAAGTTCGCGGAAATTGTAAAAATATGCGAAGTCTTGAACAAATAGAAAATATCAAAGGCAAAACCGTGCTTTTAAGGGTGGATTTTAATTTGCCTATTAAAGATGGAGTAATAGAGGATGATTTTAGGATAATTAAAACCCTGCCCACAATTAATTTTCTGTTGGAAAAAGGCGCGAAAATCATTTTACTTACTCACTTGGGACAAAATAACAGTGGTGATTTGAAATCGGTTATCGAGCGTTTTTGGAAGGTTTCAAAATTAAAGAAAGATCGAATAGAATTTTTTGAAAATGTGCGAAAATTTGCTGGGGAAGAAAAGAACGATCTTGTTTTCGCGAAAAAACTTGCCAGTTTGGGTGATATTTATGTAAATGACGCTTTTTCTGTTTCTCACCGAATGCATGCGTCTATTATTCTATTGCCGACCTTGTTGCCGGCCTACGCGGGGTTTCAGTTGCTGAATGAAGTAAAAAATTTATCCCGCGCTTTTGACAAATCCAAACATCCGTTTTTGTTTATTTTGGGGGGCGTTAAATTTTCTACCAAAATGCCTTTGATAGAAAAATATTTAACTTTGGCGGATCAAGTTTCTATCGGGGGAGCCTTGGTGGATGATTTTTTGAAAGCGAAAGGTTTTGAGGTGGGCAAGTCTCTAGTTGATGAGTCAGATTACAATCTAGGTGAAATGTTAAAAAACGAAAAACTCATTTTACCTGTCGATGTCATCGTAAAAAATACTAATAACTCTGCTATCGCAGATTTATTAGTAAATAAAAAAGTTAATGAAATAGAAAAAGACGAAGTTATTTTAGATATTGGAAGTCAATCTGTTAAAAATCTGGCAGAAGTGATAAAAAAATCGCAATTTATCTTGTGGAACGGACCGCTCGGGAAATATGAAGCCGGGGGTGATGGCGCTACTAAAGAAATATTAAAGCTAGTCATGGAGTCCAATACAGAAAGCATCATCGGCGGGGGAGATCTTGTGTCTGTTTTATCCTCCCTAGACCCTAGCTCCTACAATCTAAAACCTAACCTATTTGTGTCCACCGGCGGTGGCGCCACCCTCGACTTTTTGGCCAACGGCACCCTGCCGGGGATTGAAGCTTTAGGGTAGTTTTTGCCAACCTTGTTTGTTTTAAGCCTTATTTTACAGGGCTATTTTGCTGCATAAGTTCAGAAACATATGAGACTTTTAATTAAGTTTCATTTATGCGCCAA
>CAYHGI010000028.1:0-6887 GCA_964356285.1 uncultured Candidatus Saccharibacteria bacterium
AATTTTAACTAAATTTTAATTAGTGTCAAAACAAAAACCGCTTTGCTGTGGATAAATAACTACAATACACATAGGTATCATACTATAATATAAGTATGCCCAGTGGTCAGATTTTCAAGGCAGTTTATTTTCCAGATTATAAAGAAGCCGGCCTTAAAACAAAGGGGTTTATTTTAGCTTTCGGAGAGAGAAATAAGGATTTATACAAAAATATAGCTGATTTTGGAAGCAATGAATTACGAAATTTACTTGGTACTAATTCTTACATAGAACTAGAGCAGCGAGCGCAACAGGAAGGATTGCCAGTAAATACTTACTGTCTTTGGTACTTGCGAAAAAATCTTAGCGTAGAAGAGCCGAAAACCAAAACGATCAAAAGCAAAAAAACAATAACTGAATTTGAAAATAAAATAATCGAAGGTGACTGTCTGGAAGTGATGAAGGATATCCCCTCAAATTCAATAGATATGGTTTTGTGCGATCTTCCATATGGCACGACACAAAATCATTGGGACAGTGTTATCCCTTTTGACCAGCTGTGGATGCACTATGAACGTATTGTCAAAGACAGGGGTGCTATTGCTCTTACGGGACAAGGACTTTTTACCGCCAATTTAATGATTTCTAACCCTAGATTATTTAAGTACAAAATAACTTGGGTAAAATCCAAACCGACAAATTTTCTTAACGCAAAAAAACAACCCCTCAGAAAACATGAGGATATTTGTATCTTTTATAAAAATCAGCCCGCATATAATCCTCAAATGACCGCAGGTGAACCATACAATAAAGGGTTTCGGAAAAATCAACTTACTGGCAGTTATGGAGATTTCAAAACTGTCGAAGTTAAAAGTAGTGGTGAAAGATATCCTACCGATGTTGTTTATTTCAAAACAGCCGAAAGTGAGGGAGAAGTTTATCATCCCACACAAAAACCAGTAGAACTCGGCCGTTATCTTATACGCACTTTCACAAAAGAGGGCGACATCGTACTAGACAATACTTGTGGAAGCGGTAGTTTTCTTGTTTCAGCAGTTTTGGAAGGAAGAAAATTTATTGGAATTGAGAAAAACGAAGATGTGTATCTGTTCAAAAATCAAAAAGCTGATTATATCGAAATTTCCAAAAAGCGTATCAAAGAAGCCGAAACTCGATACAAGACAGAGAGCAACAAGCTAAAGCTATTTTAAATTCCGTCATACGGTTCCTCTTGGAGAACTTGTCGTGCTTTTTCAATTTCACTATCATTCAGAACGCCTTTCCCTTTGAGCCAATTCAGAAGGTGAAAATATTGATTTGCGTGTAAAATCGGCTTCACGATTTTAGATAGGCCGGTTTCTTTCTGAACAAAGGCAAGGTGTTTTTCCGAGAGTACACCGCGGCCAATAAGATCATAAGTAATTCTTATGGCATCAACGGAGGTTAAATTTAGGTCATCTTTATGACTTTTATCTTTCTCAATATTTAATGGTTCAATACTCAACAAATCCTCAACGGTCTCGAGTCCATTGAGATTGCGATTGTAATACTCTATTTCTTGACCTCGATAAGTAAACCACGTTCGTCCTTGCTCGGTCAGAGAACCGCGCGGCAAATAAACACCCTCATTATTTACCCGTTCCTTTGATACCCATCCACATATATAAAGTATCCATTTTCTTTGCCTGGTCGTACCCGGAAGTTCCCTGCTGCTAGGAGTTTCCAGGTGTGTCATAAGATAGATATCGGCATCCAGTCTTTCATCATGCATCTGTCGTGCAAAGAAGTTGTGTTTTGCTTCTCTTGCAATACCATCACTACTTTCATATTCCTCCTTAAATGGTAGCGCTCCTCCACGACATTTAACATCAATCTTAACCCCCGAGGGAAGTAAAATATCGTATCCGAGAGGGTGATCCTTGGGATTTATTTCCGGCATGCCAAGCTTGTTTCGTATAACTATTTCCGCAAGCGCACCAAACCCTTGTTCTTCTGAACTCCCTCGTTCTGCGCCAGTTTTATTTTTATTTTCAGCAATATACTCTGCTGCCTTTTGTCTCAATCGAAAACCCAGCTCGTCGGTGAGTTTTAGTACTATCGGTTTTGGGTGACGATATTTGTACATATTTTTTAAATTATCCCACTTTTCCTTTCAGGAATCAATCGGTTGCTAATTTCTTTTGACTTTACTTTTTGCCAGAAAATCCTTAGCAACATCCATATTTTCACAAATTCTAGCAAAAAACTTATCAAACTCTTCAAGATATATTTTTGCTCCAATAGGTCCTTCGTCAATAGGAACTGTCTGAAGAGCGGCCGTTTCCAGCAGATAAAAATCATTGCCGTTTGTCCTCGTATAGCCTGGGAATGACTTATTTACAATTAATATCTTGCCACCATCTCTTTCTTCAATCTTGCTTCGTATGTTCTCGTCCATGTTTCTAATTTCCCAGTCCATAAACTTTCGCAATCTTTTTCTCGAACCAATCGCATTTTCCGGCGGAGACGTTTTTGGATTATAGGGCTGTCTAGGCCTGGTATTCATATATGGATCTACGGATTCAGGTTCATCATTTTTTTCTGGTCTTTTCTGTCCTATATTCTCACCTCCCACAGCTAAGCCTTCTATTTTATTTTGCATCATTTCCATTATCCTCTGATAAAGCTCCTTGGCCTTCTTAATTCTCTTTACGTCTTCCTCGTCAGGCTCTTCAACTTTTCTTCCAAGTAGCTCATCTATGTGGGGATGGAGTATGTTAAACATCTCAGACTCTACTATCTGCCATTCTTGAGTATCTCTTTTAAAATCGGTTTTATTGGTGTTAGGTGACACAAAATCGAGATGTAATTCACCGAAAAGAAAATTTAATGTACCTTTGTATGTTGGATCCGGATGACCAAAAAACTCCCTATCACAGATAAGCCGTCCCTTGTAGTAGCAACGGATACCTCCTCTGACACCAGTTCGTGGAGCCAATCTTCCGACCCAACCATTCGCGACGTTATTTTTTACTTTAATAGATATCTTTTCAATCGAAAAATCTTTTTCTAGTGGGTAGACACGAGTTTTTATGTGCTCACCATCAACCTCGAGACTAACTTCGCCACTCTCTATGAGGGGTCTATAGGTGGTAACAAGGTTTTCGGTCAATTTTTCCTTGAATTTTTGAGTAAGAGTAATCTTTAATTCGCCAATCTCTATTTTTGTATATCCATAAATAGCGTTGGTTTCTAGTGCCATAGTGTCATATTCTTTCAACTCAAGGCGGCCAAGATTATCGTCTTTTATTCTGTACTCGACTTTTTTACCTACCGGCGATGTGATTAAACTAAATGAATTTCCTAGATATCCAATAGCTGATTTTCCTCCCTGGCCATATAATCCGATATCATACATCCCTCTTTCCTTGGTCTCACCCCACCTAAAAAATGATTCCAGATCATTAATGTTCATCCCTGATCCGCCTATATCTTCCAGAACGAGTTTTCTGGACTTAGGTATGAACATTAATCTTATCGTCATTTTTTTACCGGGAATTCGATGGCTTACTGAGTTATCAATTATCTCTTGCGTAGCTTCAGTGGCATTGCTGAAGTTACTATACAGTGCTCCCTTGATACTCGCATTGATCTGCTCTTTTATTTTGTATTGTTTTATCTCCATTGTAATTGGTGGTTAATATTCTACAATATTTTTATATTTTTCAAGAATAATAACCCGTTATTTTATTCGTCATCCATTTGGCATATTATTGCCTTCTGGCCAATTTTGTCCGATAACCAGTTCTCGGCCTCCTGGTAATTGCCAATCTCATCTATTAATCCAAGCTTAAGTGCCTCTTTCCCGCGAAAATATTGCCCCTCTGCTATCGACCGGACGCTTTGTTCTTTTAGGTTTCGGTTCTCTGAGACTGCTTTTATAAAATTTTCATAAACTCTCGCTCCTCTTTGGTCATTGACTTGTCTGGGTCGCCCATATTCTTAAACTTCCCGATGCTAACCGTATTATAGGTAAGCCCCTCTTTGGCATTTTTCTGTACATTATCAAGATAAGACAAGTAGACGCCAATACCACCTACAGCTGAGCTTTCTGATGCAAATACTCTTTGAGCCCCGGTAGCGGACCAATAAGCTGCTGATACTCCTCCCTCTCTAATAAGCGCCGCAGATGGCTTTAATAATCCTTTTAGAGTTACCGCGATCTCTTCTGCTGCGACCGGAGAACCACCCTGAGAGTCAATTTCAAGAAATACTCCTAGTAACTGATCATTGTTCTCGACCTCGTTTATGATCGCAACTACAGATTCCGAGCTTGAGGTATCGTAATTCTCGGGGTCATAATAGTCGTAAGTTTTAAGCTCACCATGCAACGGAGCATATAGAACATTGCACTCCTCGTTTTCCGTCGAGATAGCTGTTGGTGTTATGGTAGGAAATGTGCCACTTATATCTGTTTGAGCTGAAGAGCCGGCAGACTCTCCAGATTCCATAAACGAGATAGCTAGAATAGCCACGATAAATATTCCCAACCCCTTCAACATTAGAATGCCCATATTCTTAATAGATTCGAGATTCTCTTTAGCTCCCATTTTCGGCTTAACTCTTGGGGGTACTTTTAAATTTATAATTTTAATCATTGTAATTAGTTTCTATCAATTAATAATTGTTCTGGTTGTATGCTGGATATAAGAGCAGATCTAAGCTGAATAAATCTTTTTAAATAATTTTTTTCATACTCTCTCTGAATTTGTAGTCTCATAAGACGTCCCACTCTCTTGGTCGTAGAATTAAGTCCTTTAATACTTTTCTTTGACCTATGCTCTCTATGCACATACCCATGTTCCGGCGCTACTAACGATTTTTTTATTCTGGCTGACATTTTAATGTAAATTCTTTCACCTCGACATTATTCAAGTTATCCTCAAGCCACTTGATTGCTTCAGTTGATAAATATCCGGAACAATCTTTATCTAGCCGACCTACGAATATTTCGTCATTTGAATGCATGTGCGATGAAAGAATATTTTTAATAGTAGTTGGCTGTTCATCGGTTTGGACTAACCATACTGAATCGGTGAGGCGCAACCACTTTTTACTTATTGTTTTAATTTCTACGTAAAATTGTGTGTAATCCTTTTCTTTTGATTTTAAATTGTATGTTATCAATGTAATCATTTTTCAGGTGTTTATTTCTTTTATTTTATCGACCGCGACCAATTCTGACCGCAAAATTTGTCGAAATTAAACATCTGCCCTAATTTTATATGAGGAGTCCGTACTTAAACCGTACTTCGGACCGAAGTTCGGTAGTTAAAACTAAAAAATGGCCTTTTCGGCCATTTTTTGAACCAACTATATATTTATCTATTCTTTACACACCTAAATCCAGTTGCTTCATCTGTATCTTCTGGCTGAGCATAGCTCCTTTCTGCAACCCTTAGATCAGCCATGGACGAATAATAGCTTCCCCCACGATAGACGTGTGCATTGAATTTATACTCTCCATGGTCGTATTTATCATTGCCAGAATAAGGACTAAATGTACCATCAACCCATTCAAAGACATTTCCTGCCATATTCATAACCCCATATGGGCTTATATCAGAAGTTGCACCAACTGGTGACGTGTAAAGAAAGCCGTCGACATCATCCAATCCCGGAATACCACCAGTACCATGATTTGCTAGTTTCGGATCCCAAGTAGATCCCCAGGGCCAAATACGGCCATTAATTCCTCTCGCAGCCTTCTCCCATTCAAATTCCGTAGGAAGTCTTTTTTCAACCCAAGCACAATATGCTACGGCGTCGTTCCAAGTTACACCAACCACAGGTTGAGTTAATCCATTGAAGTTTGGGTCATTGATATATCTACTATTCGGAGCTTGTCGTTTTGTGGCTTGAATAAATTTATTATAATCATCGTTTGATATTTCTTTTTTATCTATTAAGAAATCGTCGATTGATTCTTTACGGCTGGGATACTCCACATAATAATCCTCGGATAAACAGTAATTGCCCTCATATTTCTTACACCATTCCAGCGCCTGTTGTATCTCTTTCTCTGTACTGCCCATTATAAATTCTCCAGCTGGTATTAATATCATGTCATCAACCGGCATTTCAATCCCTGAAAGTTTGTTTTTTACTATCTGGCTAGAAAAAACAAAAATAGTCCCGACGATTACTAGCACAACAATAGCTCCAATTAAAATATGTTTTTTGTTAATCTGCCTTCTGGAAATGCTCGGCTTGATCTCGGCACCAGAAGACATGCGCGGATAATCCATATTCTCTGGCTCTTTTTCATAAGAAATTATTTTTCCAGCAATCGTATACACCTGATGCTTATACTGAACTATATCGTCATTAAGAACGGCCTTTATTTTTGATTTTAAGTTTCTTATATAATCGTCCGTATAGTCTTTAGCGCCAGCGAGATCAAAACATATATTTATATCATCGAGGTTAACTCCTTCAGGATACCGCGAGCATATTAATTCAAGTAGTTTATATGCGTGGCCAGAAATACCAACCACTTCCTCTCCGTGTTTGTTGTAGACTTTATGTGTACTAGTATCGAGTTTAAATTTTTCGTGCCCATATATCATATTTCTTTAATTTTCCCACTATTTTCCCCTAAAATCAACGGCTGATTATAGGCGACGGGCACATTCCTATAGGGAGAACTTGCGCAGGCATTTCGGCTTAGTTCTGCGAAATGCCGAGCATGTAGATAAAAAGCACCCGCTGGAGGTGCTTTATTATCGGTCGAGTCGTGGGGATGTGCCCGAAGCGACCCTATTCGTTCATTTCACTCCCGAACCCAGTCCCGGCCGGTATGAGACGTCCAATGATGACATTTTCTTTGAGGCCGCGGAGGTAGTCCTCTTTGCCAAGAATTGCGCTGT
>CAYHGI010000029.1:0-6829 GCA_964356285.1 uncultured Candidatus Saccharibacteria bacterium
TGCAAAATAATATCCAACAATTAAGAGAGGAATTCAAAAGTAAAGTCGCGCGGCTTAACGACTATCTTTGGGGCGCAGGATTGAAAGACCCTGTAACCCGCATTCAGCAAATAAGTTTTTTCTTTTTTCTTAAAATGCTTGAGGAACAAGATACTTCAATGGAAAGAGAAGAAAAAATTACTGGACACAAACACCAATCAATTTTTGAAGGCAAAAATGAAAAATTTCGATGGTCCCGTTGGAGAGAAAAGACAGGTAGAGACCTCGAAAAGTTTGTTCGCGATGAAGTGTTTCCCTTTATTGATGAGATGCATAATGGCCACAACAATATCCGCCAAATCTTTCATGGCGCGAAGCTTCTTATTCCCGACGAGGTAACGCTCAAACGAACCGTGGAGATTATCGATACTATAGAATTTTCCAATTTGGACACGGATATTAAGGGTGATCTCTATGAGTCGCTTCTTGCCAGCATCGAATCGGCCGGTGAGCTTGGACAGTTTCTGACTCCTCGTCACATCGTTCGCGCGATTGTTGAAATGGTAAACCCGAAAATCGGTGAGACGATTTTCGATCCCGCGTGCGGTTCGGCTGGTTTTTTAATTACGGTTTATGAATGGCTGAAATATAAAAACAGCGACAAGAAAAATGTTGAGGATCGTGATGGTAGAAAAATCGGTTATGGCGACAAGTTGAACAAAGAGCAATGGGAATTCCTGACCACTAAGACATTCCACGGCTATGACGTAGACCCGGAAATGGTACGTCTCGCGTTGATGAATTTAATTTTGCACGGCATTGAAGGCGCGCATGTTCGCAGAAAGGACACGGTTGCCGGCGCCGAAGACGAGGAAGATTTACGACGGTTTGACGTGATACTCACCAATCCGCCGTTTGCTGGAAAGGTTGATAAGGAACGGATCAAGCCGACTCTCCCGGTCAAATCCAACAAAACTCAAGTCCTTTTCTTGGGCTATGTTATCAACTCTCTCAAACAGGGTGGCCGGGCTGGCATAATTTTGCCGGAGGGTTCGCTTTTCGGGACGAATAAAGATGATAAAGATATCCGACGCTTTTTGCTTGAGAACGCGAAGCTGGAGGCGGTTGTCTCAATGCCAGCCGGCGTGTTTCAGCCATATGCAGGAGTAAAAACAAGCTTTCTGATTTTCAAAAAGAAATCCGCGCCGAAACTCAATGAAAAAGAGAAGATTTGGTTTTTTAATATGCAAGGCGACGGCTCGTCGCTCTCGGCCGCCAAAAAGTTCGGGCCACAGTACAAGAATGATATTCCGAAATTGCTGGAACTTTGGCTTGCCCGCCATAGCTTTAGCGACGGCGGGGGTAAGGATAAATCCATTGAAAAACCATATAGCTGGTTCACATCCGTAAAAGAAATTACTGATAATGACTATATTCTCTCGGCCAACACTTATAGCCCGTACAACGGCGAAGAAGAAGTCAGTCATCGTGACCCGAAGGAGATTTTAGGCGAAATTGAGACAGAAAAGAAAAAACTTGAGTCGTCACTAAGCGAAATTAAAGAATTGCTATGAACTTTGACCCAAATAATTTCAGAGAGGTGCAGTATGATAATTCAAAACTCTACTTTGATAAGGATTATAGTTTCCACGAGCATTTTAAGCATAAACAAAAAACGAGGAAGTTCCCGTTTTATAGAAATATCTTAAAGTTTCTTGAAGAAAATCCAAATACAAAAATTTACTTTACCCTAAACGAGAAAATAAAAACATTTCAGCAGGTTAGTGACGGATTTTTACTTAATATGTGCGCTTATTTAGATTTCTGCCGAACTATCGCGAGCCGAACAGGTGGTAGATTAAAGGCTTTTCTTGGACAAAATGTAGATTTACTTAAAGTAACAGCAACAGATACGGAAAAAGCCGATTTTATAAAGGCCAACGCAACTGAAAAAAATATCTTGGATGCTATTAAAACTCTTCCGGACGAAGCCCAAATAAATATTGTTAATTCCTTGAGTGTGGCTAGTACTCCAAAAAATCAATCTAACCCCGAAATTAATAGTACAGATTTTATTTCCGCTTTCTCAAAATTCTTGACCGACAAGGACGTGCAGAGTGCTTTTTATTCCAATCTTCCAAAAATTCAAATTGACATTCTTAAATCTCATATCTCATTTCTAAAAAGCAATTTAGACAAGAATGAAACTTTTATACAAGACTGGATTGATGAAGACGGCGGCAAATTTAGAAAACAAAGATGTCTTATTTTTGGGCTTGAGTATGTTGATCCCAAAAGAGAGGGGCAAGTTGCAGGGAAAAAGTTCGATCTTCTTGCTGAGCACGATTTAGAGCATTATGTTATTTTCGAGCTAAAGTCTCCAAGGGATGATGTATTCAAAATTACGGAAACCGAAACGGTGGTTGGTGGCGTTTCTACCGAATACTGTTTCTCTCCACAATTAGGTAGGGCGATACCAGAAATTTTAGGCTACAAGAAAATGTATGACAACGCACAAGGCGAAGAATTGCAGAAATTCGGTGTAAAAGTTAAAAAACAAATATCAAAATGCGTGATAGTTTTAGGCACAAGAAAGGATGATCCAGTTTGGAAAGAAAATTTTGAGCGCATCTCTTCTTGTTTAAATGGCATTGAACTACTTACCTATAATCATCTTATAGACCGACTTGAAAATATCGTGAGTAATCTTGAAGAAAATACTAAAACCGTAGGATAAATATTATGCAAGATTTACATAAAAGTTTAGAAAATAATAGAAATATTAGGGAGGCAAAGAAATTTTCTTTGGAACTCAAGATTAACGCACTTCAGGAACTGATACTTCAAAGATTTCAGGCATTAACGACTATCAGCTCCATTGGTTTTGCTGTCGCAGGAATCATAATTTCTGTTCGCGGTGATTTAATTAAAAACGAGAAGTTAGCGATTTTATCGGCCAGTTTATTCATAGTTATTGCTCTCACTAGTTTTGGGCGACATCTATATTTGATACGAAGCGATATAAAAGGTATTGCACAAAGAATAAAAGATTTGCCGGATGAAGATTGGAGTAAACCGCTCAAGGAAAAAGAATTTAAGGCTGACTGGTGGCCGGAAACTTTATATGGGCTTCTAGTCGTGAGCGTCTTCTTATTTGTGTCGTCATTCTTTTGTATATGAACCCTACTTGGCCAACAAAAAAATTAGGAGAATCATCTACTGTATCGCTATTTGATCTTTATGTTTCCGATATCGATGTTACTACTGGTAATTTACAGGATCACAAAAAGTCAGAAAAGCTTAGAAGTGTCATTGATGATGTTAAGGGAGAAAAGTTGTTTGCGGAATTATCATTCAGTAGCGAGGAGAAAAATTTTGGTTACGGGGCTGATTGGGTTTTAATTCTTGTAGAATGGTTTTCTAAAAGCGATGTGGCCAATGCCTTGGCCAATTTCGGAGGGATGATTAGTTTAGCTCATGCTTTTAGTACCTTACTCCAGAAACTGAAAAGCAAGCGCGAAAAATATGATTTACGAGTTGGCTTAAACTCGGCAAAACTTTTAGCTCTCGATGTTATAGCAAGAGAAAGCGTCCTCGAAAATAACGGCGAATTTCTATACAAGTTTCTTTTGGAATATGAGTTGAGTCGTGAGGTGATAGCGGAAGAAAAAGATTTCATATTTGTTGTGCGTAAACAATCAAAGGGCGTTAAAAGTAATCATAATGATTTTTTCGTTCATATAAATTGGCTTGGCGACATCAAGGAGATAAAGAAATTATGACTTTTTCAACAAAAAAATTAGGAGATATTTTAGAAAAAAGTGGAGTTATTCCTGCAAAAATTAAGCGTGATGAATATCAAAAGAGCGGTAAATATCCTGTCGTAGATCAAGGCGAGAATCTTATAGCTGGATATATTGATAATGAGCAAAAAATTTATCGGGGAGATTTGCCGGTGGTTGTCTTTGGCGACCATACGCGAATTTTAAAGTATATTAATTTTCCATTCGCTTTTGGTGCAGACGGTATAAAAATTTTGAGACCGCAAAAGATTTTATTGCCGAAGTTTTTTTATTACACCTTGGTTTTGAACCCAGTTGCAAATCAGGGATACAAAAGGCATTATTCTCTTTTGTCACAAACTAAAATTTTAATTCCCTCTCTCGCAATCCAAAAACAAATCGTTGAGCGGTTGGATAAAATCGCCGAGGCACAGAAATTGAATGATGCTCTCATCCAAAAATCCGACGAGCTTTTTCAGTCGCTTTTGCATAAGGAGTTAAATCCGGTCGGTAGGGATTGGGAGGTTAAAAAGATTAAAGATGTTGCAACCGTTGGGAATGGTGGAACGCCCAGCACAAAAAATCAAAAGTACTGGAACGGAAAAATTCTATGGCTGACTCCGAAGGAGTTATCCGGTTTTGAAAATATGGAAATCTTTGATACAGAGAGGAAAATCAGCGATCAGGGGCTTAATCATTCTTCGGCCGCTCTTTTTCCAACCGGCACAGTTTTGTTTACTAGTAGGGCACCGATAGGTTATATAGCAATTGCAGGCGTTCCAATGGCGACCAATCAAGGATTTAAGAATTTTGTCTGTGATAGCAAACAACTAAACAATAAGTTTCTGTATTTTTTCTTGCGGCTCAAGAAGAAATATCTTCAGTCGCTTGGCCGAGGTGCTACCTTTACTGAAATAAGTAAAACTATAGTAGAAAGGGTGGAGATTCCATTACCACCTCTCGGAATTCAAAAACAAATCGTTGCTAAACTTTCCGCGGTTCAGGATTACAAAAAACAGCTTCTTGAACAAAAATCAAAACTTAAAGAGCTGTTTGATTCGGCTTTGGGCAAATCAATGGTACTTTAGATATGAAAATGAAAATTTATGTCAAATACTAAGAGAAAAGAAGAAAAGCCTGAACAACACTTTGATTCAGAAAAAGGCACTTTTTGTGTTTATGAGATCTATCGGAAGCAGAATAAAACGATTTACTATCTGCAGGGTGGTCAAGCAAAATTCCTTTCCAAAATTATTTTGGATGGTTATAGGGGTCTCCCGTCTGGATTATATTTAAACAGGAATGGATATGGATTTGGGAAAAAGGGCACGTTTCTGCTATCTGCTCTAAGAGATAACCTCGCCCCCAACAAGCTCTTGGAATTTACAATTACAGGCAAAAAGACGAAGTCAGTAAAAAAGAGCGCACTCAAAACTTCAGTCGTACTTCCTCTCATTGATGTGAAAAACCTTTTGGTGAGACTGGGAAGAATAAACGAGGATAGTAATAATGATTTGAGAGGCGAAGTTGCGTCGTTTTTGAGCACTAAGTTTCCAAAGCAGATAAAAATCTCCACCGAAAATTTTGATGATTATAGGGGTGGTGAAGTTGCGGCACTTCTCCGACGAAAGAAAGTCGCGCAAAAACTTAACGAGGAAGATTTGGAGTCGTTGAAAAACTTTTTTCCAAAAATCTTTGAGACTTCTTTAAAGGGCAAGAGGAAAGGCATAAGAGTAGAGAGAAACGCTCTTATTAGAGATACAAAAAAAGTTACAGATAAAATTTTCTTAGATGAGGTGATAAAGGAGTTTGAGGGGAACCTTGCCAAAAAAACATTTTCAGAAACTGATTGGCAAAAATTCTTAAGCGAAAAAGTGTTTCGTTTTTTAGCAAATTATGTAACGACCATTGAGAAGCAGAATGTAAGCGTCAGTGTCAGCTATCCAGATTTTGTACTTGCGGACGTTTATGGATTTGTCGATATTTTTGAAATAAAGCGACACGAAACTCCACTGGTCGCACTTGATGAAAGTCACGATAATTACTACTGGAGACCCGACATTGTGAAAGCAATATCGCAAATTGAGAACTACATTGATGAAATTGTAAGAAATTCTGATGATTACATCCGTGCCGTCAAACGCAAAAAAGGTGTCGATATCAGAGTTGTACGTCCGCGTGGATATATCATCGCAGGAATGAGCAGTCAATTTAAAAACAAAAAAGAGTCCGGGGATTTCCGTAAACTTGGATGCGCTCTAAAGAATATAAGCTTTGTACTTTACGACGAGCTTTTCCAAAATTTAAAAAATCTCCGCTCGAAATTATAAGCTAAATTATTATCAAAACATATGACAAATATAAAACAGCATTTAATCGAAGAAGCAACGAACAATATCTCCGCTAAGGAACGGGAAATCCAAGAGTCCGATCAGGAACTCGCGGTTTTGGGCGCGAAGCTCAAGGTTGAAAATAAAACCCTCAACATGCAAGACCTCAAAGAGCATTTGAAGGAAGATTTTAAATACTCGGCTCAAGCTTTGGAGGGTATGTTGGCTCAAGAACAGCAGAGAAATACCGAACTTAAGAAAGACCTAGAGATGCTGAAATATCGGAAGGCAGTAACTGAAAGCCAATTTTCAGATAACGAATTGGATCATTAAACTTATGAAAATAAACAACACTTTCAAACTCATTATCGCTATCGTAGTCTCCGAGCTCGCCGGCATCATTGGTTCGGTATTTACGACACCGTTTATTGCCGGCTGGTACGCAGGGATCGTCAAACCGGCCATTAATCCTCCGGCGTGGGTGTTCGGTCCGGTCTGGACGACACTATTCGCTCTAATGGGTATATCGGCGTTCTTAATCTGGAAGAAGGGGCTGAATCGCAGGGACGTAAAAATCGCTCTCGGCATATTTGCCGGCCAGCTCGTTTTGAATACGATTTGGTCGATTATCTTTTTCGGTCTGCATAGCCCCGGTGGTGCGCTTATCGAGATCGTATTCCTCTGGCTCGCCATTCTTGCCACAATCATTGCTTTTGCAAAAATCTCCAAACCGGCCGC
>CAYHGI010000030.1:0-6640 GCA_964356285.1 uncultured Candidatus Saccharibacteria bacterium
TAAAAAGTCAAATTTTAATTAACTTTCTTTGGTAACTGTACAAGTTTTGGTATAAAGCATGGAATTGTGATAAAATTTTCTTATGAAAGAAAGACCAAGAAATCCAAACCAACACTATAATGGAGGGTATGCTAAATTATATCTGAAAAAAACTTTACTGGCCCCTTATACGGTGCGGAAAAGTAAGTTATTGGCGAGCGTAGCAAGCAAGCTCGGGGTTCATGCAATATTGGATTTAGGAAGCAATGTTCATGGAAGTGTAAAAATGGGAGGATCTTTACGCTTTCAGATGAATGAAAAAGGGATCGATTATGTCGGCATGGATCTTTCCTCTGATTATTTTGATAAAGAATTCCTTAGGGCGCAAGGCATTCCAGAAGAAAAAATATACCCGCAAATTCATGGAATTATAGGGGACATATTGCATATTCCTATAGAATCAGATTCTGCCGAGATGGCAGTTTGCGCCGATGTCTTGGAGCACACGTCTGATCCTTCCAAAGCACTAGGAGAAATTTATAGAATCTTGGCACCTGAAGGAATGGCGCTCGTAGTGATACCTTCCATGTATAAATTAGACATGGCAGACTTTGATCACATAAAGAAAAAAAGAAAGTCTTCTCACTTAGAAAAGACAACGGTGGATGAATGGATATCTATGTGTGAAAAAAAAGGTTTCTTGGTTGATAAGGAGAGCAGTTTACCTTTCGGAATTGCTTCTGGCCTTTCTTACCTTACATGGATAGATGAATGTTTCATACCAGAAAGGAGGGAGGTTTCAGGCGCTGAAACGCATACGTCGGAAAGCAGACTTTTTAAAGAGGTAAAAAGTATTTTATCAAAATACGATGAATTATTGGATTCTAAAATAAACTCTGATGGCCTGAATCGTGCATTACTTAGCGCTTTAAAGCAGGGAGACATAAAAAAGGTCTTTCGAGTTTTAGATGATGTTGCGTCCGTAATCGCATCAGGCAAAGAAAAAAATATCTTGCATAATTTCTTCACTGGAGCAATTTCCGCACAATACCCCAAAGAGCGAGTTGAGGTATTGCAAACCATATTTACGAATTCAAAATTTCCAATATTGCTTCTTGGTAACTCTGCACTGTTAGTATTAAAGAAAAAATAATCAAAAATGTTTTAATACAAATATTCTTATCCCCGAATTCAACAAAAATGAATAAAACTGAGAATAAACATATATACAAAGGTAATTTGATGATAATCTTTGGTCCGCCTGGGTCTGGCAAATCAACGCAATCAGCGCTACTTGAAAAAAAATGGGATACAAACATATTTCCTGGGGAAAAATTATAAGAAATATAATGAATGAAAAATTCGGTTCGGAAGACGATAAAAGAATTGTGCTTAATAATATAAAGCATAATTTCCCTTTTCCAGAAAAATATATTAAGAAAAATATATTAAGAAAAATATACTGCAAAATCTTACCCAGGAATTAGAAACAGGCACTAAAAATTTTGTTATTGATGGATTTCCAAGAAAAACCAAAGAAGTAAAAGAATGCATAGAAATTATTAAAGAACTGGATTTACATTTAAAGTGTGTGATTAGTGTTGCATGCACCGAGGCGACTATGTTTAAAAGGATTGAGAGTAGAAAATACTGTCAAGAATGCGGGAGATCTTTTAATGATATTTTAAGGCCAAAAAAAGAAGGAATATGCGATTTTGATCAAGGCAAATTAGTAAGACGCATTGCTGATGAACCAAATATTGTTAAGGAAAGGATTAATGAATATTTGAATGAAACTACTTCGGCAATCCAATTGCTTTCAAATATGTCAGAATCGTCTTTCCCCGTTAATGGAGATCAGGATGAGTCGTTAGTGTATATTGATATTATTACAAGACTTAACAGTAAAAAGGTCTTAATACCGTAGTATTTCCTAAGAACGGTTCTTGCGAGTTCCAATTATATGATATTATGCAAATATGGATACCAAAAAGAGATTTGTCGGAATACAACTTTTCGCCAAAAATGCGGCGGGAGAATTGGTGGCTATTCTGCAAGTTCGCGGAAAATGGAATACGGAAAAAAATTCTCCGGAATCCTATCCGGGCATATGTCAAGTTACAGCTTTCGGCGAATTGGAAGAAGGCGAAGATTTTATGCAGGCTCTTTTACGAGAAGCGCAAGAAGAGCTTGGCAATGAAATCGTCCCTTTTATTAAAAAATTAAAAGATGCCGGACAGTTGAAAGAAATAGACAATTATGAAACTCCGGAAAAACAGATCGTCATTTACGGCGCGATTGTAGAAGAAAATGTTTTTAATATTTTGATGAAAAAGAAAAAAAATTCTTCTTTCGGGGGATTCAAAATAATCCGGCAAAATGAAATAGAGAAAATCGTTGATCTAAAAAATATCGACAGAGAGACCGGGGTAACAGATGAAATTATAGCCATGTTTCCTGACGCAAAAAAAGCTGTGAAACTGGCGTTTGAAAAACTAAAATAAATACAACCCCCATAATCCCCCTTATCAGGGGGAAATTCAAAAACCCTCCCTTGATAAGGGGAGGGTTAGGGAGGGGTTTAACTATTTATTCTTCCCAGTCTTCCTACGAGAAATAATAAACACCTGCGAGTACCTCTTCGGACTGCGAGTCTTGCGACCGCCAGTCACCTTACCCCACATCGTCTTTGGACGCTTGGTGCCACGGCCTTGTCTACCTTCCCCGCCTCCATATGGATGATCCACAGGATTCATCGCGGTTCCGCGAACAGTCGGACGGATTCCCTTCCAGCGACTGCGCCCCGCCTTGCCATAATTTTCTAGGTGATGCTCATCATTTGAAACAGTTCCGACACATGCCCAACAATTTTCATTTATTTTTCTGACTTCTGTTGAAGGCATTTTAAGGTTCGTGTAGCCTTCGGCGTTGGCAACCACTTGCGCAAAAATTCCGGCCGAGCGGCCGATTTTGGCTCCACCATTCGGCTGTAT
Source organism: uncultured Candidatus Saccharibacteria bacterium (assembly GCA_964356285.1). Classification (GTDB taxonomy): domain Bacteria; phylum Patescibacteriota; class Minisyncoccia; order Phycocordibacterales; family UBA9973; genus UBA9973. The sequence continues at coordinate 2,973 of CAYHGI010000030.1, forward strand.
TTCAACATTATAAACAAAAGTTCCAACTGGAATATTCTTTAATGGCAGTCTGTTCGCAGAAACAAGAGGTGCTTTTTCCGAAACGACAAAGGTATCCCCCGGCTTAACGGACTTAGGTAAAACTACATACCTCTTTTCTCCATCTTTATAAACAGCCAGCCCGATAAAAGCTGAACGATTTGGGTCATATTCAACAGACTTAATAATAGCCGGAATTTCTTTCTTATTATATAAAAAGTCTACGTCTCGGAAAAGACGCTTGTGCCCTCCGCCTTTGTGTCGCACAGTAATGCGTCCGGCGCTATTTCGCCCAACATTCCTGCGGAAACCATAAGTGAGAGACTTGGTCGGCTCGGTGTGAGTCAAAAGTTCCCTGTATGGAACATGGCTCATTTGTCTTCTTGATTTGGTTGTAGGTCTGTATGTCTTCATAAAAATTTTAAACGAACTCTATCTTATCTCCTTCCTTTAAATATACTAATGCTTTCCTGCCTCCGCCTTTGGCTCCAACAATGCCTTTAGAAAAAGTCTTTTTCTTCGGCACTGGCAAGACATTAATTTTGATTGGCTTTACTTTATAAAGCGAAAAAATAGCTTTGCTTATTTCAGTCTTGTTTGCTCCCGCGGAAACATCGAAAGTGTAAACATTTTGTTCTTGTTGTAAAGATGCTTTCTCGGTTATTCTTGGATTTTTGATAATTGTTTTCATGTAATTGGATTTATTTTCTATCCTCTACTTTCCAAAAATTTAATACTTTCTGTCGGATTTTCTATCAAAAGATATTTGTGATTTAATACATCAAATGGATTCAAATTTTTTAAGAAAGCTATTTCCAAAGTCGGTATGTTTCTGAAACTTTTTTCTGTTTTTTCGTTGCGTTCAAAAATAGCGGTGAGTATGCGAGGTTTCTTGGAAGCATCCACTGTTTTCCAGCCGGAAACTTTTGCTAAATTCTGCATTACTTTTACGGCATCTTTTGTTTTTATGGAAGGCACAGAAAGCGTTTCCACAAAAATTATTTCATTATCCTTTAATTTTTTAGAAAGGACAGAAAAAAGAGCCTGGGCGCGCATTTTTTTAGAAATTTTTCTCTTGTAATTTTTCTCGGCCAACGGACCATGAGTCACCCCTCCACCAACCCAGATGGGACTGCGGGAAGATCCATGGCGAGCTTGTCCGGTTCCTTTTTGCTTCCAAGGCTTCTTGCCTCCCCCGCGAACTTCTCCTCTATCCTTAGTATCGGCGGTACCAGCTCTTTTATTACTCCGCATACTCTCTACTACCTGATGCACCAGATCACTTCTCCATTTTGCGCCAAAAACTTTCTCCGGAAGATTTATCTCCCCCGCTATGGCGCCTTTTTGGTTGTATATTTTTGCTTGTATCTTTTCCATGTTTTTGTTTCCCAGATAGAGGTTTAGACTCTAGATAGAGTCTAAACCTCTATCTGGCTACTATTTCAACTAAAGTTCCCCGTTTGCCGGCTATCGCTCCTTTCACCAACATAATATTATTTTCCTTATCCACGGAAACAACTTTCAAATTTTTCTGAGTGATACGGTCGGAACCCATCCTGCCAGCCATTCTCATTCCCTTAGGAACGTGGGTTCGCAAACCTCCTCCAATGCTTCCCGCTTCTCTTTCCGAATGTTTCTGTCCGTGAGTGCGCGGACCGCCGTGAAAACCGTGGCGCTTCACGACACCCTGAAAACCTTTGCCTTTGGAAATGCTGGAAACTTGAAGCTTATCTCCTGGCGCAAAAACAGAAACATCTATCTTGTCGCCCTCTTTTACTTTTACCGTATCTGAAGGCTTTAGTCTGAATTCTTTCAAAGTTTTATAAAATCCGCCTTTCATGGCTCCGGCTCGTCCTTTGGTTATCCTTTCTTTCTTTTGCGTTCCAAAACCTACTTGAACAGAATTGTAACCGTCTTTTGACTTTTCAAAAATGCGAGTCACAGTCACAGGACCGGCTGAAAGTATGGTCACTGGAATAACCGCTCCTTCGGGGGAAAAATACTCTGTCATGTTTTCTTTTGTGGCTAAAATAAATTTCATAACATTTTTACGTCAATATCCACTCCGGAAGGAAGGGATAAATTGGTCAGAGCTTCCACGGTTTTTGCATTTGGATTTACAATATCAATCAATCTTTTGTGCACTCGGATTTCAAATTGTTCTCGAGTATTCTTGTAAATAAAAGGAGAACGATTGACGGTATATTTTTTAATTTCGGTGGGTAAAGGCACAGGACCTACGATAGTCGCATCATGACGAATAGCGGTATCTATAATCTGCTTCACCGAAGCATCCAAGATCTTGCTCTCGTAAGCGCGAACTCGGATGCGAAGCACCACTTTGTCTTCTTCTCCGCTGGTACGGCTTGCCCGCGCAGACAAAACAGGCTTCTCTTTTTTAATAGAGACCTTAGGTGTCTTTATTGTTTTTGGTTTTTTGACAACTTTTACTGCCGCAGTTTTATCCGCCTGCGCAACTTTGGCAGTGGAAGCTTTTCCCGCTTTCTTCGGGACCCCGCCTATGGCGGTGGTGGCCTTTCTAACTTTTGTCTCTGTTGTTGTCATGGAACCAATTTAATTTGTTTTATTAACCAAGAATTTTCGTAACCACCCCTGCACCAACTGTCTTGCCTCCCTCGCGGATGGCAAATCTTTGTGATTCTTCGAGCGCCACCGGTGTAACCAATTTAACTGTAATTTTGACCGTATCTCCCGGCATGACCATTTCTGTGCCTTCTGCCAAAGTTACGTCTCCAGTCACATCCGTAGTTCGGATATAGAATTGAGGCTTATAGCCTTTGAAAAATGGGGTGTGGCGTCCACCTTCTTCCTTTTTCAAAACGTATATTTCCGCGGAGAAATTATCGTGCGGAGTAACGGTACCCGGCTTCGCTAAAACTTGTCCGCGAGTAACATCTTCTTTTTTCAAACCTCGCAAAAGCACTCCGGCATTATCCCCGGCCATACCTTCTTTCAAGTTTTTGTTAAACATTTCAATACCGGTAACTGTTGATTTCTGGGTCGGCTTGATTCCGACGATTTCTATTTCCTCATCAACGTGCACGACTCCTCTTTCAATTTTTCCAGTTACTACTGTACCGCGGCCTTCAATGGAGAAAATATCTTCCACCGGCATAAGGAAGGGCTTGGCCAAATCTCGTACTGGAATCGGAATGTATGTGTCGAGAGCGTTCGCCAATTCGAGAACTTTCTTCGCCCACTCATCGTCAACAGATTTTGATTCCAGAGCCTTCAAAGCCGAACCGCGGATGACCGGAGCGCCTTTGCCGTCAAAACCTTGCTTGGTCAAAAGCTCGCGGATTTCTTCTTCGACTAGGTCAATCATTTCTTTATCATCCACCATGTCGCATTTGTTCAAGAAAACAATAATTTTAGGCACACCGACTTGTTTGGCTAAGAGAACGTGTTCGCGAGTCTGGGGCATAGCTCCATCTGTTGCAGCCACCACCAAAACAGCTCCGTCCATTTGAGCGGCGCCGGTAATCATGTTTTTAATGTAATCGGCGTGTCCCGGAGCATCAATGTGCGCGTAGTGGCGCTTTGCGGTCTCGTATTCCGAGTGGTGTAAAGCGATGGTGATTCCGCGCTGGCGTTCCTCGGGAGCATTGTCTATGTCTTCGACTTTTTCT
>CAYHGI010000031.1:0-6453 GCA_964356285.1 uncultured Candidatus Saccharibacteria bacterium
ATGATTTTAATGTCGCAGTATTTGATTGGCGATATACCTTTCAAAATAGTCTATCTGCACGGAATATTGCGGGATGCCAAAGGACAAAAATTCAGCAAATCACTGGGGAATGGAGTCGACCCGATTGAAATCATAGAACAATACGGAGCCGATGCGCTACGAATGTCTATGATTGTCGGCATTGGTCCGGGAGCAGACAGTAAATTTGACATCCAAAAAGTAAAAGCATATGGAAAATTTGCAAATAAAATATGGAACATTGCCCGTTATGTGCTCTCAGTCGAAAATACCGGCAAACTAAAAAAAGAATTGGTGAATGAATTTGACTCGCTTCTTAAAGAAGTTACGTCGGATATGGAAAACTTCCGCTTCTATCTGGCGGCAGAAAAATTGTATTCTTATATATGGCACCGTTTTGCCGATAAAATTATAGAAGAAAGCAAAGGTAAAAAAGAATATGGGGCAACGCTTTATTACATTCTCGAAAAATCGCTCAAAATTCTCCATCCTTTCATGCCTTTCGTGACTGAAGAAATTTGGTCCATGATGCCTGTAAAAAATAAAAAATTATTAATGGTTGAAAAATGGCCCTTCGACTCTGTTCAGGGCAAGTCTAATGACTAGCGACCCTAAAATTTTAGGCTTGGCATTTTTAGGCGGAATTATCCCCTCTCTTTTATGGCTGTGGTTCTGGCTTAAAGAAGACAAGAAAAATCCGGAACCGAAAGGACTCTTGGCGATAGTCTTCATGGTGGGTATGATCGCGGTTATTTTTGTTTTGCCAATTCAAAAATTTATACAAGGAAATATCGACTCGCACGAATGGCAACTCATCCTCTGGGCAAGCGCCGAAGAAATAATAAAATATCTGGCCGTCTTGGTTGTCCTTTATAAGACAAGCTACATAGATGAGTCCATAGATTGGCCGATTTACTTAATAACCGCGGCTTTGGGCTTTGCCGCCCTGGAAAATGGCCTATTTCTGCTCAAACCCCTTTCTATGGGCCAAAATACTGTAAGCTTGCTTACCGGAGAGCTCCGGTTCTTGGGTTCTACCCTTCTGCATACTGTTTCCAGCGGAATTTTGGGCGTCGCTTTGGGAATTTCTTTGCAGATGAAAGGATTTAAGAGAAAATCGTATTTAGTGATCGGTCTTCTGTTCGCGATTGCCTTGCATAGTGTCTTTAATTTTTTTATAATAAGGAATAGTGGAAATGATTTTTTAAAAGTGTTCGGTTTCTTATGGGTCGTTACTATTATCGTAATGTTACTTTTTGAAAAAGTAAGAAGAATGAATTAATCCTATGGATAAAAAGAAAAAAAGGAGTTTTTGGGAAAGATTGACTGGGAGTGTTAGCGCCGAGGAAGAACATGAAGAATCAAAGAAAAATGGAGCGAGGGAAAATAAAATAAATAAAAAGTCGAACAATAACTGGATTGAGGAAGAAAACGAAGAAGCGGAATTGGCAATCGATGTTTATCAAACTCCGACGGATATTATTGTGGAAACAATGGTGGCGGGAGTTAAGCCGGAGGATTTAGAACTGTCAATTGCCCGCGACATGGTCACCATAAAAGGGCACCGGGAAGAATCCAGAACGATAGATGAAAATAATTATTTTTCCAAAGAGCTTTACTGGGGAAGATTCTCCCGCGCCATCTCGCTCCCAGCCGAAGTGGAACCGGAAGAAGTCGAGGCGACAGAAAAACACGGGCTTCTTATTATTAAAATCAAAAAAGTGGACAAAGAAAAGAAGAATAATGTCAGAGTCAGGTCAATTTAGAAAAATTTTTCTGGTGCCGAGGCGCAGAATCGAACTGCGGACCTATCCCTCTTCAGGGGAACGCTCTACCAACTGAGCTACCTCGGCGTTTTTTTTGTTTTCGGATGAAAAAACTACTATTATTTCTTAAAATTTTGAAGCATGGTGTTAAAACTGTCTAAATTGCTTTTTGCTCCGCTATATACACTTGCTATCTGATCAATATACGGCTGAATCAGGTAATAAGCGCCGACTACGGAACCAATAATAAATATCCAGTAGATAGCCCGGGCAACACTCGCCCAACGCATCGAGTTCCTCATCGAGCGCAATATTTTATTATTGTCTTCGGCTAAACTGACGCTCCTATTTAAAAGCTCTCTTTCTTCCGGCGACATATGCAAATACTAGCAAAAATAGACAAAAAAATCAAAACTCGGAAGAAAGTTAAAAAAAATAAACTTCATTCATATCTCAACGCTTCGATCGGACTTTTGAGCGATGCCTGGCGAGCGGGGTAAAGTCCGAAGACAAGCCCGACGAAGGCGGAGACGCCAAAACCGAGAATCGCCGCCGATACTGGAAAGGCAAATGCCCAGCCCAGAGCGATAATTCTCGATAAAATAAGGGACACAAGAAAAGAAAAAACAGCGCCGAGAATAATGCCGACAACTCCTCCAATGGCGGTCAGAATAACGGCTTCTAAGAGAAATTGCCGCATAATATCGCTCTCGGTGGCGCCAAGCGCTTTGCGCAGACCTATTTCACGTGTTCGTTCGGTGACAGATACGAGCATAATATTCATAATGCCGATACCGCCCACCAGAAGCGATATAGCGGCGATAGATATGAGGAGCAGGGTTAAAGCGGTTATAATCGTGCTCAGCCGCTGCGCGATATCCGTCTGAGTTTCAACAAAAAAATCATCCTTCTCTGGATCGGTAATGTCGTGATTCGCGCGTAATGTTATTTTTATATCTTCAACAACACGCGCTATTGTCTCTTCAGAAGAAGCCACAACCAGAATCCTGTCAAAATATTTCCGTCCCAAAATATACTCCTGGGCCGTCGTATACGGCACCAATAACATATCGTCAAAATTGAAAAAGGAAACTTGTCCCTTGGATGACAATACGCCGACAACTTTAAAATTTTTCCCATTTATTTTTAATTTTTCATTCAGCGGGTCGGAAGACCCAAAAAGCTCTCTGCGGACTTTATCGCCAATAATGGCGACACTCGCTTTTCCCTTTACTTCCTCCGAGTTAAAAAAACGCCCGCGCTCCGGATAGACATCAAAAATTTTTCCGATAATATCATTGTCGGTGAAACTTCCTCCTCCCAAAAGAGTCGCTTGGTGCGTTTCACTCTGATACGCCAGTCGCACCGGCCCGAAGACAATCGGCATAACATCCTGGATATTCGGCGCATTATTTTTTTCCTGCAAACTCTCCAAATCTTTTTCTTTCAAAGAATCTAAAAAAAGGCTGGCGATGTCGGCTGGACCTTTCGGCTGGCGGCCCGGAAGGATCGCGACTGTTTTTGAGCCAAGCCCCTGGATTTGCCCTAAAATCAAATCTTGCGCTCCTTGCCCCAGGGCCATAATTAAAATTATCGCCGTAATGCCGATTACAATCCCAAGAATCGTGAGGATTGACCTGGATTTATGCGCCCGAAGCCCGGTGAGAGCGGTTTTGAATGTATGTTCGAAAGTCATAAATTTACTTCTGAAAACGGCTGTCGAGGCGAGAGCGATCGACTTTCTGGTCGTTTTCAATTCTGCCGTCGCGCATGGCAATGATGCGTCTGGCGTTTTCAGCTGTGTAAATTTCGTGGGTGATAAGGACAACCGTTCGACCCTGTTCTTCCGAAAGCCGTCGGATAATATCCATGACAATCTGCCCCGATTTTGAATCAAGATTGCCCGTCGGCTCGTCGGCAAAAATAACCTGCGGATCGTTCACTAAAGCGCGCGCGATGGCCACCCGCTGTTTTTCGCCGCCAGAAAGCTGGGACGATTCATGGTTGACGCGATGGGAAAGACCGACGGCCTGAATGGCTTGGAGCGCAAGTTCGTTCCATTTTGCTTCCGGCATATCGGAATAAAGAAGAGGCAATTTTACATTTTCCAGCACCGTGGTTTTGGCGAGAAGATTAAAAGCTTGAAAAATAAAACCCATTTTTTTATTGCGAACTTGGGCAATTTCCTTCTTGGAATAATCATTGATTGTTTTTCCGTTAAAGCGATAAGCTCCCGCGGTGGGCGTATCAAGAAATCCCAAAAGATGCAAAAGCGTCGATTTGCCGGAACCCGACGGCCCCAGAATAACCACAAATTCTCCTGATTCAATAGAAAAAGAAACTTCTTGAAGCGCGGGAGTCTCCACGCCGTCGTTCACATAGATTTTCTGAAGATTTTTTACTTCAATCAGTGGCATATTTTCTACTCAAAAAAGATAACTACTTTATCGTTTGCGCTTACGCCTTCGATGATTTCTATATTGCCGTCCGACCCGCGCAGACCGGTTCTTACTTTTATTTCTTTAGGCATTTCTCCGTCAAGAATGCGGACGATTTTATTTCCATTTTTAATCACTATCGCTCGCTGGGGAATGACGACAATGCCTTCTCGTTTTTCGGTTAAAATATCAAGGTTAGCGGTCAAACCCGATTTTATCCGTTCGTCTCTTTCAGTGAATTGGAAGGAAATTTTATAAGTGGCAACGCCGTCAATAATAGTTTCGGCCGGGTCGATCGCAACAACTTTTACCTCAAACACAACATCGTTGCCATACGCATCAAACGTTACTTTGGCGGTATGACCGAGTTTTACTTTGGCGATATCAGCTTCCGGCACATTGGCTTCAATTTTAAATTGGGATATGGAGATAAGAGAAATGATTGGCGCATTAGCCGAGACAATTTCTCCGATTTTGGCGTCTTGCTTGGTGACAATCCCCGAAATGGGAGCGCGGATGACGGTTTTGGCAATTTGCGCTTGGTAATTTTCTACACTGGCTTTTGTTTTCTCCACTTGCGCTTCTTGCGCCGCGATTTGTTCCTCAATCGCGCCGGCTTTTTTAAGAGCAAGTTCTTGCTCGGCTAGCCAGAGATCGGACTCGGTTTTTTTGAATTTTTCTTCCGCGGCGGTAATATTGCCTATGGCGGCGTTAACATTCGTTCGCGCGGTTGCCATATCGGTTTTCCAAGAATTTGGTATGTCTTGGTTCGTACCATTTACCACATAAAAAATATTAGAATTATGCACGAAAAACGACAATTTATCCAAAAATATTTTCATTTCATTCAAATATTTATTTGCTTCATCAATATATATTGTAAGACCGCTTTGAGTTATCAGCCCCTCAAGAGATAATTTCCATTTGGGAAAAACATTAGATTCCAACAATAATCTCCGTCCTTCCACATCGCTTTTTAAACTTGAATCAACAGCTCCAAATTTTAGTTGAGGATTTTGTGTTTGCGAATTGGTGAACATCTGATCTATCTTGCCTCTTATGGCATCATCAGATTTAGTATATGCGTCTTGCAGTTTGTCAACAAGATTTTTTTTCGCATCTTCAATAGCGATTTTGGCATTGGCGACTTTTGTTTCTTGCACCTGTATCTCTTCCTGTCTTGTCCCTCGGCGCAATTCATTTAATTTCGCTTCTTGTATTTTTACATCAGCTTTCACCTGAAGAAGCTGGGCGGCCAGTTCTGAATTTTCAAGCGCAACAAGCGCTTGGCCCGCTAAAACTTGTTTTCCAACACCTGTGTATACGGCAAAAACTTTCCCGCTTTTTTCAAAGGCAAGTTCAACGCTTTGGACCGGTTCTACATGACCAGTGACACTCACTTCCTGAACAATTTCGCCTCGTCTGGCTATCGCCACTTCAAACTCCGGCTTTTTTTCTCGGTTGAAATAAAAATACCCTCCGGCGATAAAACCGAGAAAAACTACTAAGAATGCGATACTAATTGGTTTTTTGACAAAATTTATCATATGATCTTTTTATATGTTAGATTATATGCATAGTCTTCGTAGTTAAATGGACATAACGACTCCGTCCTAAGGAGTAATTGCAGGTTCGATTCCTGCCGAGGACACAAGCGCTTTCAGCTAAGTCCGAGTAATTTAGCTATTTTAGGTTTATCAAAACCAATAATCATTTCTTTTCCGACAAAAATAACCGGCACGCCCATCTGCCCGCTTTTGTCTATCATTTCTTTTCTTTTCTCTATATTCCCCGCGACATCGTGCTCTGTATAAACAACATTGTTCGCCTTAAAAAATTCTTTGGCCATATGGCAAAAATGACAAGTTGGGGTGGAATAAATTATTATATTTTGCATGAAAATTCTTTAATATAATTTACTAGTATCCTTATTGTATCATACTTGCTCCGAAAACAAAATCAATATATATTTCTCTATAGGCGGGATTGGTTTAGTGGTAGAATGCGACCTTCCCAAGGTTGAGACACGAGTTCGATTCTCGTATCCCGCACCACAAACGAACTAAACGGTTTTTTGGAAGCCAGAAGGTGGGACGCGCGAAGCGCGTCCCACTGATTTCCCCCCATTTTTCCAAACGAATTTGGAGCGTCGCCTTCGGCGACGCGCACTGTTTTCTCGCCAAGAAGCAGGTTCGAGCCAAAGATTTCTTTGGCACAGACCTTTTTAGCAA
>CAYHGI010000032.1:0-6196 GCA_964356285.1 uncultured Candidatus Saccharibacteria bacterium
CAGACTCCGCCAGCAGGCGGAGAGCCCGACCCGGGGAGAGGAAACTTCCTCTCCCCAAGAAGCGCGGGAAACTGAACGGCTCATTTCTTCCCATTTGAGCCCTTTGGCAAACAGCCTGCTACCTAGAACTGGCGCTCGTAGCCCTAGCGGAAATTCCCGAGGCGGATGCCGAGGGTGTATTCCTTTAGATTGGACACAATGTGATATGATGGACGAAGGCACCGATTGAGTTTGCATTTTTAATTCCGCCACTTCTTCTTTGAAGAAGTTCGCCCTCATCCGCCATCCATACCAAAAATTCAAGAATTCCCCCGCGAGAAAATAGTGCATGGAGAAATGGCGGGCGAGGGCGAGACGCGCCGAAGGCGCGTGGTGGAATTCATTGAGTGACCACATTAGTCGAGCGTAGTCATTAGTTTAGTGGTATGTGGCAAGCGAAGCGTACCACATTGGCATTAGTTTGCTTCGAAAAAAGTTCGCGCAAATGATACAATTACATCACAAAATTCTTATCTAATTGCAAAACAAAAAGCAATTTAAGCTTCGGGAGTTTCTGGTTTATTTGATCCAAGTTGCGGATACATGGCAACAAGCTTCTCACGAATTTCTTTATCTGTGAACTGCTTAGCTGGTTCGTTAGTTTTTGTGGATTTTTCAGATTCATTCTCGAAAAATTGCGGATATTTTTGAGCAATTCGAGCTCGAATCGTTTCCTTTCTCTTTTGTTTCTTTTCTCGCATTTCCTTTAGCGTAATTCGTGACTCAGTTTTTTCTACAGATTTTTTAAATTCTTTTTTTTGCGTTACTTCAGAAAAGTCATCGGGAAGTGTAGCGCGTAAAGACTCTCTTGCCCGCGCAATCCGACTTTTTACGGTTCCAACACTAATTCCAAGAATATCTGCAATTTCTTCATATGATTTGTTCAATACATTACGCAATGTAAGAATCTCACGGTGTCGGGGAGATAATTTTTCCATTCCAATTGCAATATTGTTTTGAAACTCTTTATTAACAGCTTCATTGCTGGGTGAAGGTGTTTCGGTAGCTAAAACATCAGCAAATCTCATATTATTATCAAGGCTAAACGGTTCGTCAATCGGAAAAGACTGATCTCGTTTTCTTCTCCGCCAATACTAGTATTTGTTTCTGGCTAAATTTAAGGCAATCCTATGCAACCAAGTAGAGAAAGACGAATCACCTCTGAAATTAACTAAACCACGGTTAGTGCGAATAAAAGTGTCTTGAGCTACCTCTTCTGCATCTTGACGATTGCGTAAAAGAGGAAGAATAAAACTAAAGATTCTTTCCCAATAAAGATTAAAAATTTCTTCAAAAGCAGATTCGTCGCCATTTTTGAAACGATCCACAATTCTTTTGTCGCGCTCTTCTTCTTTTTGAGCTAATTTAACTGAAATTTTATCAGCTTTTGATTCAATATCTGGCGCTTCTATGGACATAATTCTATTATGATAACATTTTTGCGCTTAATTGCAAAAAAAAGCGGGTCGTTGCGAAGCAACGACCCGCGATCCGAAAAGGCGATCCGAAAGTTTTGGAAAAAATCAGTAAGCGCGAAACAACAGCAAAAAAATACAATTTAGTATATAATCCCGAAACATGAATAATAAGATACAAATAATAATCCTAGCCGCGGGCAAAGGAAACAGAATGCAAAGTGAGTTGCCAAAAGCCCTTGTAAAGGTAGGCGGAAAACCAATGATCCGATGGATTTTAGAAGCAATCGAAAAGTCTGGCGTAGATGCGAGACCGACTATCATTGTGGGTCATCAGAGAGAACTTATACTGGGTGAGCTCGGAGATACATATGAATACATAGTTCAAGAGGAACAGCTAGGCACCGGACATGCAGTTAGAAATGCAGAGAAAATTCTTAAAAACCAAACTGATAACCTTATGGTCCTACCAAGCGACCACCCGTTTATTAGCTCTGAAACTATTAAAAATCTTGCCGAGACACATCTAAAGTCTGGAGTAAAGATCACGATGGCTACGGCCAAACTTCCAAACTTTGAAGATTTCCGCGAAGCTTTCTATAAAAGTTTTTCAAGAATAGTACGCGACAAAAAAGGAAATATAGTCAAAGACGTGCAATTCAAAGATGCAACTGAAGAAGAGAAAAAAATCACCGAAATAAATCCTATTTACTTCTGCTTCGAATGTTCCTGGCTCTGGGAAAAAATAAAAACTCTGAGTCGCAACAACGCCCAAAAAGAATATTATTTGACTGACTTGGTAAAAATCGCCATGCAAGAAGGCAGAGCTATTGAATCAATTAGTATTAATCCAATTGAGGCGCTAGCCGCCAACTCCAAGAAAGAACTCGAGATATTAGAAAAATTTGCTGTATAATTTTTAATATATGCAAAATCCATTTCAAAATGCCATGGCGCAGTTGGATAAGGTCGCCAAAATAAAAAACTTCAGCGCCGAATTAATGTCCAGCCTTCGCAAGCCTAACCATGATATTAGAATTTATATTCCAGTTAAAATGGACGATGGCTCCATGGAAATATTCGAAGGGTATCGGGTGCAATACAATAACGCGCTCGGGCCCTATAAAGGAGGAATCAGATATCATCCTAAAACCGAAATAAATGAAGTGAAGGCGCTCGCTTTTTGGATGACACTCAAATGCGCGGTAGCTGGAATTCCGATGGGTGGGGGCAAGGGCGGAATAGCGGTTGAGCCGAAAGATTTATCCCAAGGAGAATTGGAAAGGCTCTCTCGCGGATGGGTAAAAGCCCTGGCTGATGTTTTGGGGCCTCACAAAGATGTACCGGCGCCGGACGTGAACACTACGCCGGAAATAATGGCTTGGATGGCAGACGAATACGGAAAAATAACGGGTGACAATACGGGAGCTACTTTTACCGGCAAACCGATAGAAAAAGGCGGATCCGAAGGTAGAAAACCGGCCACAGGGTTGGGAGGATTTTACGTTTTTGACACGCTTCGCACGGAACTTGGTTTGCCGGAAAAATGCAGAGTGGCTGTTCAGGGATTCGGAAATGTCGGTGGCAACGCGGCGCGAATTTTTGCCGAAAACGGACATACAGTTATAGCGATTTCCGATTCCAAGAACGCCATATTTAAAAAAGAAGGGCTGGACCTGCAAAAAGTGGAAAGTCATAAAAAAAATACCGGCAGCTTAAAAGATTTTGCGGGAGCTGAAAACATAACCAATGAAGAATTGTTGGAACTCCCCTGCGACCTTTTGGTGCCTGCCGCTTTTGAAAATGTAATAAATGACCGGAATGCCGATAAAGTAAAAGCTAGAGCTATTTTAGAGCTTGCCAACGGGCCTGTGACGCCGGAAGCCGATGAAATATTGTTCAAAAAGAACATTCCAGTTGTGCCGGATATTTTGGCGAATTCCGGAGGTGTTACAGTATCTTATTTTGAATGGGATCAAAATTTGAAAGGAAAACATTGGACAGAAAAAGAAGTTTTCAAAAAACTAAAGAAAATAATGGAAGAAGCGTCTCAAAAAACATCAGCCAAGGCTCGAGAATATAAAACATCTCTGCGTATGGGCGCTTTCATTCTGGCGCTTGAGAGGATTCAGGAAAAGTTGCCATAGAAATTATCTGCCTCTCAAATACTTCAAACTTTGCGATAGCGGAAAATAAAGTATGCGATCTAGTCTATTTTTGAAAGTCGTAGCCTTTCGTTAGTTTAAAAGTCTTAAAACCATCTTTTATTTTTATAGCCTCGAGATAATCTAAAAACTCTTTTGGTAACGGCGATGGACCGACCCACACGCTTTTTTGGATCATGGAATAATGAAATTTCTTTAAGTGCCAACGAAGCCATTCCCTTTCAGCTTTTTTAGTCTCTGGAACATCAAACATCACAATAAGGTTCTTAGACGCATCTTTCTCAAATACGCAGTTAAATTGCTTTAAAGAATTAAATTTTCTCTTTATATATTTTTGACCCTTGAGAGTCAGTTTCAATCTCTCGTCAATATTCTCTACAAAACCTTCTTTGTAAAGACGAGACAAAGTTCCACTTAGAGAATTTTGAGAGTATCTTTTAAATTTTGGAATACCAAAAAAATTTACCGAAACCCCTTTGTATGAGAAAGATTTATGATTTAATTCTTTCAAGATCTCAAAAACTAAACTCATGAATAAAGTATATCATAAATACTATAAAAACTGCGATAGCAGAGTTTATAGTAAATAGATTTATTTGAAAAATTAAAGGAAAATGCTATAAATATAAAATGGGCGGTTAGCTCATTTGGTTAGAGCGCGTCGTTGACGTCGACGAGGTAACAAGTTCGATTCTTGTACCGCCCACATGAAAATACTTTCAATCGAAACATCGTGTGATGACACATGTATTAGCATTTTGGAAATGCAGGGATCTTTTTCTGCCAAAGGCAAATCCGCCTTGGGCGGAAAAGTTTTGGCAAATAGTTCGAATTCCCAAATAAAGGTGCATATTCCCCATGGAGGAGTTTTTCCTGTGCTGGCAAAAAGAGAGCATGCAAAAAACTTGCCAATTGTTTTAGAAGCAAGTTTGAAGCAGGCTAAATTAGAAAAAAACAAAAAACCCATTGATGTCATAGTTGTAACTTATGGCCCAGGGTTAGAAATGTGCCTTTGGGAAGGCATCACTTTCGCAAAAGATTTGGCTAAAAAATGGAAAGTGCCCTTGGTTCCAGTGAATCACATGGAAGGGCATATACTCTCTGTCTTTGGGAAAGCCAGAGGCAAATTTTCAATTTCCAATTTTAAATTTCCAATGCTTTCCCTGCTTGTTTCCGGAGGACACACGCAATTGGTGCTTTCTAAAAAGTGGATGAACTATGAGATCGTAGGAGAGACTTTAGACGATGCCGTAGGCGAAGCCTTTGATAAAGTAGCCAGAATGCTCGATCTTCCCTACCCCGGCGGACCGGAGATTTCGGGACTAGCAGAAAAAGAGAGGCAGAACTTGCCTTTGCAGAGACTTGGGAGCGCGACGGCGCGAGCACGAGGAATTTTTCAGCAGAAAAATATCCGTGCTCTGCAAAGGCAAGTTCTGCCGTTCTCCCTCCCCCGCCCGATGTTGCACAGCAAAGATTTTAATTTTTCGTATGCCGGATTAAAAACCGCTGTTCTTTATTTGATAAGAAAACTTGCCCCGCCTGAGCTAGGCGGGGTGAAAAAACTAGATGACGAAACAAAATCAAAAATAGCCTTAGAGTTTGAGAATGCCGCCATTGAACCGTTGGTTTATAAAACAAAGAAAGCGATAGAAAAATACGGAGTAAAAACTTTAATCGTTGCCGGCGGAGTGGCTTGCAATACACATCTGCAAAAAGAAATGTCCGCCCTAGGCGGACCCGCCTCTGGCGGAAAAAAAATGAAGATTCTCTTCCCCGCCAAAGGACTGGCGGGAGACAATTCCTTGATGATCGGCATCGCCGGATATTTAAATTACGTAAAAAACAAGAGAAGAACTCCTAAACTAGAAACTATAAAGGCAACTGGTAATTTAAGGCTCTAATATGATATTATTTGGAGATGAATGGAGAATTGCCGGAAAAACTGCTAAAGCCGTACAGTCCGAAAGAAACCGAAGAAAGAATATACAAACTATGGGAAGATAGCGGTTTTTTTAATCCGGATGTGTGTGTAAAAAAAGGAATAACCAAAGCCGATGCTCCTTATTTTTCAATAGTGCTTCCCCCGCCTAATGCTACTGGAGTTCTGCATCTGGGTCACGCGCTTGAAGATTCAATGCAGGACACAATGATCCGTTATAACAGGATGCAAGGAAAAAAAACTCTTTGGTTGCCGGGCACAGATCACGCGGCCATTGCCACTGACTCCAAGATTACAAAAATGCTGGAAAAAGAGGGTTTGAAGAAAAAAGATATTGGCCGAGAAAAATTTTTAGAGCGCGTTGATGCATTCGTGGCAGACAGTAGAAAAACCATAGTAAAACAACTACGAAAAATGGGAGCTTCTCTTGACTGGTCTCGGGAGGCATTCACTTTTGACGAAGCCCGAAATCTGGCCGTCCGAACCGCTTTCAAAAAAATGTATGACGATGGCCTCATTTATCGAGGACATAGAATTGTAAATTGGGACCCAAAAGGACAAACGGTCATTTCCGACGATGAAATTGTTTACGAGGAAAGAAAAGGAAAATTTTACACTTTCAAATACGGACCGTTCGA
>CAYHGI010000033.1:0-5679 GCA_964356285.1 uncultured Candidatus Saccharibacteria bacterium
CCCAACCCCCTCCTGCCGAGCCGTCCTCGCTTCGGCAAAAGGTTTTTTCGGCGGATACAATCTTTTCCTTGCCCCTCCCTCCCTGCGCGGAAAAGGTTAAGGAACTCCCTTTTTTCTTTACTATTTCCAAATATTTTGGTAATATTATATTGTGGTTGCGAAGTTTGAGCATAATTCAATTATACCACAATTTAATATTACTATTCAAATATGGTAGAGTCAAGCAAAATAAAACGAGCAAGGGAAAAACTGGGTTTATCGCAGGAAAAGTTGGCCCGGCTTGCCGATGTTTCCAATAATACGATAATCAACATTGAAGCAGGCAAGCAACAAAACCCGACTATTGATACGCTCAAAAAAATCGCCAAGGCGTTGAATGTGCCGATTGAGGATTTAATCAAATAATTATGGCAAATAAAAACGGCAAAAAATTTACCTTCATAGATTTGTTTGCGGGCATTGGTGGCATACGCATTGCTTTTGAGCGTGTAGGCGGCGAATGTGTTTTTACTTCTGAATGGGACGAGCCATGCCAAGTTATGTATGAGGCAAATTTTGGAGATAAGCCGCACGGCGACATAACAAAATTAGTTGCCGAAGAAGTTCCAGATCACGACATTTTGACTGGTGGTTTTCCATGCCAAGCATTTAGTATTATTGGCAACAAATTAGGGTTTGCAGATACGCGCGGGACTTTGTTTTTTGATGTTGAGCGTATTTTGAGAGCAAAACAACCGAAAGCGTTTTTATTGGAGAATGTAAAGCAACTTACAACTCACGACAAAGGCAGAACTTTCAAGGTAATTTTGGAAAAACTAGAGAGCTTGGGATATTTTGTGCATTACAAGGTGCTGAATGGCCTTAACTTTGGGGTACCGCAAAAAAGAGAACGAATTATGATAGTGGGTTTCAAAAAAAATTACCCTTTTGAATTTCCAAAAAATGGGGTGAAAACAAAAACGCTTGCTGATATTTTAGAGCCAGACAACGAGATTGATAAGAAACATTTTTTGAGCGACTACTTCCGCAAAAAATTGGAAACAAAACTTAAAGAGCAAAACAAAAAAATCACCTTTCGTCCCGTTGTTTTGCATGAAAATAAAGGTGGTAATCTTGGGATACATTCACATTCATGCGCCTTGCGCGCCAACGGTTCATATAATTATTTGACTGTGAATGGAGAGCGGCGACTTACACCAAGAGAAATGTTGCGATTGCAGGGCTTCCCTGACACATTCAAAATTGTCGTACCGGACACACAAGCAAGAAAGCAGGCTGGCAATAGTGTTGTTGTGCCGAAAATTGAAGCCGTGGCGCGTGCGATGGTTCAAGCGATGACTCAAAGGCCGCAACACAAACCGGTTCAGGTTGATTTATTTAACACAAAGGAAAAATTTGTAAAAATATATGCCCACTAAAAATCTTTCAAAACAAGCATTGGAAACAGTGATACGCAAGTCGCGCGTTCATTTGTATAAGCCAATTCAAATCGCTGAAATTCTATTTCATCACCGAACAGAAAAAGGTTGGGATTTGAACGATTTGGAGTCATATCGAAATATATCGAAACGATGGCGTGATGAGGTGTCGTTGCTTTTGGTTGGTCGGCGAAGCACATCGAGTCAAAAGTATCAGGACAATATTTTTGAAACCAATGCTATGCCTCCAGCTTTGCTTGCGCAGTTGGGAATAATCAACAAGAAAGGCAAGGGTTTTATTGAGGCATTTATTTATAAATCGTTAGAGGCTCGTCTTTCGTCCGTCCGTGGAGTTGAAAAATATATTAAATCGTCATCAGCAGACGCTTTCTCAATAATGAAACTGGTTGCTCTTTTCCAAATCACGCCCGGGCTTAGACGTAGTGTGGATAAAATGTATGAGATTCTGGTTTACGCCTTATTTGCCTCAATTGTTCGTGCGCTGAAGGCGCAGATAACTTTAGAGATTGGAAACAAAGACACGGAAATTTTGAAGGACTTTGAGCGATTTATAAAAATGGTTTTAGGAATTGACGCAAAACAAACTCGCCTTGTTTTGCCCGCCGCTCTTTATCGGGTTGGGGTTACGAACGCCGCCGATAGAGGTTTGGATATGTGGACAAATTTCGGACCAGCAATACAAGTCAAACACCTTACACTTACGACAGAATTGATGGAGGATATAACGGACGAGATCGCTGCCGACAAAATCGTTATCGTTTGCATAGACGCAGAAAAAGGAGCAATAGAGTCCTTGCTCAAACAGGTTGGTTTGAGCAAGCGAATACAAGGCATTATCACTATCAACGATTTAGACGAGTGGTATAAACTTTGTTTGAGCAAGAAATATCGGGACAATCTTGGCTTAAACTTACTCAAAGATGTTCAGAGGGAATTTGACGCAGAGTTTCCGTCAAGCAAAGAGATAAAGCCATTTATGGTAAGCCGGAAATACAACAAAGTTGTTTTGCCGGCTGATTGGCAAATTCAAATCTAGCGTATGTATGGACACAGTATCAAAACAAAAGCGAAGCGAGATAATGTCTCATGTCAAAAGCAAGGGCAGCAAAATCGAAACATTGTTTCGAAAAGAACTTTGGAAACAAGGTTTTCGTTATCGCAAAAATTCGGGAAAATATTTCGGCAAACCGGACATTGTTTTACCGAAGCACCAAACGGTGATTTTTATAGATTCGTGTTTTTGGCATGGATGTAAAAAACATTGTCGCCTTCCCGCGATAAGACGAAAATTCTGGACGGAAAAAATAAACGGGAACAAGCGGCGTGATAAAGCGGTCAGTCGGTATTATAAAAAAACGAAGTGGCAAATTATAAGAATTTGGGAACACGACTTAAAGAAAAAAAATTTTAAATTTGATTTTCAACGAATAAAATAATAAAAAGTATATGATAAAAAATCGTCTCAAGGCCATAGATTTTTTTTCCGGCGCGGGCGGGCTTACCAACGGCCTTATGGCTGCCGGTATTTCGGTATTGGCCGGCATTGATAACGACGGCTCGTGTAAAGAAACTTTTGAAAAAAACAACAGAGGGGC
Organism: uncultured Candidatus Saccharibacteria bacterium; assembly: GCA_964356285.1. GTDB lineage: Bacteria > Patescibacteriota > Minisyncoccia > Phycocordibacterales > UBA9973 > UBA9973. The sequence continues at coordinate 3,035 of CAYHGI010000033.1, forward strand.
GATTTTTCTAAAAAAAGATATAACAAAATATTCGCCAGACGATTTGAAGTGTGATTTGAACATCAAAAAAAACGATGACGATATGATTTTTGCCGGTTGTGCTCCTTGTCAATTTTGGAGCATTATCCGAACAAGCAAGGAGAAATCAAGGAAAACAAAAAATTTGATTCTGGATTTTCAAAAGTTTGTCGAATATTTCAGGCCGGGCTTTGTCGTGGTGGAAAATGTACCCGGCATATCTTCAAAAAGAGAAGGTCCGATGGGAAATTTCATCGCCGCTCTGGAATCGTTCGGATATAGTGTCGCACATAGCGTTACGGATATGTCTTTATACGGCGTGCCGCAAAGGAGAAGACGTTTTACATTGTTGGCTTCGCGTGTTTCGGGGATTTCCTTACCCGAACCAACCGGCAAAAAAAATACCGTCAGAGATGTGCTTGGAACAAAAAACGGATTTCCAAAGATAAAAGCCGGTACCAAAGACAAAACGAAATTTTTGCACACCGCCTCGAATTTGAGCAAAAAAAATTTGGAGCGGCTGCAAATGACCGAAAAAAACGGCGGGGACAGATCGGGTTGGCAAAATAAAAAAACCCTTCAATTAGTTTGCTACGCTTCCGGCGAGAAAAAATTTTATGATACTTACGGACGCATGTGGTGGGACAAACCGTCTCCGACAATCACCACGAAATTTTTTAGCATTAGTAACGGACGTTTTGCCCACCCGGAAGAAAACAGGGCAATTTCTTTACGAGAGGGAGCGACTTTGCAAACTTTTCCCGAAAATTATGAATTTATCGGAACGAGCATAGCTTCCATAGCAAAAATGATAGGTAACGCCGTGCCTCCGAAGTTTGCCAAAATAATCGGCGAGCAAATCGTAATATTCGCCAAATAAATATAATTTCAACTATGCCGCAAAAAGAATTAAAAATGACATTTGATCCGAATACGATAGAACACCTCGGTGTCCGGATGTATTCGACTTTGCCACCAGTTTTGGCGGAGCTTATCGGGAACTCTCACGATGCCGACGCAGAACATGTTGCGTTAAGGTTAAACGATATAAACGAAGAAAAAGAGATTATCGTTGAAGATGATGGGATAGGTATGACTTTTGACGAAATCAATGATAAATTTTTGAGAATCGGAAGAAATCGCAGGGTTGAAGACCATGCTCAAACAACTCCAAAAGGACGAAAAATAATCGGCAAAAAAGGATTAGGGAAATTGTCTTTTTTTGGCATTGCTCACGAAATAGAAATAACCACAGAAAAGAACGGGAAAGAAAATGTGTTTTCAATGTGTTGGGAGGATATAAAGTCGGCGGATAAAGAATACAAGCCAAAAGTTGTTAAAAAAGACGAAGCTTGTCCGTCTGGTAAGCACGGCACTAAGATTGTCTTAAGGAAAATTCAAAGAGAAACGGATTTTTCGTCTGAAAATCTCGCTACCAGTTTGTCAAAAATTTTCATCATCGACCCGGGCTTTGAAATAACCATATACCATAATTCCGACACCCCGATTAATGTTGAAAATGAGAGAAAATACGCCGAACTGGAAAAAGAAATCGAATGGAATATTCCTCAAGATTCAAAACTCGTGACTGATTATGCCAAAAAAGAACAAATCGTCGGTCAATTGATAGCGACGAAAAAACCAATTTCGCCAAAAACAAATATGCGAGGCATAGCTTTATTTTCAAGAAAAAAACTTGTAAATAATCCAGAATATTTTTCGGACAGCACGTCAAGCCACTTTTTTTCCTACTTGACGGGATGGCTGGAAGTCGATTTCATCGACGATTTAGAGGACGATGTCATTGCGACGAACAGGCAATCTCTTAATTGGGGGCACCCAGAAATGCAGAAATTAAAAATTTATTTGCAAGATTTGATTAGATGGCTGGAACAAGATTGGCGCAAAAAAAGAGCCGAAATGAGAAACAAAGAACTGGAAAAGAAAACGGGAATAAAGATTAGTGAATGGCGAGAACATATTCCAGCCAATATTAATAAGGATTTGGATCCGATTGTGAGTGCCTTGTTAAAAGATTCCGAAATGGCAGAAGAGCAAACGGTAAACAGTTTAAAAGGTTTGCAGAATATCATTAAACCTTACCCATATTTTCATTGGCGTAATTTACACGCTACATTGCAAAAAGTCGTTTTTAATTATTATAAAAAGGAAGATTTTTATACTGCGGTTTTCGAAGGGGCAAAAAAATATATTAACGAACTAAAGAAAAAATCAGGAGAATCAATAACCGACAGAGCATTGATAGAAAACGTTTTTAGCCTTACAAGCCCCAAATTATCCGTAACGGATAAATATAAAAAACCAGATGGAAATTCTTTTGAGGTAGTGACGATGACAAACATTACGGAAGGTCATAGAATGTTGGCAATTGCGATGTGGCAAGCGTTTCGTTCTCCAATTGCCCATGAAGAGGTATGCGATCTTAGGGATTCCGGCTTGTTTACGGAAAAAGATTGTCTCGACGCTTTAAGTTTGCTGTCGCATCTTTTTTCGCGTCTTGATAATTCGCAGAAAAAATCAAAAATCAAAGCGGCGCGCCAATGAAATTGGCACGGCCTCCAATTCCGTCGAAAAAAAAGGCAGTCCGAGCGAGGGCGTGGCGGAAG
>CAYHGI010000034.1:0-3690 GCA_964356285.1 uncultured Candidatus Saccharibacteria bacterium
CCAACAGACAAAAGAAAGTCTGCTTCTTAGCGCCGCCTTTTTAAACTGTTTCTTGTTATATTCATACTGATAAAAGGAGTATAATCTAAACCAAAAAAGATGTCAACCAGTGACATCTTTTTTGCAACTAAAAGCTATAAGCCCCGACGCTTCGGTCGGAGTCCCGACTTTACGTCGGGACTAAAAATCTATCCCCTGTGAGAAACTTCCTCGCTCACCTTGGCTATAAAGCGCGCCGCCGCATCTTTACCTCCCAAACCGAAGGCCAAAGCGCCGCCGATAGCGAGCATGGCAATGATGCCGGTAAAGAGAACGCTCATGTAGTAAGGAGCGACTCCGAGCTGTCCCAAAGCAATAATGAAAGCAAAAATCCAAACGGCATACTTTGCCACAGCGCCAAGCATATTGGCCAAATTTAAGTTCATCGTTTTGGCAGAAGCGGCAATTGTCTTAGAAAGACCTTCCGCCACAATTGAAGCGATTATTAAAACAAGGGCCGCCACGATAACCTTAGGCAAGAAGCCCAACACATCATTTTGCAAGAAATCCTTAATGCTGTTCAAACCGACCAAATCAAGCGAAGGAATAAGAAAAACAACAATCACGAACCACTTGACCACTTCTCCAATAAAGTATCCGGAGTTTAAATTCATCCCCGCTTTTCTAAAGAAATTCTCCACACCGATAGATCTTAAAAGATTATCAATCTTCAGAGAACGAAAAACTTGCTCAAGAGCTTTAGCGATAATATTGCCTAAAACCCAACCAACCACAAAGAAGATGATCGCGATCACCAGCTTTGGAGCAAATTGAATAAAACCCAACCATAATTCCTGAAGTGATGTGTTAAAAACTTCACCCCATGTTATCCAAATGTTATTCATAAATTTATAATTTCAGCCAGAGGCTGATCCGCCTTTGGCGGAAACTAATAATAATAAACCAAAAAAGCACTTTGTTAAGTTTCGACCTTAGAAAGTTCTGCCTACAGTATATCAAATTCTAGCCCTTTTTTAAGGCCTGTGTGGATAACTCCCGAACCTGTAAAAGAACCTCATGCGGATAGTCCAGGATATCTCGGACAAGTTTGTCATACATATTCAGCCTGTAAATAAACTCTTTAGTGTCAAAAATAGCATAAACAAGCTCTGCGCCAATTTCCGCCTCAAGTCTGCGGATTACTTTTTCTATCTTGCCCCGTTTCATCTTATCTCCCACAATTAATAAATCCACCCGACTATCGTCATTTTTGATAAAGACGCCCGCAACCACAATAAGCTTTACTCGTCCAACTTTTTTAAAATTATTTAAAAGTTTTGTTTTATCTAAGTTATCGGACCGGACTAAAAGATCTTCGAATTCTCCAGCATATTTGAAAGAATAATTAAACGACCAGTCGGCGGCGCGCTTTCTGATAAAATTAACCGATGAAAGCAATTTGAGTTCCCGGCGAACGATATCGCTTTTCAAGCGGCTTCGCTTGGCAACATCCCTATTCGTAAAACGCCTTCCTCTATTAAGCAAAAAGAGTCTCATTATCTTAACCCGCGCCGGATTGCCCAGTATTTTCCCTAGAATTTCCATCCACCCATTCTAGTACTTTCCAAAGAAAAGACAAGCTTATTTATTCAAAAATGTTCGCACTTCATACCCTGCTATTCCATCGCCTTTCAATCCATTGGCAATTTGAAAATTAATGAGGGCTTCTTTTAGTTTGGGACCAAAAATCGCGTCAAAATTTCCGTTGTAGTATCCTAATCTATTCAGTAACTTTTGAAGCTCCATAACTTCATTTCCATATGAACCTTGTTCAAGAAATTGTGTGAAATGGAAAGATGAAGTGTCGATAGCGTTTTCAGTTGTTGAAGTAGAAGATGCGGAAATTGCGGACGCCGACAAGTTCAGACCTCCTACATTAGAACTAACCGATTTTGTAGCGCAGGCTCCGTTGACAGAATACCCACTCGGGCATTGATATAAATAATTCGTTACTTTATTGTCAGAAGTACAGTAACCTTCGGCGACAGCGGTACAATCAGTACCGGAGCACTGTCCGCCATTTGAACCTACGGATGAATCATTGAAGTAAGAACCGAGTCCGTTTACCCGCCCGTCAGTCAGCCCGGCAACATCTATATTTACACCGCCGTCAGAATCGGTGCATTGGGCAGTCACAGGAGCAGAGCAACCGTTACCGTTATTTGTTCCACCGTTCGTGCATGTATATTGACAAGAAGCGGGTGTTCCGGATGTAGTATATAACCAGCTAGTCACCGATGTGTTTGTAGTAAATATCGAGCCTTTGGTTGTATAGTTATTCGAAGACGGCTCCGTTCCTGAACATAATGGCTGTGATTGCACCATAAATTGCGTAGAAACCTTGCTCCCGTAAGAATTACTTGATGTATAGACGGTATATTCAGCCAACACATTTTGCACATATCCCGATGTGTTTGTGAGAATGAATGTATAATCGCTGTTCGAGGTAACTACAGTGTTCGTACTACATCCAACTCCTGAAACAAGAAACGGGCATCCGAGAGATATAACAGCACGTGTCGTATCAGACGGCCAAGTGAAGTTGAGTTTTACGCTGTCTCCCGAACTTATCGTGCCAGGGTTTGCAGTTACTGAAGCTACAGTGATGGAAGGAGAAACACTCGTAGTACCGCAAGCCGCGCCGGTCGTCAAACTATATCCGGAAGTCGAAGTGCAACCGCAGCGGAAACCTGTTGTAGAATCAAAGTCGGTGCATTGGGCAACCGTAGGAGTAGTAACGGTGAAATTAGAATCACTCGAGTCACTTGGCCAGCTACTTGCACTGGGATCGAAAGAAATCATGAATGCTTTATAGCGACCTGCTGGAAAATCTATCGTAGGTACTGTCCACGATGCTTGTCCGGAATGTACATCCAGACCAAAATCAAGAGTCCCAAAACGTGAACCAGTATCAAGATTATCAAGATTTATAGTAACTTTTTCTATTCCTTGTGAAGACCACCGAAATGTATAAGTTTTCCCCGCCTCCCATGTTTCTCCCCCATTCGGACTAACGACAGAAATGAAAGGAATAGCTACCGGAGTTACTGGAGCGGTGATGGTGAAAGTTCCGCTTTGCCCTAAGTATGGGAGATTATTCACAGCCCATACTCTCACTTCATAACTACCAGCTACTACATTGGGAACATCAAAGGGGAACACAGGACCTCCACCATGCAAAGCTGAGAGATGTTGAACAAAACTGCCACCACTTGTGTACAAATCAATAATAACTTGCGGATGACCTACATTATCCGTCGGCCAAGAGGTCGGAATTGAACCACTAACAGACCAATTTACATTTACTCTGTCACCTATCTTATAAATAGCTCCTGGGGTCGGACTGGAAACAGAAATGACAGGGGAAGTTGAAGTCGGCGGAGCGGTGATGGTGAAAGTCAAATCGCTTATATCTGATATAGAAGTATTACTTGAATTTACTATAACAACTTTATAATTAGACCCACTAGTGACTGACTGTGGCACTGTCCAAGCAAAATAACCCTGATTTGCTGACATGCCGCTACTAGGCGGAAGCCCATATTCCATAAATCTATATTCCGACCCAGTTATTGTATCTATAACTCTAATTGACACAAGTTCTACATTTGATGAAGTCCATGTAATTCCGTAAGTTTTTCCTTTTTCCCA
>CAYHGI010000034.1:3790-5323 GCA_964356285.1 uncultured Candidatus Saccharibacteria bacterium
ATCGGCGCAAAACCGTCTTCGGTGCCAGCTTGAACTTGGTATCCACCCGCATTTTTAAGCTCAATTACGCGCAAAAGCTCTGAGAGAGATATCTTCCAATCTTTGTTTGAATCCGCGGAATGAGTTGGAAAAGACTTGGACCTTTCTGGGCCTGGGATATATTGGACCGCACCACATGTAGGAGGAATGCTCATGGTACATATTTGATAGGCAGAATATTCCCCTGTGCGCACTGTGCCCGAACGGTAGTTAAAGAGAGTGGTGAAATCATCAAGTTCGCTTTGATCTATTTTCCAATCTTTATTCGTGTCGGCAGAGTGGTATTGGCTTGCAGTAGGCTTGACAACTGCATTTACTTTAAGTTCAGCTTTATTGGAAACTGTACCATTAGAATCAACTACATAGACAGAGACATAATACAGACCAGCTGTTGTATAACGGTGACCCATGACATCCTGACTGCCTTGGAATACTGAGCCCTCTCCTATATTTCCATCACCAAAACTCCAATAGTACTTGTATTTTCCTGTACCTCCTGAAACATTGGCAGTAAAAATGACGTTCGACGTAGAAGGATAAGCTGGATCAATTACAATGTCGCCCGTGCCTGTACGTGTAACAGTAATAAAAGGGGTCGTCGTGGTATTTCCCACATTCACGCTCAAACTTGTTCGAGCACTTTTGTCATTACTATTTGAAACGATAAAAGTAGGTGTGTAAGTGCCAGGAGCAGAGTATATATGGGTAAATGTCGCTGACTGTTGAAGTGGACGAGGAGCAGACGGAGACATGGCATTTGAATCTGCGTAATATTCATCTCCCCAAATTACAGAATACGAAAGACTGCCTCCAAATCGGTCATAGGCTGACACACTCCAAGTCCCAGTTTGATTTACATTTAACGACTGTGGTCCGTCTATTCCGCTGATAACCGGAGATTTTTGATCTGTTATACAGGTTGCGCTGTTTGAGTTGGCAGTACAGGGCACAATCACTTCAGGAACGCTAGGCACCGGAATTTGTGTTTTCAAATAGAGGTTATTATCATCCTGAAAATCCTTGACCGCTCGGGCGGAAATTCTTCCGTATTTACCATCGACTTTGCCGAAATAATAGCCCTCGTCTTTCAGAAATTGCTGGAGGGTTTTAATCTCATCGCCCCTGGAGCCAACTTTGAAGGTTGGTTTGAATAAACTATTAAACCGCGCTACAGTTGAAGAAGAATCATCTCCTTCCCACACAGTGCAACGCTGACCGGTGAGCGAACTAAATACATCGCCGGACGGACATAAAACAACCGAAACTAAGCCAGCGCAACGCTCGCCTGTTCTTGTATTAAACAACTCACCAGAAGCGCAATTTTCTGCGTTTGCGGTATTAAAAGAACCTAAGAAAATAAAAGACAAAACAAAAATAAGTGAAAACAATGTATATTTTTTCATATACTATAAGCATACCCCCCGAGCGCATTTGTCAACAAAAAAATGACTAGGCAAGACCTAGCTATTATATCCTTTTACTAACAATTTCATA
>CAYHGI010000035.1:0-5248 GCA_964356285.1 uncultured Candidatus Saccharibacteria bacterium
GGCTTCCGAGTATTAAATTCTTACTCGCTTTGCTCGTTCAAAATCTGTGACCCTAACGATACCAGATTCAAAACCCTTTGTTGAATTCTTTTCCAAGCTAGAAAACATCATATCCAACTTTGAAAATAAGCCGTCTTATCAACATTTTGAGCAAAAAGCTCTTGCGAGGAGAAGCCCTTAACGGAATTAAAACCTATTAATAACATTTATTTAATGTAGCTGATTATTTGATTTTATAACATTTATGGACAAAAACACTGTAAAACAAAATGGAGGAAAAAGAGAAGGGGCTGGAAGAAAGAAGGCAAAACATACAATTGCTTCGGAGAAAGCTCGTGAGTTTCTCATAACCTCAATCGTTGAACATCTTGCTCCAATTGTTTCCGCTCAGATAGATTCTGCCAAAGGATTGTTCTACATTGGAAAACAAGGGAAAATATTTACCAGACTTCCAGATACAAGAGTGGGGGAATACCTACTCAATCAAGTAGCTGGAAAAGCAAAGGAAAATATTGAACTTGGCGGAAATTATGAAAAGCCATTTATTATTAGGCTGGATTCATAGAATATACTCTAACTATTGTTAGTTTTTTAAGTACATCTTGCTCCGTCACCCTTTATAGTTGTGTAATTTTGATTATCTCCACCCATGGAACACATCCTTTATAATCTGTATCACTGACACCATCTGTCCAAAAACAACTATCTTTGACAATTCCTACTACCTTTACAACATCGTCGTCACCTATATCTCTTGTTGTAGAACTATAACGCAAAGCACCGTCAGAAATAACATCATCTGGTTCAGCTATAAAATATTCATAATCAACATTTGGTGTAAGATTTTGAAACAGAAGTCTTCCATAGGTCATAACCCAATGAATTTTACCAACCCAAGTAACAACAGCGCTATCTGATTCATTAAGTAACAATGGATTATATATTAGATACTTGGGTTTAATATCTGTCCATAAATTCTCCATATTTTCTAAATCAACTAAAAGATCAATTGGAGTTTGTCTGCAGTGGTTAGAAATAAGTTGATTGACCCTTTTTTCGTTTAGAGTGTCAATCGATATATTTGGGTTTTCACTAAGATTTTGTCGTATAAACTGCATAATACTATTGTAATATCCTTGTTGTGTCCCATACACTTCTGGACACCAGAAGCTATCAGTTGGTATAAGCTTTTGTTCGTGTGTTTTCGGTTTGAAAGACCAAATGATTAGAGGAGTAACTACGACTACAGCAATAACTGCCACTATTAGAGTTTTGTTACGAGATTTTATGTAAGTCCAGAGGTGCAAGTTAATTACTGATTAAGACATACTAGATATTCCTCATTATATTGTTGCTGAATATTGTTATAAATTGTTTTCTTTGCTTCTTCTAATGCTTTATTCGCAGCGTATGCTATATTTGCTTTTCTGGATATTTCTCGCACCACACTTGAAAGTGCGGGTTGAAACTCTTGTCCTCTAGCATTAGAAGCCCTAATAATACTAGACGGATCCATTTGAGAATAATCAGGTGTTGGAGCGGTCAACATTTGTATTTCAATTTGTCTTTGGCGAGCCTGTAGATTTTTGATTTCTTCAGGTAAAGCGAAAAGATTAATCCCCATTTCATCTCCTATTTCTTTTGTTAAATTAACCAATTTCACGTTTACTTCATTCTCAATTTTACCTATTTTAACATCATAAAGCCCCTTGCACTTAGCAATCGTTAAGGTGGAATCTGTTTGAACAGAAACAGTAGATTGTTTTGGCTGGCTTTGAATTATTTTAGGAGTTGTTTTTTGATTTTGAGCTTGGATAGAGTTCTCATCATCAATCTGCTTCTGTAATGTCTCCACCTTTTTTGTTAGCTCTTCAATGGTCGGTTGAGTAGTCGTGGAAACTGACTGTGTAGTTTGTACTGTTTTTTTGAACCAAGTAAAAGGATTCCACCAGGAAGCAAAAGCTACTAATGGTATACCGAGTGCTAGGAAGAGAATAATTGATAGATATTTTTTCATGGTGTTTTGACGATTTTTATATTCAATTGAGTAATATATTTCTAAGTATCCCTCTACTCTGTGGAAAAACAAACAAATTAAAGGTGATATCACATTGGAAAATAAATTATTCTTGACATGGCATGTTGTTTATATTGTGAAATTCCAATTGTTTTCATACTCTTCTTTGGTTGGAGTATCAATTTTATATGAAGAACAGCCTTTTAATCCCAGCCTAAAATTACGCATACCCACAGCATTATTAGGAGGTGCATCATTGTCACCTATTCCATGTTCTCTACGATAAAGAGCATTTTCGTCTCTGATATATTTTGCAACTACATTACTGGGTACTACATAAAAATTAGACTTCTTGGTTTCTTTCTCTATATTTACAAAACAGTAGAACAGATTCGGGTCAATTATTGATTCATTTTTATAACTCATTATCCATGTACTTACTATCTCTCCCCAGAGCCTTGAGTGTATCGGTTCAGTACGAACCTTTCGTAAATTTGTTTTTACCTCCAACTTATACATCTTATTATTTCTTGGGTCAGAAACTAAAATGTCTACCCCTTTTGTATGACCAAGTGTCATGTTGGCATTGAAACCCTCTAAAGCAAGTTGGGATAAAACAGCAAATTCTCCCGCCAGAGATACAGAATTAGGATTTATTTTAGTATTATTTTTTTCCATTTGTTATTAACTGAAATGCAAAAAGCCCACCGCATGGGTAGAAGCCGAAGCTCCTCATACCAGTTTCCCGATATGACCTAACAGGGGTACCCCATGTGATGGGTTCTTTATCCCTGTTAGGATTTTTTCACCATGCCTGCAATTCAAATTAATTACAAGTTTAGACTACTTTTCATATTCAGTTGTCTTTGAATAGTACCATAGTGAACGGTCAATCTCAATTGCACTAAAATCATCAACATATGCCTTTTTTGATTTGCTTTTTTTATTTTTTTAATGTATCATCTTAAACAGTTCGAGTTACTTAACATAAAGGTCGTTTATTAATACCTTTTTGTCGTGAGGGAAAAGCATGCGAAGTACCTCTATATTAGCTATCTATATGAGAATCTCTAGACTTGCAAGATAATGAGATGTTTACCTTACTCACAGTGCAATAATAGATAGAAGAAGTGGCAATGCCCAACTGATGTCTAAAAGCTAACACATAACTTGAGAAAGTTATGTAGTTGTTTTTGTACATCAGTTTTTTGTTTCCACAGAAGACTTGAAGCTCAAAAGTGGCAATAGCTACTATGTTTCAGAGTGAAGAAGGGGTTAGGAAGCTTGGGGAATTTATCAAAAAGAAATTCCCTGAAATGTGTGGTGGTGAGATTGAGAAGATGGCTCGAAATCTCTATGATTTGGGTGCATTTCTTGTGCATCTAAAGATTAAGCAACATTCTAAATCAACGAATGATGCCTAGAGACACTGGAGAACAGCCAAAACAGTACCGTTAAACAAGTAGTGTTGTCTTAGGTGGGGGGAATCCCCCATTAAGGGCGTCTCCACCGTTTGACAACGATTTTGACTGTTCAGTTTCCCAAGTGATATTTTGATATTACAAGAATAAGAGGTTTAATTAAATAACAATATGATTAATAACAAAGAAATTAAAAAGGTAGATGTGATATATGTTCGTGTATCCTCAAAAGAACAAGTGAGTGGATTTAGTTTAGATAGTCAGGAAAAAATATGCCGTGAGTTCTCTAAAAAGAGCGGGCATACCGTATTGCGAGTCTTCAGAGAGGAAGGAGAGTCAGCAAAGACTACTGATAGAACAGAGCTTAAAAATATGGTGAGGTTTTGTGAGAAGAATAAAAAACGAATTGGTCGGGTTGTCTTCTATAATGTCTCTAGGATGTCTAGAGATGTTGCTGATTACCATGTATTAAAGGTTTTACTAAAGAAGTATGATATATCTGTAGTTTCTGCTACTGAATCTTTTGATGATAGTCCTTCTGGTAGGCTCCATGAAAATATTCTCTCTGCATTCGCTCAATTTGATAATGATGCAAGATCAGTAAAAACTATCGAGGGGATGAAGGCACGACTGTTAAAAGGACTATGGAGTAGTATTGCTCCTTGGGGTTATGTGAATACTAGGGATAAGTTGGGGAATAAAATCATAGCTCCTCATCCTGATAAGGCTCCAATTGTTAAAATGCTTTTTGAGCAATATTCAACAGGAAAATATACTTTTCCTGAATTAGCATGCATGGCTAACAAGCTTGGGCAGAAGAGTAGGCATGGAATGAAAGTTAGTAGCCAACTAGTTGCTAAAATCATTAGGAACCCAATATATTTTGGAAAAATAGTTTTTTCAAAGTTCAATATAGTAACAGAAGGAAGTCATGAGCCAATAATATCAGAGAAGTTGTTTAATGATGCTAACTCTGAAAACAGAGGCGTGGCTGGTCGTAAGCATCCTCGTAATAAGGATAGCCCAGATTACCCCTTGCGTGGTATCAAGTGTGGAGGATGTGGCAAAAGCATCTCTGGTGGAAAAACAAAGGGTAAAACTAAGTATTATCAATACTATGGTTGCTTCAATGGTCTATGTGAGAAGAGAACTGCTATAAAAAAGGTGGAATTAGAAAATGATTTCACTGAATTTCTTGTTGGGCTTACTCCAAATAATGATTTCTTTGATGTACTCAAGGAAGCTATTAGACTTGCCTATAAAATAGAACTCCAATCAGTAACATCTTCAGAAAAGAAGCTTCGTGCAAGGATAGTGGAGCTAAAAGATAAAAAAGATAGATTACTAGAGTTAAGAATTGCAGGAGAAATATCCAATTTAGATTTCATTCCTACTAGAGAAAAGTATGAATCTCAAATTGCTGATTTGGAAAGAGAGATGAATGGTCTGTCTACGCCAGAGCTAGAATTAGATAATGTAATTGATTCAAGTGTTGAATTTCTGAAACATCTCCCTGATAACTGGAAAAGTCTAGATGTAAAAGACCTCAGAGTTTTGAGAACTCTGCTTTTTCCTCAAAATCTTGTTTATGAATACCCAACTATTAAAACTCCCGAATTATGTTGTATCTACAACATGAAATCGCAGTTTGGTGATGTAAACACTCGTCAGGTGACCCTACCGGGAGTCGAACCCGGATTACAGCCTTGAGAAGGCCGTGTCCTAACCATTAGACGATAGAGCCAACCACTCCTTTTCTTGCCGTACAAGTAGCTTATCGGCTTTTTCCGGTTCTCGCAACAATGCTTTC
>CAYHGI010000036.1:0-5227 GCA_964356285.1 uncultured Candidatus Saccharibacteria bacterium
TACCGGGACCGGCAATAACCATAACAGGACCTTCGATGGCGTCGACAGCCGTTTTCTGGGCTTTGTTTGATAGCGCATACATTTTCTCGAAAATTTGGTCTTGATTTATCATTTGTAATAGTCATTTTACCCAGACATTATTCGGACATTCGCAGTATAAGATAAAATCAGCTATCGTTAAGTATTTTTATATGTTTAGTAATAGAACTTTTCGATTTGCTGTTTGCATAGAAAAGTCGCCTTAAATTAAATCTTTAAAATACTGCCAGCCTTGGCTCTTACTCCCAGCGTTATATTGTGCCTTTTTTTCTTTAACTCCTGTTATTGGCTTGAATGGTTCATACATATCATCACTATTAATTCTAAAATGGTTACCCTCCATAATTACCAACCCGCCAAACAATATTTCTCCATTCTTCCTTTTAATTTCTTCCTTAATATATTTTTGAAGTGCTTCTGCTTTTAGTTTATTCTCTTCTTCTCTTTGTCCACTAGCTTTTGTATCAAATATACCTAGTTTTCCATTTTTAAACATAACCAAAAAGTCAGGTTGAAATGTTGAACCGTTTTCATATTTAATACCGAAGTTTAAAGCCATATGCTCACTTCCGTTTTGCCACCACCACGCAATCTTATCGTTATTTTCTTCTAATAGGTCAATAAACGATTCTTCAACTGTACTAGCAAAGCTTAGATACACTTTCTTATCATAAGGTCGTTTATAAACTGATAAATTATATTTGTACGGTTTATACGTGTTTGGATTATAATTTCTGTTTTCTGCAATTTCCCATTCAGTACTCCATTCTTCCACTTCCTTAATTTTTTCCTTAATTTCATTATCCTTTACTGGTTTGTATTCTCTAACCGCTTGATCAAAAAGCTCTCCAAAAATATCAGCATTATTGAGCACGATATTTTGAATATAAATAATACCGTTATCACGCAGATTGACACCAATATATTTTTTAAACCAATTATACAAAGCATTTTTTACTATCGGGGTTGACCTTTTAGGCGCATATCCGTTTAGGTTTATCTTGATTACATTTTCAAAAGCTCTTTCTTTATCATCTCCAGACAAATAAGATTGAAAATTCGCATCAGATTTTATAACTTCACCGGACAGATGGTCAAACAATTTTGCATCAATAGTTTTGTTTAAAATAATTTCGTCTTTACCTTCCAAGCTATCAATTTCAATTTCCTTATTTTTAAGTTTCTTTTTGTTTTTATCTCCTATTCCAGCCGTAAAAACGCCCTCGTCGATACAGAAATATCCACAAAACACATCTTCAAGCACTTCATTGAAACTAAAGGTAATATCTCCATAGTCAATCCTATTTCTGTAATACGATTTTAGCTTCAACGGCTTATATATATCTTCTCGTTTGACAAAGATAGATTTGATAATGTTTGGATTTTCTTTCTCATATTTAACTGAGAAACTCTTCACATTTGTATATACAAAGGCCTTATTTAGAAGATCGTTTTTGTAATGAAAAGCCTCAGGCATTCGCAGAATCCTACCAACTGTCTGAATTTCAAAGACCAGACTTTTTGTCTCACGGAATTTTACCAATATCTGTGCGCGCGGACAGTCCCATCCAGTATCAACCGCTTTCTTAAAAATTAAAAATTCAGCTTCGTCGTCATTTTTCGTTATAAGCTCTGCTTCTTGATTTACTTTCTCTTCAGTCAACCACACTGCTAGTTTATGATTATCTTTGTTGATGTCTCTTTGACCTAAAAAATTCTCAACAAAATCTTTTTTATCATTCCCAGCCTCACTATCGGGAATTTGCACCAATACAAGAGGATTGATATCAATATTTTCTTTTTCAAAAGCTTTTTTAAGTTCCAATCGCTTGCGATACGCTATTTCCATTACCAATTCTTGAGAAGTTATCTCATCATCATCTATTTTATCTATGTCTTCATTGATAATAATTTCCTTCTTTATTATCCCCGCTTCAATTACGTCGTTCGACTCCACGGTCACTTTCTCGTTATATTGCCCTTCATGCAAAATCGGTGTTGCACTCATCTCTATTGTTAAATCAGGGTTGATGATTTCTTCGCGTAATTCAAACGCTCGTTCCGCTTTGTCGCGAGAATGGCTTTCATCAATAATCATAATAATCTTTAGCCCCGCTTTTCTAGTATTTGCAATAAGTTCACGGAAATTCACAGTCTCCTTATCTTTCATCAATTTTGACTTCCACTCTCCTGTTACGCCATCTTTATTGCTCAACTTCTCCCAATTACCAACCACCACTTCATTTTTATCTATCGTCCGTCGAGAACCAAAGAATTCTTCTTCCAAAAGATATACATCTGGAAATCCGGCAAACTCTTTTTTAAGTGATTTAAAACTTTGTTCATGTAATTTTCCTTTTCCCGGGCTTAACCACAAAAAGCAAAGGTCTTGGTTTTTCATTTCTTCAATAAGTTGTACAATATATTGCGACATCATAAAGGTCTTTCCACTACCCGTCGGGGATTGAAACACGATTGTTCTTTTATCAAGTTTTTCAGCCAAAAGCTCCTTCGTCCTTGAAACTAGTTTATCTACAGCTTTTTCTTGGTATCTTTTTAGTTCCTTAACCATAAGTTTATATATTAAAAACATTTAAAAGCATTTGAATATGTCTATAAAACTGTTCAATCTGTCGTAAATCATACTCGCCATATTCTCCATGTGAAGCATGGTTACCGATTGTTAAATAGGTTTTGTTCTCCTCCCATTGCACTTGCGTGAATACCTTATTGCTTTTCAGTGTATCATTTAATACGGATATTTTCTCCTCCTTGGAATTTTCTTTAAAAATACTTACACCGTTTTTTTGAGCAATTTTTTGTATCGTCTTCTCAAGGACGACTCTTAGGATTCGCGCCCCTTCGTCTTTGTCTTTATTTTCAAACACTTTTTTGTTCGCTTTATCAAATTCAAGGAAAATAATATCTGCCTTGACCGGTATATTCATTTTGACAAGCTGTTTATAAACATCAATAATCTTCTGCGGAATTTCTTCAATCTCAAAATCTTTCACTCCAACGAAAAGAGATTTGCTGACTTTCCCGTCCATTGAAAACATATAAATCCTTTTTTCTCCCTTGAGCTTTTTGATTTCTTTCAGAAAACCACTAAAACTATCGTCGTAAAGATTGTAATAAACACATAAGAAATGGTCTCCTTTGTTTGAAGAAAAGATTTTATAATCTTCCGTTTCTTTTTCAAGATTAAAAATATTCTCTTTAACACACAACATCTCCGTGCACTTTTCCGTCAGATCAATCCTCATTTGGTCTTTATTTTTTGTATCCTTGATCAAAGCCGTCCTAAAATACTGCAAATTCCCGCCAAGTTCTTCTACTTTATCGTCATCACCATTTTTTTTGTAACCTTTAATTACTTTTTCTAACCGTGGATAGGTAATTTTTCTACAAATCCCATGTTCTTGGATTTCCTTCTCATTTAATCCCTTCTCCCTCAATTCATTTTCAAGGCCGTTTAGTTCATTATTAGTGCACAAAATAAATTTGCGATTTCCGCCGTCTTCTTTATTCAATTCTAAAACCGCGTGACCGGTAGTCCCAGTGCCAGTAAAAAAATCAAGTATCGTCGAATTATTTTGTGATGATATTTTCAAAAGATAACTAATTAGCTCAATAGGTTTTGGATTATCAAATACACGACCAGAAAACATTTCTTCTAAAGCTTTATTCGCACTTGTTGCAGAACCTTTTCCGAGTAATAAAGAGATCGGTGTTGTAGGTCTCAACTCATTAATGAAAATCTTATGAGACGGAACAGAATCGCCTTTTTTACCCCAATAAATTCTGCCCTCCTTGTTTAATTTTTCAAATGTCTCTAAGTCAAAATGCCATTGTCTTGTAAATTTTTTACCTGCTGGGGATTTAACGGTATAATAGTTTTTTCCTTCCGCATTCGAGATTTCCTCATTCTTTGACATATTTCCTGCCTTGTATGGACCTCTTGGATCATTATCTGGATTTTTATATTCATTTTTAAAATTCGGCAACTCCAAGGTCTTTCGAAACATAGTAGTCTCTTTGTTGATATAACACACAATTATATATTCATGCTCAACTCTAAATCTGTATGTGATTTTCATTCTACCAGCACCTGCATCGCCTTCACCAACTTTTCTCCAAATCATTACCTCGACACTATCTTCTCCAAAAATTTTATCACAAAGCATTTTCAATTGTGCAACCTCGTTATCATCAATCGAGATAAAAATAACACCGGTTTCTTTCAGTAATTCTTTAGCAAGAAACAGGCGCTTCTCCATAAAATTCAACCATTTGCTATGCCTAAAACCATCCTCCTTATCTACAAATCTGTCATTATATTTAAAATCTTGATTTCCTGTATTATACGGCGGATCAATGTAAATAACATCAATCTTTTCTTGATGGGTATAATTCAAAACCGTCAGCGCATGATAGTTGTCACCTTCAATCAAGATATTATCTTCATTCTTGTCAGTTTTTATCTCCTTTCCTTTGACTCGTTTCAAAATTGGCAGATTATGTTCACAATCTAAAACCACTTGCTCCGGCTCTCGTTCCGAATCCCAAACCAGCCCATATTTCTTGGACGCAAGTTCATTGTCTTGTTTTTCGACAAGCGCAAGTAATTCTTCTTTTGAAAATTTATCGTATTTACTCATTATTTTTATCATACCCACTCTTTATTTAAGCCATTTTACATCAATTTGAGTATTTATCAACCATTTTCCTATCACCTATACACCCCCTTGCGATGATCAATATCAATGACAAGGATAATAAGTTCCATCTTCTTAATGACGTAAATAATACGATATGGCCAAACGCGGGCAGAATATTGACCTTTTTTCTTACCAGATAACTTTTTGCCAGAAAATGGATTATCTCGGATATCTCTTAAAGCTTGTCTAATTCTTATCCGATAATCTTCAGGAATTTTATCTAGATCCTTTCTTGCTCTTGGTTTTATTTCTAGTGTGAATGCCATATTTTTCCTTTGGTTTTTCTGCCACGGCAAAACCCCAATCTCTTTCCAGATCCAAAAGAGTCGGCCACTTTTTGTGTTCTCCCGTTCTAAACGCTTCTTCCGCTTCAGCAACATCCTTATCCAAATCAGGAAAGATCCTCTCTACTTCCATAGTTTCAATCATTGATTCATATTCTTCAGCAGACATAATAACTACTTTCG
>CAYHGI010000037.1:0-4934 GCA_964356285.1 uncultured Candidatus Saccharibacteria bacterium
TATCATTCGCCAAAATATACATTATTACTGCCTGATTGTTTTGGTCGTAAAGAATCCGCGCGTTTTTGTTTTCTATCATACTGTTTTCAAAATTTTTAGTCAGAAGATATTTTGTCTCACTGGAAATGTTTATTCCAAAAAATCCGTGCAAATTATAAAACATTTTTTCTTCCCAAGCGCGCAGACTATCAAAGATATCAGCCGTAGAACGCATCTTTAATAAAATAAAAAAGTTCTTCGTTTCAGCATTTACCACTCCCATTAAAAAATTATCATTTACAAAAACATCAGCCCGGGGCTGAAAATTACTTTTGATCAGCGCTATAAATCTTCGGAGACCTATTGTTTTTTTATCTTCCGTCAGATAGATTCCTTCCACTCCTCCCTTTTTTACTTCCGTCTTATCGATTTCATTCAGGACAGTTTGAATTATCTCGTCCTTTTTAAGACCTTTTACTTCAATAAAAGCGTTTCGATCATTAAAGATGAGAGACATAAATTGTTTTTCTACGGGAATAGTAGGAACTTTTTTCTTCAGAAAGAAAAAAACCGAAATTGTTAAACCCAGTAAAATAAATATTAAACCTGTCAGCATAAAAAATTTATTCTTTTTTGATTCTGGAGACAGATTTCTTTTCTCTATTTCGTGTTCTTCTTCGCCATGAATTATTTTTTTTATCAGTCCGCTTTTGTCATTCTCAATTACCTTCGCCATATCTTCAGCATAAGTCTCAACAAATCCGTGTTTTACTTCGTTATCTTGCTTCATCCCGTACGAAATTCCATTAAACTAATAAATTGATTTATCCCTTATACAAAACTTTTTTAGCAAGATTTCGTACAGGATTCATTATTTTTTCCTAAAAAAATTTCCGTCTGCTTCGCGAATAGACAAACCGACCCTACCCTTCTCCCTATCTATATTTATAACCCTAACCGGCACAATCATTCCTTCTTTTATTATATCGCTAACTCGCTCGACGCGAAATGGCGCCAGCTCGGAGATATGCACCATGCCATCAGTAAAAGAATTGAGCCTGACAAAAGCTCCAAAATCGGCAATTTTAACTACTTCCCCTTTTAAAACTTCTCCGACCGCAAATTCATGCGTCATTTCTTCAACTATAGCTTTGGCCTTGACAGCTGAATCATTTTTACCGGTTAGATATACGGTGCCATCATCTTCAACAGTAATTTCGGCGCCAGTTTTTTCTTTAATTTCTTTGATAGTTTTGCCGCCGCCGCCGATAACCAAGCCTATTTGGTCCGGATTGATTTTAACAATCAAAATTTTTGGCGCATTGGTGGATATTTCCTTGCGCGGATTTGGAATTTCTTTTTCAATTTTATCTAATATGCTCAGTCTGGCCTTTTTTGCCTGCATCATTGCTTCACCCAATATTTTTATCGGCACTCCTTCCACTTTCACGTCAAGTTGTATAGCTGTAACCCCAACTCTTGTACCGGCAACTTTAAAATCCATATCGCCATAATGATCTTCTGGCCCTTGAATATCCGTCAAAATCTTATATCCAGGCTCTTTGGAAATTGAAAATTGAGAATTAGAAATTGTTTCTATCATCAACCCCATGGCAATGCCCGCCACCGGCGCTTGAATTGGCACTCCGCCATCCATAAGCGCTAAAGTCGAAGCGCAGATTGAAGCCTGAGAAGTGGAACCGTTGGAAGCCATCGATTCAGAAACCAAACGAATGGTATATGGAAATTCTTCAAGAGATGGCAAAACCATCGCCAGCGCTTTTTCCGCCAAGGCGCCATGACCGATTTCTCGACGATTGGTAAATCCTGCGCGTCCGACTTCTCCTCCCGAGTAAGGCGGAAAATTATAATGATGCATAAATCTCTTTTCTGTTTTTGCCTGCATGCCATCAATCATATGTCTGTCTTCAGGCCCGCCGAGCGTAAGCACCGAGAGAACATGCGTCCCCCCGCGGTAAAAAATTCCAGAGCCGTGAAGTATTGAAGAAATTCCTCCAGCCTGTGCATAAAGGTCTCGAAGTTCATCCATTTTCCTGCCATCAGCTCTTTTATTTTCTTCAATCGCTTTTTTATGAAGAATATCGTTTTCTGTGTCATCAAATAAATTATCTTCCAAAACAAAATCTTCCCTCTCCGGATATTTATCTGCCACCATTTTATTCCAAACGCTATGCAACTCGTCGATTTTCGCCTTTCCGGCTCCAGCAAAAACAGCGCCCTCCATTTTAGGCAAAATGTTTTCTTGAAATAATTTTACCGATTCAGGATTAATTACTTCTTTTTCTATCACTCTTTTTTTCTTACCTATTTCGGCTACTATTTTTTTCTGAAAATCTTCTAGTCTCCCTATTTCAATACTCGCCTTTTGTAGCGCTTCCTCTAATTCTTTTTCCTCAGTTTGATGAGCCGAGGCTTCAATCATATTTATATTTCCATTCTTCCCGCAGACAGTCAGATCAAATTTGTACTGCGAATCTTCAGACCTCCAACTAGACGGAGTGTTAACCATAAAACTATCACTGCCTGCCCCGTAGGAAGTACTCTTTCCTTCGGGGTTATATTTACCAATCCGCACGCAACCAATAGGCCCATTCCAAGGAATATTGGAAACCGCTAGCGCCAGCGAAGCCGCATTGACCGCTAAAATAGTAGAATCATTATCATCCACTGAGATAACCGTAACTATTACCTGAACCGCGTGACGCATAGATTGTTCGAATAGCGGACGAAGCGTTCGGTCGATAACTCTGCTTGTTAGTATACTATCGTCAGAGGGTTTTCCTTCTCTTTTTACAAATTTCGAGCCGGAAATTTTTCCAGAAGCGTAGAACCTCTCCACATAATCCACCGTCAGATTAAAAAAACCTAACCCGTCTTGCTTGTCGTGGGACATACAGACGGTCGCCAGCACGATCGTCTCGCCATATTTGAGCATAACCGAGCCATGAGCCTGTTCGGCTAAATCCGTAAAAATAGCAGTTAAATTCTTCCCACCGATTTCTACACTATATTCTTTTTTTTGCATAATTCGACTAGGTCTTGCCTAGTAGTTCGTATCCAGACTACAGTGTTGTTCTATATTTTAGAACACTACTTTGTGTCTAGACGCGAACGGATTAACTGGTAAAAGTTTCTTCATCCTAACATTTATCGGCTAAAAAGCAAGGAACTGTTGTGTTTTTGCTACCTTGCTCCAATTAAATATTTCCTAGGATTTTCGGAAAGATCAATGAAATCGTCCGCTACTTCTCGCAAACGAGCAGAGGTGGATTTGCCGAAAGAAATTACTTCCACTTGAGTCAAAGTTTGTAGATACTCCACCAACGGCACAAAGTCGCCATCGCCGGAAACAAGAACAACAGTATCGAGACGGGGCGCCATTTTGATGGCATCTACCGCTAGCCCCACGTCCCAATCCCCTTTTTTGGTTCCAGAATGGAATACTTGCAGATCTTTTGTCTTTGTTTCTATCCCGAGCTTAGTCAGTGCTTCAAAGAAATTTTTCTCGTCTCCCGCTTCAGTCGTGATGACATAAGCGACCGCACGCACGAGAGCTCTGCCAGCCACTGCGTCTTTTAAAACCGCGCCGAAATTCACCCGCGCCTTATATAAGTTGCGAGCGGAATGATATAGGTTTTGCGTATCAATAAATACTCCCACCCTTTGTTCTTTATGTTTTATTACGGTCATGTTTTAATTGTAACACACCTCTCCCCAACCCTCTCCTGACAGGAGAGGGAGAAGGGTGAGGTTACACAAGCTCAATTTTCTTCATCAAGGCGTTGTAGCGAGTCTTGCTGGTTCGTTCCAAATACTTCAAGTGAGTTCGTCTATCAGCTACCATCTTAATCAGTCCCCGACGAGAATGGTTGTCTTTTTTATGCTTTTTTAAATGCTTCGCCAATTCATCAATCGCCGCCGAAATAACCGCCACTTGCACTTCCGGAGAACCTGTATCCTTCTCATGAATCTGGTTTTTCTTAATAATCGCTTGTTTTTTCTTACTTGCTAACATACCCACACATTATCATAAAAGTCAAAAAATTGCAAATTTACCCCTTCCTTCTCCTCCCCCTACGTAGGGGGAGGCTGGGTAGGGGTATGTCGCACAATATTGTGGTAAAATCTAAGCATGGCATCTGAAATAGACAAGCTTCAGAGAGAGTTTTTTGAATATTTAGAGATAGAAAAAGGCTCTTCAGCTAAAACTATCCAGAATTATCAGCATTACCTAAACCGATTCCTGGAACACACAAAAGTAAAAAACGCATCAGATATCACTGATGACGTCGTGCGCGAATTTCGCTTGTGGCTCAACAGACAACCTACCAAATATGGCAAGGATTCTCGTGAAACTCTTTCTAAAAAAACTCAAAATTTTCATTTGATAGCTTTACGAGTGTTTTTAAAGTATTTGACCAAAAGGGATATCAAGTCTTTACCGGTCGACAGGATAGAACTCGCTAAAATCCCCGAACGAACCATAGATCTTATTACTCCAACCGAATTGTCTCGACTTCTTGATGCTCCGAGCGGCACTGATATAAAAAGTCTGCGAGATAAAGCGATCCTGGAACTGCTTTTTTCTACCGGCCTTCGAGTAGCTGAACTCTGCTCTCTTCCTCGGGATATAAATCCCTTTTCAGAAGAACTCTCTGTCCGGGGTAAGGGCGGAAAAATTAGAGTAGTCTTTATTTCCAAGAGAGCGCAAGATGCTTTAAAAAAATATTTGGACGCTCGCAAGGATATGGGTGAAGGATTGTTCGTTAGGCTAGACCCCCTCGCCTCCGGCTCTCCCCCTTCGCAGGGGAAGAGGATTCCTCCCCGCCTTAATAAGGAGGGGTTAAGGGGTGGTAAAAAATATAAAGGCAAAGAATACGACAATTTAGACAGACATTCAGTGGAAAGAATCGTAAAACAATACGCCATCAAAG
>CAYHGI010000038.1:0-4883 GCA_964356285.1 uncultured Candidatus Saccharibacteria bacterium
ATTTCGCACAAATATAATTTTAATGGAATGTGCGAAACATCGCATATCGGCGTACGTTATACGCAATTCAAAAAATATTTTTCTTAATGTAATATGAAGATAGGCTTTCAAGGGGGAATAAATTTGATTTTTTCTTTATTTTATAGAGGGGGATAATATTGTGTTTTCTTCCGCTCCGCTTCAGAAAACGATTTATTTATAAATTTTAAATTCTGACCTTAAATTATGACTGAAACATTGATTAAAAATTTTACACAAATCTCCAAAGCAGATACTGAAATTGCTGGAGGAAAAGGTGCTTCACTTGGAGAAATGACACGGGCAGGAATTCCTGTTCCTGAAGGTTTTGTGATTCTTTCAAATGCCTTTAATAGATTTATTGAAGAAACAGACTTAAATGTAGAAATTGACGCTGTTTTAGATACAGTTGATATCAAAGAAGTCCATACTGTTGAAAATGCTTCTCAAAAAATTAAGGTAATGATTCTTTCTAAAGAAATACCTGAAGATATTAAAACAGAAATTTTGAAGTTCTATAAAAATTTAGGTTGTAAATTTGTAGCCGTTCGTTCTTCTGCAACATCGGAAGATTCGGCGTCTGCTGCTTGGGCTGGACAGCTAGATAGTTTTCTAAATACTATAGAAGAAACGCTTTTAGATAATGTTAAACAATGTTGGGCTTCATTATTTACTCCAAGAGCTATTTTTTATAGATTTGAGAGAAAATTAAACAAAGATAAAATTTCTGTTGCTGTTGTTGTTCAAAAAATGGTTGATTCAGAAGAATCGGGAATTGCTTTTTCTGTCCATCCTGTTACACAAGATGAAAACCAAATTATTATTGAAGCAGGCTTTGGTTTAGGCGAAGCAATTGTTTCAGGTTCAATAACACCCGATAGTTATGTTGTAGATAAACAAGGATTTAATATTTTAGACATGAATGTAAATGAGCAAGCAAAAGCCCTTTACAAAAAAAATAAAGGTGGAAATGAGTGGAAAGAATTGGGAGAAAAAGGAAAGAAACAAGTTTTAAGTGAAAAAGAAATTATTGAATTATCAAAACTTATTGTAAAAATTGAAAATCATTATGGTTTTCCTGTTGATATTGAATGGGCATTAGAAAATAATATATTCTACATTGTTCAAAGCAGACCAATAACTACTATTCAAGAAACCACATTAACAAGAAATGAGCTTGATTTTGTCCTTAGTAAAGATTGGGTTTTTCTTGTCGGCAGACCTTATACATTGTTCGGCGCTTCCTTATATCAGCGCTGGTTTGATCCGCCACAAATTTTAAAGTTATTCGGAGAATCAATCCTCGATAATCTTTACATTGAAGAGCATCCCAATGTTGTCAGAAGATATGTTATCAAAGACCAAAATGAAGCATTTAAAAAAGCGATTGAAAAAATAGTCAAAAAAGACAAGAAAAAATGTGAGGAAATTCTAAAAAGAGGCCTTTCCCTCAGTGATACCGCGAAAGAATACCTAAAGAAAAATTCGCTTTCAGATTTAAAATCCGCTGTTGATTTCTTGGTAGAGCTAACACTTCACGCTACAGTATTCTCTTATTTTTCTTATCCTATACTTTCTGAACTGAAAGACGAAAAATTGTTACCATTGGCTGAAAAATTAAGAGGCGTATCTTATTACCCAGATGTTGTGCAAAAGATAATCAATCCTTTGGCAAAAAAAGAAGCTGGCGAGGATTTTAACTTTTTAACCCTAACAGAAATTTTGTCTAAGAATACAGAACAAGCCAAAACGAGAAAGAAAGAGAGTAAAACGAAACGCTTTATCTACGCAAAAATAAACAATAAAGAATATGTGCTTTATGTTGACGATGTTTTTGAATTAATCAAGAAATTGGATCATATCCAAATTAGCGATAGTGTTAGAGGTCAAACTGCATATCCCGGGAAAGTAATTGGAACAGCAAAGCTTATTCTAAGTTCTACTAACCTTAACGTCGATTTTAAAGATGGGGATATTTTGGTTGCGGTAACAACAAATCCAACATTAATGCCTTTGATTCGCAAGTCTTCTGCTATTATAAGCGATGAGGGTGGAGTCACCTGCCATGCCGCAATTGTGAGCAGAGAATTAAAGAAACCCTGTGTTATTGGAACAAAATTTGCTACCCATATATTCAAGAACGGCGATATAATAGAAGTTGACGCCACTAATGGAGTTGCAAGATTAGTTGAAAGAAAAAATAAAAAATGAATTTGAAAAATCAAATTTACAAGAATTGAAGAAAGCCTATCATAATGAGTAAGAACGAAAAATATTTTTTGAACTCACTCCGCTTCGCTCCGTGCCACGCTGCGCTCTCCTCCTTTCAGTCGTCGGGGCGTATAACAAGGGATATACGGTTCAGCCCTCGGCTCGGGCTTCACCCAAATTTTGCTCCGTTTCACTCCGAAAAACTTCGTATATCCCTGACGTTATATGAAATATGCTTTTCTTTTTACGGCTAACGCCTAACACTTTTCTATAATGAACAAATTTTATTTTTATTTTTTAAAGAGTGTGGCATGTGGTGTTTTGTTCGCTCCTCCAATCGCTCAGAAAACTTTTAATTAGCATCTACGTCTAACAACGAACAGGAACCCAAACTTACTGACATTGCTCGAGAAACCGGTAATGGGGAAAAAAAGACTGAGAGTACTGCCGATATTTTGCGCCGCAACAAGGAGGAACAAATAGGCCAAATTGAAAGTTTTGATTTTACTGATATTGGGTATACAGAAAAAGAAGTTGAACAAAACGGAAAATTCCGGCAGGCTCTTGATCAATATATTGAAGAATCTGGCGATGATCCGAAAAAATTTCTTGATTCATTGGCACAACAGGGTATACGTGTTGTTGAAAATTCATCTTTCCTATCATCTCAACAATCAACCCAACAATTTCTTGGACGACTTACAGGCAGGGGCGAGTCCGGGATTAACGCTCTTTTTGCAACACAAGATATGGTAAAGAACTATATTTCAGGATATCTACCAGAAAATGTTAAAAGAGAACTAGAGGACGCTCTTTCTTCCCAGGGTACAATTTTTTTAAGCAAGAGACCGGATCCAAAAAGTATCTTCCATGAGGGTTCTCATGCTGTCCAACATTTGTCTGGGATGGACATGGACGCTAAAGACGAGAAAACAAGACTGCGAAGAGAGATTGAAGTAGATACAGCTTTGATACACGCAAAAAACACGGGAAAGCTCGGAAGTGTTTCTCGCGGTGAATATCGGATCGGGAAAGGGCCTTTTGGAGAGACAGCTACTCTAGGTAGTAATGATATATATCAAGAAGTCGATTATTTTTTAGGAAATAAAGCAAAGCTAAAAAAAATTATACTTGAAAGACGAAAACTTGATGACGAGCAAACAAGTGCCACGAAAATTGACGAGATAAGAAGTAAATTACGGAATTTGTAGTATTCAACTTTGATAATTGTGAGTCTTAGTCTCGGGACATTCGCACCCAAACCCTTACACAAAATAAAAACTTGACCCAAACTTCTTAATATGGTATACTGTAAATAACTAACTAAACCATATTAAGCATTTTATATGACTTACCTATCCCCTATAGTAAGATCCCGATTAGAAGAAAAACTGAAAAAACTCAACAAACTTCGTCCTCTACCAAAATCCGCCGTACAGAAACTACGGGAAAAATTTCAAATTGAAATGACTTACAATTCAAACGCGATTGAAGGTAACTCTTTAACTTTAAAAGAGACTTTTTTGGTTATTAACGAAGGCATAACTATAAAAGGTAAACCTCTAAAAGACCATTTGGAAGCCAAGGATCACCAAGCCGCACTGGAATATTTGTATGACTTGGTAGACAAAGATAAAAAGCATACCATTTCTGAAATGCTTATTCGTAATTTACACCAAATTATTATTCAAGAGACTGATAAAGAGTGGGCTGGAAGATACAGAAACGCCAATGTGATTATCGGCGGAGCCAAACATACGCCGCCAAACGCTCTACAGGTGCCACAAAAAATGCGTGATTTGATCACTTGGCTTAATGCACAAAAAAACAAAACAAACATTATTGAGTTGTCTGCTTTGTTGCATCATAAATTGGTACACATTCACCCATTTTTTGACGGTAATGGTCGAACTTCCCGTTTAGCAATGAATTTATTACTAATGCAAGCCGGATATCCTTTGGTTATTATCTTAAAGAATGATCGCAAAAAATATTATGATGTATTGGACAAAGCGGATAGTGATAAATACGAGCCATTGATAAAATTTATTGCTCAATCTATAGAGCGTTCGCTTGATATTTACCTCAAAACTTTAACTCCTACCACTACCAAACAGGAAAAGTTTTTGAAGTTAACAGAGATTGCAAAAAATACACCGTTTTCTCCTAAATATCTAAACTTACTTGCCAGACAAGGAAAATTAGAAGCACACAAAGAAGGACGGGATTGGTTGACCACTAAAGAAGCTGTTGATCGATACTTAAGGGACAGAACGAGACAACGAAAAGTGTAACGACATCTTGGCTTAGGGGCAATTCACCCCCAACCCCTCTTGCCCCTTCGCCAAGATAAAAAATCAAATTCGTTTTATAATAAAAAAGTGTCCCTGACGGATAAAAGGAAAAACGTACAACACATAACAGCGCATATACGGTTCGGGCTTTTCCAAAGCCCTCTCCCATATTTGCTTCACAAACATCGTATATGCGCGAACATTACGCAAAATGCGCCAAGCATTTTGCGTAATGGCCGGCGGGAACCGCCTGTTACTCTCGCGCGCTGTGGCGCACTTCGCGTAACAGGCGGCCATACTCCATCCCGCCCGTCCCCTGCCAAATGGGTCGGTCAGGACGGCGCATGGCCGCCGGCCATT
>CAYHGI010000039.1:0-4524 GCA_964356285.1 uncultured Candidatus Saccharibacteria bacterium
TTGATTCTTTTTTTTATTTCTGTAAAATTGCTCAAAGTGCCTCCAATCCAGCGCTCGGTAACATAAGGCATATTTAAAGACAAAGCCGCATTTTTGGTTATATCTTTAGCTTCCGGCTTGGTGCCGACAAAGAGGACTACTCTGCCTTCTTTCCCGAGCTTTTTCATAAATTTCGCCGCATTGTCCAGCATCTCCCTTGTTTTTTCGAGATCTATGATATCTCCCTTATTTTTTGTGGCGTAGATATATTTGGCCAAGCTAGGGTGCCTTCTGGTTTTCGAATAGCCATAATGGGCGCCAACTTTGAACATTTTTTCTATTAATGCCTGCCCGACATGGTCGTTCTGGCGAGTGTCAGCCTCTTCTTTCTTTTCATCTGTTTTTTGCATATGAATTAATATAACAGAAAGCCGCACCTTTTGCAAATTTTGCTTATATTTTTAAAAGCATTTTCCTCTTTGACCAAAAGACTTTTTTCGGGTAAGATTGCCTTATGATTAATGGTATGAAACAATCGCATCTTTTTACAAAAACTAGAAAGGAAGCGCCAGCGGACGAAGTGTCAAAGAATGCAGAGCTTCTTATTCGCGGAGGCTTTATCCATAAAGAAATGGCCGGGGTTTACAGCTATCTGCCCTTAGGGTTGCGGGTGCTTAAGAAAATTGAAAATATAATCAGAGAAGAAATGAATAAAGTTGGCGGGCAGGAAGTTTTAATGTCTTCTTTTCAGCCAAAAGAAAATTGGGAAAAAACAGGCCGGTGGAATAGTCTGGATATTTTATACAAAGTTACCGATTCGGCCGGTAGAGAAGTGGCTCTAGGTCCCACACATGAAGAAATTATTGTTCCGATTTTAAAAAATTATGTTTTTTCGCATAAAGATTTACCTCTGGCTGTTTATCAGATTCAAAATAAATTTCGCATGGAACTTCGCGCCAAGTCTGGCATTCTGCGGGGACGTGAATTTATGATGAAAGATATGTATTCTTTTCATGCCACCGAAAAAGATTTATCTGAATTTTATGCCAAGATGCAGGATGTCTATAAAACTATTTTTTCCAGAGTTGGTATCGGGCATATTACTTATAGAACTTTCGCCTCGGGCGGAACCTTTTCAAAATATTCTCATGAATTTCAAACCATCACTCCCGCAGGAGAAGACGTCATTTATGTGGATGAAAAATCTGGGGTGGCCGTTAATAAAGAAGTATTTCAAGGAAAGGTCATCCAAGACCTTGGTTTGCAGAAAGAGGATTTGCAAGAGTATAGAGCGATTGAAGTGGGAAATATTTTTGAGCTTAATACCAAATTTTCCAAACCATTTGACTTATCTTTTACCGATGCAAAAGGAGAGAAGCGCTATGTTTTAATGGGTTGTTATGGCATAGGGCTAGGACGGCTTTTAGGCGCTGTGGTAGAAGCTCTGGCTGATGATCAGGGCATCATTTGGCCTGAAAGTATTGCTCCGTTTAGAGTGCATCTTCTTTCTTTAAGTGAAGAGAGCGAAGTTAAAAGAAGGGCAGAAAATGTCTATGAGGCTTTGTTAAAAAATAATATTGAAGTTTTATTTGACGACCGGGGAAAAGTGTCCCCGGGCGAGAAATTCGCCGAGGCGGATCTTTTAGGCATGCCTTATCGCGTGGTAGTTTCGGAGAGGAGCATGAAAGAAGATGGTGTAGAAATAAAAAAACGGAACGAAAAGAAAGGTAAAATTATTTCTTTGAAAGATTTACTAAGTTTACTAGCGCCTAGCGCCTAGCGCCTGTATTTATTTCATGTTTGACAAACTTTACAAATTAATTTCTAATGACATTGGCATTGATCTTGGCACCTCGAATACCTTGGTGTATTTAAAAGGCCACGGCATCGTCATCAACGAGCCTTCGGTGGTGGCCGTCAACATCAAAACTAATCAAATCTTGGCGATTGGGGTGAAAGCTAAAGAAATGCTCGGCCGCACTCCCGGACACATCAAGGCTGTTCGTCCTCTGGTTGACGGTGTGATATCTGATTTTGAAGTTACCGAGGAGATGCTTTCCTATTTGATAAATAAAGCTGATAAAATATCTAAAAAACTGGCACGGCCGAGAATTTTGGTCGGGGTGCCGACTGGCACAACCAATGTTGAGACGCGCGCTGTCTACGATGCCGCGCGTTCAGCTGGCGCGCGGGAAGTTTTCTTAGTGGAAGAACCTATGGCTGCTGCGATCGGCATCCGGCTTCCAATTAAAGACCCAGTCGGTTCGATGATCATAGACATTGGAGGGGGTACCACAGATATCGCGGTTATTTCTTTGGGCGGAGTGGTGAAATCCAAAAACTTAAAAATAGCCGGCGATCGGCTGGATAATGATATTATCACTTTTATGCGCGATGAATTTAAAATACTGATTGGCGATCGAACGGCGGAGATGGTCAAAATTGCCATCGGTTCGGCGCTTCCCGGAGCTTATATGGAAACAGAAGTTCACGGACGGGATCTTTTAACCGGACTGCCTCGCGCCGTGGTCGTAACCGATGCTGATATCCGTGAAGCTCTTGCGTTGTCTGTCAAAGGATTAGTGGAAGGTGTAAAAGATATGCTAGAAACGACCCCGCCGGAAATTTTATCGGATATAATGCATCGGGGAATTACTCTTTCTGGCGGCGGCGCCTTGTTGTCTGGTCTTGATCAACTTTTACAAACTACTCTTAAAATTTCAGTTTATGTGGCAGAAGACCCGCTTTCCGCGGTAGCTCGCGGAACGGGAGTAATTTTGGATAATTTGCCGTTTTATAAAGAAGTTTTGATTGGGAATCAAGATGAGTTACCTCCTCGATAAAAAAATAAAACAAAAGAAGATTTTTAAAATAGCGCTTGGCGTCGTTGTTCTGATTGTTTTATTTTATTTCAGATTCGGCATCTTTAGCGGGCTTTCTTATCTAAGTCAGATTATTTTTCACCCTGTTTTAATTTTAGGAAACAATGTTGGCGAAAAATTTAGCAGTCTCAAGTCCTATTTTTTATCTAAAGATGTTCTTCGTTTGGAAATTGAAAATTTAAAATTGAAAATTAATGAAAAAGAGGCGATGATGTCAAACTACAATTCTGTTTTTTTAGAGAATTTAATGCTGAAAGAAATTTTAGGAAGAAAAATGGAGAAAGTTAATTTTGTTTTGTCCTCCATTTTAGGGAAAGCAAACGAAAATCTTTACGATACCCTCATCATTGACGCGGGAATTAAAGAAAATTTGCGAGTAGGAAGTGTGGTTTTTGCTTTTGGTAATGTTCCGATCGGGCGTATTGCGGAGACTTATGCGGACTCTTCAAAAGTTGTTTTGTTCTCCAATAGCGGACAGAAAACTGATGGGGTAGTTCGCGGCGGTAATACCCGCCGGCTTCGTAACCATCGGGTGGGGGGCCTGGTTTTTTTGTATTTTTTCGGGGGGGGGGGGGGAAATTTTGAAATGACAATACCTTCGGGCTTGGTGTTGGCCAAAGGGGATCAAGCGGTTTTGCCCGGCATCTTTCCATATGTCGTCGGTATCGTGGAGACTATCATTTCCGATCCGCGCGATTCTTTCCAAAAAGCTCTGCTGGTCAGTCCAGTGAATGCGCGGGAACTGAAGTTCGTGGAGGTGGGTAAGTAGACCTCTCCCTAGCCCTCTCAACCCCTCCTGACCTCCCCTTATCAGGGGAGGAACAAGTGATTCCCCCTGATAAGGGGGAAAGCAAGGGGGTTAAGGAGAGGGGAAAGAAAGGGGTGAGGTGAATTATGCATTTCAAAATAGAAAAAAAAATGAAAAATAGTTTAGGTCGGGCGGGGATATTGGAAACTCCGCATGGCGTAATTCATACTCCGGCCTTCGTGCCTGTAGGCACCAAGGCTTCCGTCAAAGCTCTTACTTCCGAACAAGTATCCGCCTTGGGAGCGGAAGTTATTCTCGCCAACACTTATCATCTTTACCTTCAGCCGGGAGATGAAATTGTTCGCAAAGCCGGAGGTCTGCATGAATTTATGCGCTGGAATAGTCCGATTATCACCGATTCGGGCGGATTCCAAGTGTTCTCTCTAGGGGTAGCATATGATTACGGCGTTAGCAAATTTATCGCCGCCGATGCGCCTGCGCCGGAAATTGTGGAAGAAGCTTATGACACTCTCCGCAAAAATAAAAAAGCGCATATCACCGAAGACGGAGTAAAATTTCAGTCCATCATTGACGGCAGCGAGCATTTTTTTTCACCGGAGAAATCTATCCAAATTCAGCATGATCTCGGCGCCGATATTATTTTCGCTTTTGACGAATGCACTTCGCCTCATGCTCCTTACGAATATATCAAAGAAGCGATGGAGCGGACCCACCGTTGGGCGGAGCGGAGTTTGAGGGAGCATTGGAGGCTGAATTTTCCTCCCCGCCTTGAACCCCCTTGTGTTCCCCCTTATCAGGGGGAATCAAATGTTCCTCCCCTGATAAGGGGAGGTCAGGAGGGGTTGGAGGGGGCAGGGGGTGGTGATTTAAAAGAATTACCACCTCGCTCCGACC
>CAYHGI010000040.1:0-4256 GCA_964356285.1 uncultured Candidatus Saccharibacteria bacterium
AGAGTTTGCGAACGCGCTTTGTCTAGAGAAGATAAAATATCTTGCACTCCGCTTTTCAACACTTGATTTTCTCGTATCTTTGAAAATTGGGGCATTACAACTGAAATTATAATACCCAATACAGCCAACACCACCAGTAATTCTATGATCGTTATTCCTTTTTTGTAAAAATTTTTCACGATAATAATTTATTTTACTAAGAATTATCATAAAAATGATAAAGTAAATGTTTCTTTCTATATTTCCATTCTTTTTGGTTATCCCATATTAGTAACTGCATATCCTACAAAAAAGATAAACAAAAGAAGTATTAGAATTAAAGTAGTAATTATGGTTAAAACTATCTTATATCTATGTTGATTAAATTTAATGTTATAAATTAATAACCCCAACATTCCTAAACATTCAATACTCAATATAATAAATAAATAAATCGGATTATCTATAAAAAATTGAGGATTAATAAAATGTTCATACAAAAAAGAAAAATTCGTTACACCATACAAGCTTGCAAAAAAAGATATAATGGGTGAAAAAAATATTTCAGGAATAAAAAACATTGCGAGGGATATCCAAAGCCATATTTTTTGTGTTTTTGTCATAAGTTTTTAATACCGTTAAAATAATTTTCTTAATTCTAATAACTCCAACTTAAATCTCCCATTTTAGTGAAAACTTTTAATAATACCAAGCCAGTTAAGGTTTTGGAGATTTTTCCAGTCTGATCTTGCCCAGTAATTTGGGTAGAGCTACCATTATAAGTCGCACTTATACTAAAGTTTGACCTTGATTTTACTATCTGCTTTAAACTCGAAAGCTGGCCAGCTTTGTCATAACTCCAGCTGAATTTTAATGTGTTTGAACCAAGGTTTGCTGTCTGATTGTTATAAACCAAAGATTGTATTTCCGCCACCATTGCCGATCTGCGGTTTCTATCTTTTAAAGTCATTTGAGAAGTATTCCCTGCCTCATCAATAAGAGTAACAAGGTTATCATTGTCAATAACTTTAATGCTTCCTGGGGTAGAAATATTATCTATGCCGGTAAATTGTAAATCTTTCGCGGCAAGATTAAACTGCACCGAAAATTCTGGAGAAGTTACATCTTTAATTATTGAAGTTGGTTGAATAGTCTGATCAATCGTCCCGTCGCCATTAGTATCTAAGGATAATGTTGTTGTGGGACTATTTATGTCCAAGTTGACTTGGCCAGTTAGACTGGCAGTAACTGGAATATCACTAAAAATTTGAGTCTGCTTTATATAATTATTACTAATTTCATCTTCTTTGAGGGTAAATGTCCCTGCGCCTGTGCCTTTTATATTTATGGTATAAGTCTGTCCTTCGTCATTAGGCAGATAAACAAATTTATGCTCACCCATAATTTCAAAATCAGCGTTCGGAATATTATTTTCTATGCTGACTCCGTCAGAGGAAAGACCGGAATGATTGCCAGATTGGTCAACCACATCAATGTCTAGCGGACTGAAAACAGAAATAGCCTTGCCATTAAGTTTACATTTCGCAATATCTTGCGTAATTATATTACTATCAACATTCAAACTACCACCAGAAACAATATTCACAATTTCCTGCCTAATGCTAGCTTGGCTTAACATTTTACCATGTTCAGATTTTAGCGCGTAATATTTATTTGCTTCGTTAATTGGCAGATTAGTAGAACTTTCCAAAGGCACAGTGCCATCGCCAGGAGTGTATTCGAGCTGATAAGAAGGAGTTGGGTCAGGATTATAGTAGGGAGAAGCAGGGTCATTAAAGGCAGGGTCTTGGCGAACTTCTACTATTTTACCTATCGTGCCAGCCTTACATCCATCAACGGCATACAAATCTACTCCAGCTGTACGCATATCATAATTGTCAAAGCTTGCTGTATGTAAATTATGAGCATTAGTCAATGCTTGAGAATTTAATTGCTGATCATCAATCAAGAAACTATTAGCTTGATCAAAATTCAAATCTTGAATAGGGTGCGCGAAGATGGGTTGCTCAATAATTTTCACATAACTACCTTTAGTGTTGAAATACTGCTGGCTTGGCGAGAGATCATAAGCCACAGGTAAATTTTTGGCAATTTTTTTCATTTCGCTGTCGGCAAGAAGAGGATTTCCAAAATTATCTCCTTGTATAAACGCTTTGATGGCTTTCGGCGCGCCAGTATTCGGCACGCCGACGAATACGGCTTTACCGATATGATTATCTGTCGAATGATCCATAACATATTTTTTTACCAGTAGTCCTCCGGTGCTATGGGCTATCACATCAACTTTATCACTTCCTGTTTGTGTTCTTATTTGATCTATTTTTTCTTTCAATAAATCCGCTGTGGTTTTTCCTGTATTTGTATCTACAATCCCACTTACTCCATAACGCCAATCGTAGGGGAAAGTAAATAAAGTGGCATTTGAACTAATTCCTTCGGTGTAACCTTGATTCTTAAATTCTTGAATCAGACCATTCGTGTAATCAAAAGAAAAAAACGCAATTGTTGCTTTTTTGACTACATCACCAATAGTCAAACTCATATCCAAAGGAGTCAAGTTAGTATTGAACTGCAAAGGATCCATAAAAGTATCTCCGATGTCTGTGAGATTATGCACAAGATCAAGCCACAACTTATCAATGCCTTTCTTTATATCCGTTCCCAAAACCCCGGGGATTATTAACACTGGTGTGGGTTTAATAATTGGATCAGTTGTAAGCCAAGGGTCAAATAAAACATTACTTGATACTACATTACCTAAATCATTCGGACCCACAGAACGATGTGTTCCTAGTGAAGAACCCCAATAAACATTTCTTAAATCAAGGGCATATGTTGCTTGGTTGTACGCACCATATCGAGTATTATTTTTGATAGTTACATTATTTACAATATACTGTGAGGGATTAGCACTTGTATTATTTGCTACGAATATACCATAATAATAATTATTAGAAATTTCAGAATTAGAAATATTAACCGTATTCCCTCCGTTATCATAAATACCAGCTTTGTTATAGTGGAAAATTTTAGTGTTTTGTATAGTGGTATGGCTACCATTAGAAAGATTCACGCCTCCGCCCACATTTGAAAGACTATTCTCTATAATGGAATTACTTAAAATTAAAGTTGATGCATCATTATAAACAGACCCGAATGCATTCTCAGATATAAGGCCAGATACGCTAACAGAACTGCCATTGCTTGCTCCTAAATCACTCATATTAGAATTTGTTTCTAATCCTTCAATCATAGCAATAGAGTTATTAAAAGATAAACCTATTAAGGCATGAGAAATCACAACATTTTTAAATGATTGTTGTCCTTCAGCAGAAATAAAATTAATACCACGCCAATCTCCATAAAAAGTATAGGGGTCAGGAATAGTGGCATTACCATCTCCATTTGTATCTCCACCAATACTATCATCCCATAAACTAGTAAAATAAATTTTATCCTCAGCCGTGCCTTCAGCAATTATTTTTCCATGAATCGATAAAGCAGCAAAATTTGAGCCGCTTGCAAGTGCTTTGAATTTAACAATCGTTCCAGGCTCAACTGTCAGAGTCACGCCTGCAGCAACATTAATTGGAACGCTTACAATATACGGACTGCCAGCTAAATTCCATGTTGTATCTCCGGTAATGTCAGTATCGACAGGAGTTGAAGCAAAAACTTTCGGAGTAAAAACAAAAACACCGAGTAAAATAATTATAAAAAAATACAAACGCAAGCTTTTAGTTTTTAACATGTAATAATTATATAACTAGACATTTGAAAATTCAAGGAATAAAGAGCTTTTATATCCTCTTTGTGTTCTGATACTCTAATAATTTCTCGGCTGGAGATAAGCCGTTGATGATTTTATGAGGAAAATAATTCCATGCGTCGCTTGCTAATTCAAGAATATTGCTTAACTCTACAATATTTCCACCACGATCAAACATTGCAATAACTTTTTGCATATCGTCATTGTCTTCCTCATAGAAAATAACATCTTTGATGTGATCCAGAGAAAAATGACTCTTAGTTTTCTTTAGCATGTCCACGAGTTCCTGTTCAATTTCTTTTCGTCGTTCAAGAATTTGTTGTTTTGATTCAATTTCCATAAATAATTATTTATAAATCAGTAGTAATTTTTTTCTTGATTTCATCTAATACTTTAAAAAAATCATCGATGTGGTCATAAAATATAACAATGTTATTTCTAATCCATTCTCCATTTTCTTGTCTTGATTCTGTGATATGAATGTATT
>CAYHGI010000041.1:0-4133 GCA_964356285.1 uncultured Candidatus Saccharibacteria bacterium
CACGAAATGTTCTTTTAGTCTTTTCCATTCTTTCATTAAATCCAGAGCGGAAACTTCGTCTTTGAAAATTGCCCCTTCTGGCGCTTTGACAGGAAATTCTAAAACGAAAGTGGTCGCTAGCGATTCGGATTGACCGACTTCCGGCAGACAAGGCACACCTTGATCTCGAGCCATCTGCAGGAGGGTATCGGTATGGGAAATGCGAACTCGGCGAATAAAATACGGAGCATACCAAGGATGCATGCCCGAACCGACGCCTAAAAGCTGACCGGAATTGCCGTGAGGCTTCACGCAAGTGATGGCAGTAGAAGGATTGATGCCAAAACGTTTCGCGTATTTTTTATTCGTTTCAATCGAATCTGTTTTTAAAATCTCCAGCACTTTATCATCGCGAACGATTGGATTATCATAATAGCCGGTGAGTGATACACCGAGCAATCTTTCCTCTTCGCAATTTTCTTTCCATTTTTTTGAAAGATAGCCGAAGTTGGTCAAAGTGGATTGATAAGTGCCGAGCAGGGTCGCTAATTCCATTTTTCTTTTTAAAGTTTCGACTGTATCCTTCGGACGAATAACTATGCTCGTCAGATTACAGAATTGCTTAGAACGCAGGTAAATTTCTCCGCAAGGGTTCAATCCCATCTGTCTTTCATCTTTGATGGCCGCCCATCGGCGCGCCGGCACTTGTTTCTCGAGTCCCGCTCGATTGAAAATTCCGCGTTCACCGGATTTGGATTTGACTAAAGCTGTCCATTCGTCCAGAAATTCTTCGGCTCCCGGCTTTCCATTATAAACCGCCGAGTTGTTTGCCATACTCCGCTGGCCTTCAGTCAGATAAAATTGCCCTTTTTTCGCGTCTCGCATTTCCGTGTCTTCCAGTTCCGAAAGAGAGATGAGAGCGCTGCGCCTGACTCCGCCAGCTACCACAATCATTCCGATTTGACAGATGATGTCATGCATATCTATGTTGGAAAGACGGCGGCCTTGTTTGGCTAAAATTTTACGTCGGGCAAATTCCATCAAATCCATCAAGGGTTGCGGTCCGGATGCCCGACCCCCGGCCGTTTCCAAACGCGCTCCAGCCGGCCGAATCATAGAATAATCAAATTTCACATCCTTGCCATCAAACCAAGCCTTTAAACCTAAAACAAAAGCATCGGCCCAGCCTTCTTTGCTATCGTGAACAATGTGGATGGCTGGTTTTTCTTTCATTTGTTTTTTAATTTGCGGAAATTGTTGAACATTTTCCCATTCAACCGCGAAACCGAGCCCTGCTCCGCACATTGAAACATACATAATTTCTCCCAGATCTTGCGGACAGGTTGGAGCGATATAAGAGCAATTGTATGCCCAGACATTGGAGTCCCGGCAGGCCTTGCCGGCGGACCAAAGAAGCCGCATAGACGGACAAATCTCCTGATTGATAATCGCCTGCCGGACTTCTTCATATTCTTTGACGTGAAGCTTCTCCCCTAGATTTTCTTTCATATAGGCCATAAAACGGTCGATGGTTTCTATCCAGGTCTCGCGCCGGCCCAATTCCGGAACCCATCGCGAATAAAACTGATAAAAAATATACTCCGAATATGGGCTGGAAAAATATTTACTGGATTCTTCCACTGCTTGCCTGATTGCTTCCGGCACCAGCCCGAAAGCTTTCCGCAATTCCGAACGCCGGCTGCGGTAGAGAATATATTTCTTGGCCGTATCGGTAAAACCATTCGTCATCAATTCTTTTTCCACAAAATCCTGCACTAATTCAACCGTCGGTAAAAACTTTGCCCCTTTATTTTTACTTTTCAATTCGGACTGAAGATTCAAAAGAGTTTTGAAGACACTATTAGCCACTTTATGAGATTCCGGCTCTCCTCCTTCTCCGGAAACCTCAAAAGATTTAAAAATAGCCCGAGCGACAATTTCTAAGTTAAAAGGAACCACTTCACCGCTTCTTTTTCGGATTGATTTTATTTTTGCCAGTTCGCTTTTTAAAATTTTTTCTGTTTTTTTCACGTGGTTTTAGATTATTTTGGGATTGAGGATGTTGACGGAAGCTACGAATTCTTTTTTCTTTTTCTCAATCATAAAATTATAAATGGCCGGACTCAGGATAAAGGCAAAACTGACATTGCCGATCAAGTGTAATGCGGTAAACGGAATTTGTCCAATGAAAGATTCTACAAATGATTGGTGAAAGAAAATCGGACCGACGGTGAGCCCCGTGACGGCGTCAAAAAACAAAGTTCCGATAACGGCGAAGCGCGCATAACCCCAAGCATCCGCCTGATGGTTTGCAAAATAATGGGCAGACCATAAACCGATTATGCCATAAGCTCCGGCAGTGAAAAATGTCTGCATTCCGAGCGTTCCGGTCAGCAGATCATAAAGCAAAATGCTCAAAACAGCAAAAGAGAAGCCGGCAAACATTCCGTAAGCGCGACCCACCGGCATCATAGTCGCCAAGATTGGTTCAACATTCGGAGCGCGAAAAGGAATGAGTCTGAAGAGAAGACAAAAAATCACTCCAAAGGCAAACTTCCACCAATTTTTTCTGTATGTTTCCATCGCTGAACCATTATACACGAGATTAGTCCCCTTGTGTAAAGTGGATAAGTAAAATTTTTAGCATTAGAACATAAAATAAAAAAAATAAAATACCGAAAAAATGGGAGGGGCTTCAGACGCCACAGATAAAAGCTATTTCTGCCTAAAATTTCAACAAAAAATCCCTAAACAGTAGAAACCTTAAAAATTGTTTACAGTAAGCTAGTCATTTCTTCAATAGATTTTTTTAATTCTTCAGAAGTAAATCCATTATTTTTCATAGTCTGATTCTCTGGATGATGTATCTTATTTCTTATAAAAGATTGTAAAGTAATACTATAATTAATATATCTAGGGTCCGGATGAATTTTTCCATCTTTTTCTCTAGTCCATTTTTTATTTTTAATTAATCCTTTGGAAACAAGATATTTTTCCAAATCATCTTCAACCCAATTGCAAGTCTTTTCTTGTAAATATCCGTATAATTCGTTATGGAATGAATCTGAACAAACATCAAAAATTCTATAATTTATTTCTCCATGAGAGATATTGGGTAAGATACTTGGAGTAATATTTACTTTTTCTGTAAAACCGGTTTTTTTATTTCTCTGAACGGCGATAATGGTTTTATTTTCTTTATCATCCGTATTCATCTCCACAAAATAAGGATCATGTGTAGTAATCAAAATTTGGTTGTTTTCTTTTTTAGATATATCTGACAAAATTTTATTAAATTCTTTTTTAAGTTTCGGGTGTAAATAAACTTCAGGTTCTTCAATAATGAAAAAATTAAGTTTTTCATTTTCTTCATTCTGTTCTGAATAATATTTCAATAAAGCGAAAATAATCATTCTCTGAGTTCCTTGTCCGATCTCGCCCGACTCAACTTTCTTAGCATCTTTCCAATATTTATCTAAAATTTTTAAGGGAATTAAATTCTTAATAACAGCTTCTTCGTTTAATGCATCAATCATTTCTAAAACAGTTTCCTTATTTTTTACAAATTTTATATTTTTATTTATTTTTTCGGCAATTTCAGCTAATTTGGTATTGATTGGTTTAATAACATCTTTACTTAAATTTAGTTTCTCCTTTTTTAAAATTTCGGCCAAAAGTTGGTAAAGTGGTGAAGTTTTTTTACTTACGCTGGCTTGGTCTGATTTTTCAAGTTCGATATTAGTGGCAGAAAAATAAATTATTTCGTATTCTTTACTCTTTTGACTTCGAAAAGCATTTATTAAATTAGTTTTTCCAGAATTATTTTCTCCGATTAAGACTGTATAGGGTTTGATATCTAACTCAAAACCACTTTCAATGGTTTTTTCGTCGTTTTCTTTAATCGTTAATTTAATAAGCTTTTTCATATAGTGTCCTCTTATCTTAACCTTTGCGCGAACCTTTTTCGAGAACCAAATGAACTAATGCGCACGCTCCGCGTGCATCATTTCTCGAAAGCAATTACTACGCTCTGATAATGTGGTAACTCAATGAACTCCGCCACGCGCGAGTACGCGCGTCTGCCCTCGCCTCGCCACCGTTTCCATGCATATATTATTTCGCGGGGGTTTCTTTTGATTTGTATGGGTGGCGGG
>CAYHGI010000042.1:0-4046 GCA_964356285.1 uncultured Candidatus Saccharibacteria bacterium
TCCAGCGATAATGACTTTGTTTCTTGCGGTGGACTGAATAATTAAATCGGTATAACGAGTTCTATCCGCATTTTGTTGGTTATGTAAATTTTGATCAGGCATAGCTTCATAAACTTATATTTCACTTAAAACTTCGACGATTTTTTGCTCCATTATGCCGACAAGTTTTTTGTTGGCTTCAATAATTTTTTCCTGCTCTTCCATTTCCGCGACAAGCTGTTTTTGGATTTTAATCGGTGGAAACGGAATTTTAATTTTTTGTAATACTTTGACTGATGCAACATTTTGTATACTCGAGCCAGATTGATCTTTAAAGTATTTGCTTTGTATAAAATCGGCTTCAAGAACTAATTTTAAATACCCTGGAATCAACTTCTCCTTATGCGGAGTTAATTTAAGCAACGCCTGATTGATTATTCCTTGTCTTGCGTTTTTTGGCACAATTGCGATTTTTCCCATTGTTCCAGAACAACTTACTAATAAATCTTCGGGCAGTACTTCAAATCTTTTCATTTCATCAAACTTTTTTTTATCAATGAAATATCTTCCAAAATTAAAATCATTATTTATCGCATGATACTGCTCATAAACAAGATACCCAGACGACTTAAAAATTTCTTTCTTTAAAGACCCGCCAAAGGGGCCCCTCACAAAGTCTGTTACATCTCTCAAGTCCACCCACTCAACGCCCTCTATTTTTCTAATCGCTTGACCAAAATAGCGTCTCTCTCTCTCTAAATTATCAATCACCGCTTTGGCGGCTTCAATCGCTTTTTGCTTGACTTCAATCTGCTCAACGATTTCTTTTTGGATTTCGAGAGGCGGGAGAGGAATTTTGAACGGCGATAATGACGCTCTTGTTATTTGTGGTTGAGCTGAACCGGAAATTATACTTTTCAAATTTGTGTTTCTCAAAAAGTAAAAAAGGAAATTTTTATCCAAATTATCTTTTGGTTTTACGACCATTGCATTTCCAGTAATCCACGATTTTGGCTCGGACATATTTACCGTTCCGCAGGTTGCACCGCGGCAAGTAATCAAAACTTCTGCGTCTTCGTGGTTATACTTGTCATAAAATCCAATCACGCCATTAGCGCCAAAAACTTTATACTTTCCTGTTTGTTTAATTTCTTTTGATGTGATTGTTTTTGGCTGATAGATTTCGCAAACTTCGCCTAATTCCACCATTGGCCATTTTTGATTGGCAAAATTAACCGCTTCTATGTATCTGTCGCCCGAAAGATTGTAATCGCCGCTTTCGGCAATTTTGTCTTTGGCGACAAGATGAGCAACTTTTGCTTGCTCCGCGTTCAATCCAAACTTTTTGCTATCTTTTAACGCCGCTCTGTATTTTTTGATTATTTCCAAAGCCAAGGGCAAGTCGTTTTTATCAATTTCCCGCCTTTGCGCGCCAAGACCATAACCGTCATTTTGAATTTTCAAAAACAGAATGTCTTTTGTTTTTTTGGCAAGACCGTTGTCAAAAAGTAAAATGCTGGTTTTTACTCCGGCATAAGGATTAAAAACTCCGGCGGGCAGAGAAACAACCGCCAAAAGCCCGTCTTCAATCAGTAATTTCCGCAACGCTTTATACGCTGTGGCGGATTGAAAAATGATGCCCTCCGGCACGATAATGCCGGCTCGGCCGTTGGGACGCAAATGTTCCAAAATGTAATCAACAAACAAAACTTCGGAGCGATTGGCTTGCACGGAAAATCGTTTGTGCGGTCTGATTCCGCCACTTGGCGACATAAATGGCGGATTGGCCAGCATAACATCAAAATTTTCATCCCATTTTTCCTCGCTTGAAAGCGTGTCGTATTCAAAAATGGTCGGGCTTGGAAAACCGTGCAGATATAAATTGACTTTGGAAAGCCGCACCATATCGGGCGAAATATCGTAGCCGACAAAATGGTCCATCAAATTTTTTCGCTCGTCCGGTGTCAAAGATTTTTCCTTATTTTCTTTGAGAATATGCTTGAAAGCGGAAATCAAAAATCCGGCTGTGCCGCAAGCGGGATCGCAAATCGTTTCGCCTTTATTTGGAGCAACCGCCGCCACAATAAAATCAATAATGTGTCGGGGTGTGCGGAATTGTCCGGCGTCGCCCTGCGAGCCGAGAATAGAAAGCAGATATTCAAAAGCGTCTCCTAAATCCTCGCTGTGTTCATAGGTGAAGCCGTTTATTTCCTTCAAAAACATGCTCAATGTTTCTGGGCTTCGGTATGGCAAAAAAGCGTCTTTGAAAATATCACGGAAAAGCTGGGGGATATGAGGATTGCGGGATAAAGAAGTAATCGCTTCAAGGTATAAATCAAGACGCTCGTGTCCGCCGAGTTTTGCGTCCATCAATTTTGTCCACGCGTATTTTTGGTAGCCACTGGTAAAAAAGCGCGCCTTGCCGCCAAGCTCCTGCGCTTCTTTGTCCATATCGTCCATAAACTTATAAATCAACGCTGTGGTGATTTGCTCAACTTGCGCTTTTGGGTCCGGCACTTTGCCGACCAAAATCTGGCGGGCAGAGTCAATTTTTCTTTTTGTTTCTTGGGTTAGCATATTTTTTTCCTACATAAAAGCGTTAATGGAAACATAATCTTTGACATATTCCGGCACGACTTCGCGCCAGCCGTTTAAGTCGCGAAAATCTTTCATCGTAACTTTTGGATTGGTGGCAAAACGGCTATATTCTTTGGTTTCCACAATATCGCGGATTTCCGGGTCGGTGATATACGCTTTGAGATAATTTTTGACAAGCAAAGCAAATTTATTATCCGGTTTATAAATCGCAACAAATTTTTCAAATTCTTCTTCCAAGAGTTCGTCTTTTGATTTGAATTTCGCTATGCCACCAAAGATTTTTTCAATAAATTCTTTAAGCGTTATACGGCGGTCGGCCTTGATGGCCTTTCGCAATTTTTCCATATTGAAATAATCCTCTGGCTTTTCAAAAATTTCGGTTTTAACATACTCCTCCGCACCTTTAACATCGCCCTGTTCGTATTTTTGTTTTACAACAGGGTCATTTTTGACAACATGCTCGAATTTTTCAAAAAATTTCCAGTCAACTTTCATGCCGGCAAGGCCGACGGCTTTTTCGGAAAAAGTTTTGAGCGGGTCGGGATTAAAAATGCTTACCTCGTCAATATCTACACCGGGGCCATCGCCGCCCGGCCCAGATTTTTTAATCGGTAATTTCAAAACTTCATCGTAATTGTATTTTTCTTCAAAGTATTCATAGTTAGCGAAGAAATCAAAAAGTTTAAAAGTTTCTTTTTCGGCTTTTATTTGCTCGTTGTCGATGTCTTTGTAGTTGAAAGTGTATTTTCTTGTTCCCCGCCCCTTGATTTGGATAAAATCAGTCGGCGAGAAAATCGGACGCATTAAACAAAGATTCATTATGTCTTGGCAGTCGTAGCCGGTCGTCATCATCCCCACGGTTACGCAAATTCTGGTTTTGCTGGATTTATAACCTGCCAGCCATTTTGTTTGTCCGTTGAGATTATTACTTTTGTCTGAAAAGTTAATAGCGTATTGTTGAGTATCTTTAATGTTTGAAGTGATTTGTGCGGCAAAATCGGAATTATATTTATCGGGCCAAAGCTGATCGGCAAATTGATTTAAGGTTTGAGCGACTTTTGAGGCATGGTTTTGGCTCACG
Source organism: uncultured Candidatus Saccharibacteria bacterium (assembly GCA_964356285.1). Lineage (GTDB taxonomy): Bacteria > Patescibacteriota > Minisyncoccia > Phycocordibacterales > UBA9973 > UBA9973. The sequence goes on from CAYHGI010000042.1 coordinate 3,659, forward strand.
CAAAAAATAATGGTCTTGCCGACCTCGCCGCTAATTGGGTCTTTGAGTGCGTTTTCCAAAAATGTTTTGCAAAAAATCTGATTTGTCTTTTCCGAAAAAAACTTTCGCTCAAAATCTTTCTGGAAAAAAGTTTGTTCTTCTTCTGTGCCTTCCTCGTTTTCAACCATCAAGGAATATCCTTTTTCGGATAAAAGTTCGGTGGTGATTTCCGTTCTCGCGTCCGCGACAACCGGATTGACGAGGAAGCCGTCTTTTACGCCGTCCAGTAAACTATATCGGAAAGTCGGCTCGCCGGAAGAACAGCCAAAAGTCGTATAAGTATCCAAAAGCTGGCGGCGTTCCCACGCTCGCGGGTCTTTTTCGCTGATTTTTTGCGGGTCAATGTTTT
>CAYHGI010000043.1:0-3954 GCA_964356285.1 uncultured Candidatus Saccharibacteria bacterium
CAACAACCATAAAGAATATTTGTTTGTAACCCATGTCAACCATGAATAAAAAAATTAAAAGATCGCCGATGTTTTATGTCGGAGACAAATATAAGCTGATGAATCAGTTGGTGAATTTGTTTCCTGACAAAGTGGTTCATTATTATGAGCCATTTGTTGGCGGCGGTACTGTATTTTTAAATATTGAGGCAAAAAAATATTTTTTGAATGACATTGATAAGCACCTTGTAAACATACATAAATTTTTAATTTTAAGCGCAAAAAATCCCAATGTTTTTTTTAAGGATGTAGAAAACATTATACACAAATACAAACTATCTCATTCATTCAAAAAAGATGTTGTGCCGGATTCACTTAAAAAAGAATTTAAGAAAACTTACTATGCTAGGTTTAACAAAGATGGATATGAAAAATTAAGAATTCACGTCAACAAAAACAAAAAAAATGATCCCCTCATTTTGTACATCCTTTTGATTTACGGTTTTAACAGAATGTTGAGATTCAACGGCGGAGGCAAATTTAATTTGCCAGTCGGAAATGTAGACTTTAATAAAAATGTAATCAGCGCGTTAAATCATTATTTTTATTTTGTTCAAGATAAAAAAATACAATTCACATCTCAAGACTTCAGAAAGTTTTTTGAGAAAAAAGACTATGAAAAGGGAGATTTCGTTTATCTTGATCCGCCGTATCTAATCGCCGCAAGTGAATATAATAAACTTTGGAACGAGAGTTCAGAAAGTGCTTTATTAAAATTTGCTGATGAATTAAACAGAAGAGGTGTTAAATTTGCCCTGTCAAATGTTACGCATTATAACGGTAGCAAGAATGATTTATTGCTTGAATGGATGAAAAAATATAATGTCTACGACATCAAGAGTAATTACATCAGCTATCACAACAATGCAAAAAAGAAAATAAAGGAAGTTCTGATAACTAACTATTAGCTTATGCCAAGAGAATCCACATTCAAACCACTATTGTTTACCACAACACTCAGAAATCCTGAACGGCTGAAGTGGTTTCTGGCTGTTTTGAAAGATTACGACGGACAGATTCTCACTGATGATCTGGCGGAAAAAATAGCCGGAGAAATTATTCGGATCGGACTTTATACGCCAACAAGGTTATCCGCCACTGTAAAACGAAAAATCAAAGCGAAAGAACCGCTTACAGATCGAGAAGTGGCAAAAGTTTTGCAAGACAATCCACAGAATCATAAAGAAGCAGGATTTAGTAAGGGTTGGCCTTCTCGTTTTGATACATGGTTCAAGATCGCTAAGGAACTGGGCTTTGTATTCTATCGGGCGGGCGAAAAGATACATTTTTCTGAAATAGGATTAAAACTTGTCGATAGCGAACACCCTGAATTTGAGCAACAGGCATTCTTAAACGCTTTTGTAAAATATCAGAGCAATAGCCCATTCCGCAGGGTACGAAATGAGAATGTGCCATTGATTTTGTTGTTGGAAGTAATATCAAAATTAAATGCTGATAAAGATTTTAATGGCACTGGAATTTCAAAACTCGAATTGCCGTTAGTTATTTATTGGAAAGATAATGACGCAGAAAAACTATATCGAAGAATAAAGAAACTTCGTGAAAATTTTAGATTTACGCCAAGCTGGGAAGTAATTTCGGATATTTGCAGAAACGAGATAATGGAAGGACAGGATATTGTTCGCGACGATAAATCAATTATGGTTGATTATCCAGATGAATTTATCAGGAAAATGCGACTAACTGGACTAATATCATTGCGCGGTGGAGGAAGATTCATTGATATAAACAAAAAAGAGCAAGATAAAGTTGATTATGTTCTTGCGACCTACTCTGCTTATAAAAAATACGATACCGAGGAAAGTTACTTCGAATACATTTCCACTGTAGATAGAAAACTAATCTCATTTGTACCTAAACCAGTTTCAACATCTGAACAAGATAAATTCTTGGCAAAATGGGTCGGCATTTATGTGTGGGAGACAATAAAAACGGAATTACTCAACTTGTCTAAAAGCCAACTAACAAAGGATGAAGTCTTGAAATATCTTTCAAATCCGATCAGGCTAGAGTTTTTAACCGCGCTAGCAGTAAAATCAAAATTCCCGAATGTAAAAGTTATTCCAAATTATCCTGTTGATGACGAGGGTATTCCAACAGCTACGGCGGGAGGTGTAGGCAACACCGGAGATATCGAATGTTTTGAGGAAGTGAACGGAATTTTGATCGAGGTGACAATGTCTGAGGGTCGGACACAAACCATGATGGAGGTATGGCCTATCAGCAGACATTTGGCAGAGTTTAGTAAAAAGGTGGAAAATTCAATGTGCTACTTTGTCGCCCCGAGCATATTCAGCGATTCTGTGAAGCAAATTCAGTATGTGAAGCAGACGGAAAATCTTTCCATATCATCAAAAACGATCGAGGAATTTATAGTGCATTTGGAAAATAATACCGTCTTATACTCTGAATAATAATTATGCAATTCTCAAAGATATTGAAAGAAGCATTCGGCAAAAGTGAAGATTTTATTATCGGGCAAGATAATTTCTCTGATATTCAAGTCAATGCGACAGCCACTGGAAACTTTTATTATTTTTACCATAAAAATGACAGACGACTGATCAAGCAGTTTGTGCTCCTTAAGAAAGAACGCGTGGATTATGTTTGTCAGGTCGTTCTTATTAAAAAGGGAAATAAATTTACCCCTCGATTGTCTTTTTCTGTTAGAGATAAAAGCGGAAAAATTGCTCAAAGAACAAGTACCGAAGAAGAAACTGCAAATTCTATCAAGGCAAGCGTAGGATTAAATGATTGTTATGAAAATTTCTGGAAACTTATATCATTTCTTCAATCACTTAAAGATTTAGAAATTCCAGTAGAAAAATTCTCTCTCGTGTCGCAAGGCGAGAGCGAGATTGTTTCCGCATTACGCGGTCGAGACGCTTCGAGTATTGTAAGTATTATCAAACAACTCTCATCTATTCCGGGAGTCAAGCTTTCTCAAGATGATTTGAATATTGTTATAAAAAGAAGAGAGAAACTTGAAGAATTTAAAAAAGCTTTAGGTGAGTATGCAAGTGATGAAAACTGGTGGCAAGAATTTTTTGAGCAAAATAAATGGATTTTTGGATATGGATTGAATTATCAAATTTTGAGACAAGAGCAAGCCCAGGCACACTACGGTGGGCAAAGAGTTGATGGGAAAGGCGGACAAAAAGGAGATTATCTAACCTCAACTCTTGGCGACGTAAATTTTACTGTGCTTGTTGAGATCAAAACTCCAAATACTCCACTACTTCAAGGCATGTCGGAGATTAGAAATGGTGCTTGGAGCTTGTCGAAAAATTTTACAGATGCAATTTCACAGATTGAAGCAAATATAAGTACTTGGGACAAACAAGGATCAGAACAACCAGATAACCGAGACAAGCTGGAAAAAGAGAATGTTTTTACTGTTCAGCCCAAAGGAATCGTTGTTATCGGTTCCCTAAGCGAACTTGCCTCTGAAAGAAGCAAGCGAGATACTTTTCAGCGATTTAGAAAATCTATACACGGAATAGACATAATTACATTCGATGAATTATATAAGCGGGCAAGTTTTATTGTTGAGAATAAGGAGTAAAGGGAGCCGTCCGCGTCAGCGGACGGGCTTGTGCGCGCACTGGGCGGGCGGGGCAAGCACAAAGAGTTACCACGGACACCGTCGAAGTCACAGAGCGCACACGAAGCAACACCGAGCAGGCATCGGGAGCGTAGCGAGCGGTCAGTGCGAGGTGCTTGCGCAGTGTGAGCGGACTATCGAACTACCACAGAATGCGGAGATGGGCGCGCCTCGGGCCGACGCAAGCGACGGAGAAAAGGCGGGCGTAAAACCGGCGAAAATGCTAAAATACATCTAGCCTTTTTGGAGGAGTGAAGCGGCGGCAGCAAAACCAAAAATTTCCTTCCTTT
>CAYHGI010000044.1:0-3874 GCA_964356285.1 uncultured Candidatus Saccharibacteria bacterium
CTTGCTAAAATTGGTTCACGACCACCACGCGGAGCATCAGTAATTTTAGAACGTCCAAGGGGGCGTTTTAAAATTACTGCTATCTCCGCAGGCAGAACGTGACTTGAGTCATGTTCGTCAGGACGAGAAAGGCGGAGCGAAGTATTTTTCGCAATTGGCGAAAAATAACGCGAGCTGGGGTCGAGAAAAAATTTTCGGAAGAAAATTTTATTTGTGACCTATCCTGACCGCATTTATTTGACGTGTGATTACTGGCCGCTTAAAAACGGTACCTGACACCTTTTCTATCCTATTGACAGGGGTGTTTCTGATATGATACACTACTGTCATATTATGAAAAGTAAGAATAACCTTAAAGAACAGCTTAAATCTTTGCCCCATTTCGGCAAAAACACTGTATATCAGCTTGGTAAGCAGTTGGAGCTTAAGGACTCTACAATTGATACCTACATCAGTCGTTTTTTGAAGTACAAAGAAATTTACCGTCTTAAAAATGGGCTATATGTGTCCGCCGATTTTTTTGAGAAAAACAGGAACGATATTTCATATTCGTTCTATCTTGCCAATATTATTCGAACGCCGTCGTATGTCAGCTCGTGGGCGGCGCTTCAGTATTACAATCTCGCCACCGAGGCAATTCATTCCATCACTTCGGTCACGCTCAAAGTGACAAAAGAATATCAGACAAAAGCAGGCAACTTTGCATACCAGTCAATCAATAAAGAACTTTTTTCTGATTTCTCGCTAAAAAGGGGAAAGTTTGATTTTTTTATAGCTTCGCCCTCGAAAGCGTTGTTTGATCTGCTTTATTTCAGAACTCATCAGTTTCGCGGCGTTAAACTGGAAAAGATTAAAACACTAACAGAAGAATTGCGAATAGACATTGATGAAATGAGCAATGAAGAACAGGAAAAATTCTATTCAATGATCAAGAAATATTATCATGAGTGAACAGATTAAAACAATTTTAAAGAGAGAGCTCGATGAACTCATCGCGTACAGTCAGATCGATGCGGAAACACGTAGAAATAAACTCAAAGAAGCGTTGCAGTTTTATGTTCTCAATTTTATTTACCACCATCCGGAATATAATAAGTGGATTATGTACGGCGGTTCCGCGCTTCGCATAATTCACGAGCTTGACCGGATGTCTGTTGATTTGGATTTTGAGGTTTCTCATACGCTAACCGATAAATTCTTAGAAGAGTTAAAAAAGGATATTGAAGATTATTTTATTAATACATATGGGGCTGAAATCGATTTTCTTACAGTAAAAATAACTACTGGCAGAGGTTTGCTTCTCAAATTTAATGTCGGTGAGGAATTAAGCCTTGGGCATCCCTCAAAGCAGGTACATGTGAAGATTGATCTCAATCATTTTGTTGCCCCGAAAACTGTAACTGAACGCCGGCCGATAAATCATGATCAGCTCTCCTTTATCATTGTTACTTACAATATGTCCGCCCTCATGGCGAGTAAAATTGCGGCAATTTTTCTGCGCGGAACCCGTGGAATAGGAGAGGCGCTTTATGAAGAAAAAGGCCGCGATATTTATGACCTCCTTTGGTATATGGGTAAAAAAGTGGTGCCCGATTTCGATTATCTTATAGCCAAAGGTATTGATGTAAAAGACCCGCGCGCGCTTTTTGATAAACTTACGCTTCAGATGAACAGAGTGAGTGATGAAAATTTAAAACAGGATCTATTATCACTGTTTGTAAATCGGACTTACATTGAAAACTGGTTGAAAAATTGGCGGGAAAGTTATTTGCGACTTTTGGATGAATACAAAATCAATACTGTCACGACATTGGACAGTATACAGATACATCAGGATTTTCACACGGATAATTTTTCTTTTGTATATTGGTATCACACCGAAGACGGGGGACGGGGTCGAATTGTTTACGCCGTAAGCGACTATTGGATTGATTTCCGCGATGGCGATTTGCCGATTGAAATAGATAAAAAACTGGAAGACAAAATTGAATTTAGAAGCAATGGGGCGAGTAGTCGTCCGACTCCGCAGGATAAATTTATGCGGTACGCGACCATGTTTTATCAAAAAACAGAAAAATATTTCAAGAAAACAAACCGAATAATGCTCGGCGACCAAATTATTACCAAAATAATCCGAATGACAGCCGACAATCTAAATCAGAAAGAGCAGATCGTACTTAATAAGTCAGCCCTGCTTTCTTGCGAGCTCGATGATTTACTAAAATAACCCTCATGTTGGAATATGAAAACATTCGTTGAGTTGTTCAAAATTATTTTAACCGGAGACAAAGAGGCAAGCCGCATGGCGGCAAGAGAAGTGAGAAAATTGGTGTTTAGTCCTAATGGTGGAAAGTACAAAGACATTGAATTCATTATCAATGATGCTCCAAAAAAATATGAGGGTATTATTGATGAATTTCGGCAGGAAAATTTTGTTGTAGCCGTATCAGTTATGTATTTTCTGCACAACAACGAAAATCATCCAGATTTTCTCTTTCCTTGGTTGTTTCGTTTGCTTCAACATAAAAACGGTAATATTCGCCATTCTGCGGTTCGTATGCTTGAGAACGAACTGGGACCGCTAACGTTTTATATTCGTTTTCCTGGTAAAGAATCCAGCCATTCAAAGACCACCAAAGCACAGGCGGATCAAATTCTTCTCGGCCTTCGCTTGAGTCTTGAAAGTCTTGCCGCGAGTTCCTATAAACCGTCGTACAAAAAATACAAGTACATTGACTCTCTGCCAAGCGGAACTTACAAATCGGTACAACATATTCTAGTCTGTCTGGAAGATTATTGTAGCGAAATACACAAATCAATGGAAATAGAATCAAAACAACAGATTCTTGAGAGGCGGAAAGAGATTGAAGAGGAACTTTTGGAGATGCTTAAGGAAACCAAAAGCGATTTTGGGTTGGAAGATATAAAGGAGATTATCTATAACGAGGACGGACAGGACGGCTTAACTGATGTTATTGCCATGTTTGATATCGGGCAGAGTGCGGCTGAACTACAAAATGTGCTTGAGCTGGTAAATGATGCCTGGAATTACTTTCCGCATAAAATTATCGGCGGTCTTTCCCCAGCGGAGAAATTATTAGAATATCAAAAATTAGATAAAAACTAATGATGTGGGACATGAGACATGCTCGTGTCTCCATGTCTAATTGCGGCTTGGTTACTGGCTATCCGTAATCTTATCCGGCTCTGTGAGACACGTTTTCATATACCCCTTTTTGTGTCTCAAACTGTCTCATTTTCCCCGGTATCAGAGACCCTAAGACATCCAAATTTCGACTCATTGAAAGCCCTCTAAATCCTTGCTAAAATTGGTTCACGACCACCACGCGGAGGAGGCCGTTTTGGTGTGTTGCGACCTGTCTCCGTCCTCAACTCGAATCAAAATCCCAGATACTGTTTGGGATTTTGATTTTCGCAGTTTTGCCTGCCTGCCTGACCTCCGGTAGGCGGGCCAGCAGGCAGGCAGGGAATGTTAAATTAACCATGGAATTATACCAAAAATACTTAACAATTTCAAATTATTCTGCGGTCTCGTATCAATTTTTTGAGTTCTTTCTTTGCGTCTCCTGATAAATCATAGCGGACCCTTGTGCGGGGTTTTTTAATTTTAATAAACCGCGCCAGGTCTATCGGCGTGCCTATGACAACGGCATCGCAATCGGCGCGGTTGATGGTTTCTTCAAGGTCTTTCATCTGCTGTTCGCCATATCCCATGGCGGGGAGGAGTTTGCCGATTGTCGGATATTTTTTGAAAGTATCTTTAATTGTGCCTACGGCGAAGGGACGCGGGTCAACGAATTCTCTTGCGCCTGATCTCTCGGCCGCGACCATGCCGGCTCCGGTCTTCATTTCC
>CAYHGI010000045.1:0-3670 GCA_964356285.1 uncultured Candidatus Saccharibacteria bacterium
GACAATTTAGACAGACATTCAGTGGAAAGAATCGTAAAACAATACGCCATCAAAGCCGGCATCGCGAAAAAGGTAACCCCCCATGTGATAAGACATTGCTTTGCGACTGACCTTCTGCAAAACGGAGCCGATCTTCGCTCAGTACAAACCATGCTCGGCCATGCTAACATCAGCACCACCCAGATTTATACTCATGTGACGGACAAACACCTGCGAGATATACATAAAAAGTTTCATAATAAGGGATAAATATCCATATGTTACACTTGCAATTATATGTAACATATGTTACATTAGCTATATGACTGTAACAAAAACATATTTTACAACTTCGGAAGTGGCAAAAATGCTAGGTGTCAGCAGAGTAACGATATTTAGAAAAATCAAGTCCGGAGAAATAAAAGCAGAGAAATTCGGCAGAAATTTTATGGTGCCCACAGACCAATTTGTGCAGAACAAAAAACTGACCGAAGAGAAAAAAGTAGAGATAAAAAAAATAATAAATAAAGCGGTCAGAGAATACGGGGAAACTTTCAGATTGCTAGGTGAAGAGTAAAATAAATGAGCGCAAAAAACGAAATTAAATATCCGACAATTAATGAAATACAATTTGTAGCTCATGAGTTAGCCACTAAACTTATGGACTATGGGGAACCAATCCCCGATTTTTCTACCCGCTTCCCGGATGCCCTTGAACGTTCCTTGGGATCTTTACAGCAGACATTCAATAAAAAAGATCTTTACCCCACTCTTTTGGACAAAGCTTCTATTTTTTTCTACTTGATGATTAAGAATCATCCTTTTCAAAATGGAAACAAGAGAGTGGCCGTGATGTCTCTGCTATATTTTTTAACAGAAAATGGAAAATGGATAAAAGTTGATACAAAAGTTCTTTATAATTTTGCCAGATGGGTAGCAGAAAGCGATGCTAATGTTAAAGACGGTGTTATAACTGCTATAACAATATTCATAAAAAACAATTTAGAGACTGTTGCATAGAGTACTTTTCATAAAATGAAAACCGCCCTCCAAACGATTTTCATTTGTTGGGCGGTTTTTATCTTTGAGTTAGATTATACGATGCTATCTCGGAAAAGATTCCGAAGAGTAGCACGTAGAGAGGAAGATTCGTCAAGCTCCACCATGTGCTAGTAGACACAATCATGGCTACCAAATGACCGCGTTTAAAGTCATGCGTCATATCGAGAATCATGGGTAGAGTTTTCATCTCCTGTGCCATATCCTTCACAATATCCCTTGTATCGCCCACAGCGTTTCTGAAAAAGAACACTGCGAATACGACTAGTGACAAGGGATAGCTGAGTGGGAAAACCAGAAAGAACATTTGTATTCCCCTGAAAAATGGAGCCCACATCCCCCACTTTACCCTGGTCTTTTTTGTATAACAGTAGCTGGCCACCAAGAAACCAGTTACTCCAATAAAATCTCTATAAAAAATTAATCCCACAGAGAGAAAGAGTGGCCATACCCACTTAGGCACAGCTACCCTTATCGAATGTGCATGCCTACTTTCAAGGTAGGCAAGGAATCCGACATGGAAACAGAACACTCCTATGAATTTAGAACTATCCGCTCCTGCTGCTATGAGCAAGAGAATCAGGTCGACCAGGGAATAAACCCTGAGCTGACCCAAGTAGTTTATGAACGTTTTCATTATTCAGTTGTTAAATATCAATCCTGACTCGGCATTATTTCACCACATTTTTAATTATTATCAAGTTTAAGAGCTAAATTTGACAAAAATATAGAAAAAAGAGTATAATATTACTGTTTTAGTTAAAATATTAAGAAAAACATGAACAAAAGAGGACTTGATTTAATAGACCAAAAGATACTTTATGAATTGGATCTCAATAGCAGCCAGTCTTTTCTGGACTTGGGCAAAAAGATAGATATTCCGAATGAGACTGTCGCCTTTCGGGTGAAGCGCTTACAAAAAAATGGCTATATAAAGAATTTTGTAAACACTATTAACGTTTCCAATCTGAATAGTTTTTACTACAAATTCTTCTTCAAATTTCAGAAAACTATTCCAGTAATAGAAAAACAAATCATCGATTATCTACGAAACTACAAAGGAATGGCATATCTCGCACGACTCGAAGGAAGATACGATTGCACATGCTTAATTTTGGCTCAAAATACGGAAGACCTATATGCTTTCCTCGTACCATTCAAAGAGAAATTCGGAGAATATATTTTAGAACAAGAAATTCTTACTATGACATCGGTACACCGGTTTAATTTCCGCTTCTTTTATGAAGGAGGCAAGCTGCTCCACTCACATTATCCCGAAGAATTACTAAAACCTAATTTAGATGCTATAGATTATTCGATTGTTACGGAGCTCGCTCTAAATTCCCGCGCAAGTTTGAAAGAAATAGCAAAGAAAAATAACGTACACTCAAATGTCATCCGATATCGAATTGAAAAATTAAAGAGTGCGGGTATTCTTGGAAATGCAGTGCTTGATATAAACTTTAAAAAATTTGGAGTAGAACAATACCAAATAGATTTCACATTGAAAAATCAAAACTCTGTGAAAAAAATAGTAGAATATGTCTCCCATCTTCCTGAATCTACCTTCGCGACTGTAACCCTTGGCAAATACGATCTCGCTGTTGAATTTGCGGTGAGAAACCAAGAAGCCCTCAAAAGAATTTTAGATAGAATAAAAATTGAATTTAGTAATACAATTATCAGCCAAGACATTTTCCAGATGGAAGAATATACAGTGAATTGGTTTCCCTATAGAAATGTTAGAATAAAACCATGAAAATAATGTCTTGGAATGTAAATGGCATACGGGCTGTGCATAAAAAAGGGCTTTTTGTGCCTTTCATTGAGAAATATCAGCCGGATATATTGTGTCTGCAGGAAACAAAAGCAGAACAAAGCCAAAGTGCAGTGGATTTGCCAGATTATGAAGAATACTGGAACTCGGCGGAGAAAAAAGGATACAGTGGCACCGCTATTTTTACAAAAAATAAACCAATTTCAGTCGCAAGCAATATTCCTGAAAAAATTGCCAAAAAATATAAACTGAAAGATGACGGATACGGAAATCCAAACACCGAAGGACGAGTCGTCACCGCAGAATTTAAAGAATTTTATGTAGTGAATGTATACACTCCAAATGCTAAAGATGATCTTTCTCGAATTCCGCTTCGACATAAAAGCTGGGATCCCGCATTCCTGGAGTACATACAAGAACTTGATAAAAAAAAGCCGGTAATATTCTGTGGCGACCTAAATGTGGCGCACACGCCAGACGACCTTGCTCGGCCGAAAGAAAATGAAGGACTGAAAGGTTTTACTAAAGAAGAACGCGAAGGAATTCAAAACATTATTGATGCAGGTTTTGTGGATACTTTTCGAATATTCACCAAGGGCAACGGGTATTACTCTTGGTGGAGCCATTTTGCCAAAGCTCGAGCAAGAAATGTCGGCTGGAGAATCGACTATATTTTCGTGAGTAAAAAATTGGCCAAAAAAGTAAAATCAGCAAAAATAATGTCCGAAGTTTTAGGTTCAGACCACTGTCCTGTTTTGATTGAATTATAAAACTCGTTGCAGGCGTACTTTTTAGAAAGACTTGCGCAGGCTGGCGAGCCGAGCAGTTCGCTGGCACAGCAGTGCCAGATAGATT
>CAYHGI010000046.1:0-143 GCA_964356285.1 uncultured Candidatus Saccharibacteria bacterium
GGCGGGGGTGGATTCGAGAGCGACTTGGCCGAGATTATAGAGTTGGCGGACTTCGCTGGCGGAGAGAGCGCGGTTGTAGATGCGGACATCGTCCATATCCGCGTCACTGCCATTACTGGAGGAGATGAGTAAATTCGTAGCAT
>CAYHGI010000046.1:243-3632 GCA_964356285.1 uncultured Candidatus Saccharibacteria bacterium
TTCCCGCATTCACATAATCATCCACCCCGTCAAACTTCAACCCCTGCCCGATTTTTCCCTTCACTGGGCTCGTGCTCGTTGACATATAAGTCATCGTCCCGGTGTTGCTATTGCCCGAAAGGTCGTTGGTTTTGTTGGTAGTCCAATTGGTGTCTTTGCCGTCAAATGTCCAGTAGCCCACCAGACCGGAAGTCAAAGTGTTAGCGGGAGATTTTGAGACGACAGAGGCGTGAGTTTGATTTGGTAACAGGAAAAGATAAACAAACAAGATAAATATTGTCAGTGGACATGAAAAGATTTTTAGTATATTAATATATTTCCGCATAGTACCATTTTACATTATTTTACCAACATCTGATTCACCTTCCTCATCGTCGCCGTCCCGAAGTTGCCCGTCCCCCTCGTCAGCCCCAGCGGCGTCAGTATTTCAGCCTCGTAATATTCCTGGAATTATCCCCTACATCGTCCAATTCCGCACCATGACCACATAGTCCAAAGAGTTCACTCTGCCGTCTCTGTTGAGGTCGTAAGTGATGTTGTTCGTGTTCCAGGCGGTAATCATCAGAGAAAGGTCAATGGAATTGACTAGGCCGTCATGATTGAAGTCTCCGATGGTGGGAGTGGTGGCAATAGGCAGACTACAGGATGCCGTTGTTCCTCCATTACTTCCGAGACAAGACCAGAGATGTTGGGTGAGGGTGTTTGCTACGATACCGGAGAATGTTCCTGTGGTACATTGATTGAGAGTGGCGGAGCAGGAACCGGAGGTAGGAGTAGGAGGTAGAGGTGGAGGCACAGTGCCAGATACTAGTGGATGCGGATATGCGTATGGCGTATATGGATAGTAAGCATTCGCGCCTTCTGCGGAAAAGATCATGGTGCCTAAAGTCGGGTATTTAATACCATCGGTTGGATAACTGCCGGAAGCTCCATCGCAGTTGGAGACTCCGCTCACACAAACGAATGATTCCTTTCCCCCTGTCGCTTGCGGAGCGTGTAAAAAGTAGTCACGGTTTTGCTGTATAAAAGTTGCTGAGCCATCATTCGGAACGTTAGGATAGACAAGGTTACCATTCAAAGTGTTGTTCCAGTAGAAGCTGTTAAAAACTTGGTCCTGCGCGGGCCACGCTGTTCTCAAAGGAGAAAACATTAATGTCTGCCACGACTCTTCTTCGTTCAACCTGCTGAAAGTTTGTGCACGAGTCATAGTAATTGAATTATTATATATTAAAACAGAACCACCTCTTATCCCAAACATTGTTCCGTAAGTTTTTCCACCATAGTCAACAATAGTATTGTTGTAGTATTCAAAGATAGGACTCCCACGTTTTACAGGCCCGTTGGGATAATATCCCTGATTACCATGATTATTTAGAATAGTTAGTCCAGAGTCAGAAGTAGTGAATGCGCTGGCGTCAAACATATTATGCCGGACTACTACACTCGCCCCTTCCTGGATATAAATTACAGCATCCGGGGTTTTAGCTTCGGAATCATTATCCACAATTATTGTATTGTCTTCAAAGAAAAAGGCGTTGGCTGTTCCCGCCTGTATCATGGTCCTATTCCATTCGGTATCTCCCGGCCCTGTCCAGTAATTAGTATATATATTGGTGAATGTGTTATGGTCAGCAACCCCATAAACCTGTCCATTAATCCAAAGAGTTCCGTGTCCCTTCATAAAGGCATTATGGTCTATTCTTATTTGTGTAAGCCCTGTGCCATGCACATATACGGCAGTCATGTAGCCGGATGGTGGCTTATTTGTTGGGAAGGTGAACCCAATTCCAGAAATGCGGACAGGGACATCAGAAGATAAAATTACAGATATAATTGTGCCGGGGCTCGACCTCGAAATTACTGTGGATGATGATCCAGCACCCATTAAGTTGACGGATTTGGTTATGTTCAAGGTGGAACTCCATGTGCAATTTCCCGCGGGCACATTGACTGTGCCTCCGTCCGTTATGGAGGCGACGGCAGATTGGACATCGGATTGAGAGCAGGAGGCGGCGTTCACAGTGGAGCCTCCGGATGTTTGGGTCGTAGTAAACATATTATCTCCCGATGTCGCAAGATTTCCTGCCACATCTTTTGATTTGACTCGGTAGTGATAGAGAGTGCTTGCGAAAAGTCCAGAGAGGGCTTGGTTGTGAGAGGTAACAAGGGTTGAGTTGGAAAAAGTAGTATTTCCGTATCCGGTGGTAAGACCGTAGTCAACTTGAGTATCAGCTGATTCATTGGTATTCCAAGAGATAGTGGCGCCTGTGGAAGTAATAGAGAAGGAAGTTATGAGAGAGATAACTGGGGGGGTGTCGGGGGGAGGATTGGCTGGTATGGGAAGAGAACAGGAAGCTGTGGTGCCTCCATTAAATCCAGTGCATTGCCAGAGATAGTCGGTGGAAGTGTCTGTTTGGTCTAAGAATGTTCCTGTGGTACAGCTGTTTTGGGTAGAGCCACAGAGACCATTTATGGAAGTTGGTAGTGGAGGAGTATCATTGCCTGTGTATGCGTAGAGTTCGGAGATTTCCGAGGCGGACAAAACGCGGTTGTAAATGCGGACGTCGTCCATATCCGCGTCACTGCCATTACTGGAGGAGATGAGTAAATTCGTAGCATTATCCGTATTAGCATTGGCTCCATCAGTACCACTAGACTGCGCCACGAATACTCCATTTTTGTAAGCTTTCACCCCACTTTTCAGCATTGACCCGTTCCAAGTAATAACCACATGAGCCCATACATTCAAAGGAAAAAATGAACTCCAGTTTGCTTCTAAATCAGTATCTCCCTCTTTAACCCACTTCAAACGGTTGGCGCCTGCTCCCTCATTTCTATACAACGCCCACGCTCCACTTCCAGCATAGTTTGTGCCCTTCGAAACAAAACCACGCCCCGTTTGGTAAGTAATAGAGTGCACTTTAGTCCAAAATGCCACCGTCATTCCTCCTCCACCTTGAAGTTGGATATCGTCAAGCGATGAGGCGGTTCCCGCATTCACATAATCATCCACCCCGTCAAACTTCAACCCCTGCCCGATTTTCCCAGTGATCCACTCCGAATTATCAGTGGGAAATCCAACCAACGTTCCATTATTCCAACCCCCGCTCACATCCCCCGCTGTCGTCCCGCTCCCTTCATCGAATTTCCACCAGCCGACGAGTCCGGAGCTTGGACTGTCGAGAGCAGAAACAGCTTGGGCTAGTTGAGTATGCGCCGAAGGAATAGATTGGATTGTTTGGTCGGCGACTAAAACAAAATCATTCCAGCTTTGATTGATAAGAGTGAGGGCTAGGATGAAGCTGGAAAGTAAGAGGGTGATGCCGTGTTCGGATTTGATTCCATTCGGAGAACAAAAGAATGCTTTTAAGAATAGAGGCATTATAGAG
>CAYHGI010000047.1:0-3607 GCA_964356285.1 uncultured Candidatus Saccharibacteria bacterium
AGCCGCCAGAATCGCCCCTTCGTTCATAAGCGAATACAAATCGGCGCCGGAAAATCCCGGAGTACGTTCGGCGATTAATTTCAGATTAATATCTTCCGCCAAAGGTTTTTTCACCGCATGAATTTTTAATATTTCCTCGCGATCGGCGCGATCCGGTAAATCCAGAACAACCTTGCGGTCAAAACGACCGGGGCGGATAAGCGCCGGATCCAAAACATCCGGTCGGTTAGTCGCCGCCATCACGATCACCTTGTCATTCGGCTCAAAACCATCCATTTCCACCAAAATTTGATTCAAGGTCTGTTCACGCTCGTCATTGCCTCCGCCGAATCCCCCTCCGCGCGTTCTGCCGATAGCATCTATTTCATCCACGAAAATTATGGCGGGTGCCGCCTTTTTGGCCATTTTGAAAAGGTCTCGCACCCGGGAAGCCCCCACGCCCACGAACATTTCTACGAATTCACTGCCGGAGAGATGGAAAAAAGGCACGCTGGCTTCCCCGGCTACCGCTCGCGCTAGCAAAGTTTTTCCGGTACCCGGAGCCCCGGTTAGAATCACACCTTTGGGAATTCTCGCTCCAATATCTAAAAATTTCTTTGGGCTTTTTAAAAAATCAACTATCTCCTTAAGCTCTTCTTTTGCCTCCTTACATCCCGCCACATCCTTGAAAGTCACTCGGTTATTCTTGTCATTCGGGTCGGTCATGCGGGCTTTGGACTGCCCAAAAGAAAGCGCCTGCATCCCCGCGCCTCGAACTTGTCTTGATAAATACCAAAAGAAAAGCAGAATAAAAACTATTGGCAGCAAGAAAGGCAAAATGTTCAAGAGTAAAAATAAAAACCCGCTTTCGTCTTTTATTTCTATTTCCGTTTTTCCAAGCGCTTCGCCGGTCACGCCATAGTTAAAAAGTGTCTGAGAGAGCGCCGATCCAGCTTCTTTTTTTGATTTTTTAATTTCATCGTTTTGGAAAGTAATCGTCAACTTCTCTCCTTCCACTAAAATCTTTTTGACTTCCCCAGTTGAGACGTTCTTAGCTAAATCCGAAATCGGAATCTCGGGTATGACTTTTCCGCTATCCGATACTGCTAAATAAGTAGCCGTGATGAGCATAAAGATAAGAACGGCACCGCCAATACTGCTCCCAAAATTATTTCCCTCTTTGAGTTTTTTGCCCTTATTCTGCAGATCTTTTTTATTTAGAAAATTAAAATCCATAATTAGACACTAACACAAAAAAACGAAAAAGTGAAATCATTTTTTCTATAAAATTTTAAAGTTTAAAATAAACGACAGAGCAGAAAAATATGCCGACAGTCCGGATTTCCTCAAAATGATAAGTATGGTAGAATAGATGTATGGAACCGACAAACCAATATAAACCATATAAATACACTTCTATATTTTTCTATCTTTCACTTCTGGGATTTTTTATTTCTTTTTTTATGGGCCAAACGTGCTCAGGGACAAATTGTGATCTTGGTCCAGAATTAGCTTCCCTGTTCTTTTTTGTGCCGGCCATAATAATTTCAGGCATTACACTTCTCTCGATGTTCATTCGTATAAAAAAACAAGGATTGTCTATGAGTAAATTTCAGAAAATTACTGCCCTTATAGCCATTCTGACTCCTGTTTGGGTGCCCATTCTCACACTTTTTATAACATTCTTCATGAGCCAATTCTTGCTACGAGGTTTCTAGCTATTTCAGAAAATACCCAAACAAGCGTTGTACTGGTTTTATATGAACGACAGAACTCAACAAAAATAATCCCCCTGCGAGAGCAAGAAAAACAGAGATGTTCCAGTTTTTAAAGAGATACCATAGGATCAATAAAATGATTCCCGTAGTTAGCTTGAAACCCAGGGGGATGCCGTGATGCGGTTTTGCTCCATCCAAAATTTTACCTACACCTGTAGAATCATATTCCGGATGTCTACGTTCTTTGATCTTTGAGACAATTAGACCGACAATTGAAAAAACAATAAATGCCGGTAAAGGAAAGACAAATAAAAGACCTAAAAGCCCAATACCAGTATCTCCTGGCAAGTAACCAAGTTCAATTTGAAACCCTCCTGTAACGCCTATGGCAATAGACATAAAGAATCCAAAAAGACCATATCTTAGCCATATGCTTCTTTTGGGCAGTGATGTTATGAATCCGGCTATGGCACCTGGCAAAGAAATGATCAATGATATACCTACTTTTGACAAGCTTATTGTCAATACGCAAATTATAAAAACGATTACATACCCAATAAGGGTGCCTTTTAAAAGTCGTTTCCCAAAACCCCTCTGTACCAGATTTTGATCTTGCGCTTGATTCATATAACTATAGTTTAGCAGATACAATACCACAAATTGTAGGTCTTGGAAAAGCAAGGACTGTTCTTGTTAGTCAATTTTTGCTAGTCAATCACTTTACCAATTTAATTAATTCATCCATAGACATTTTTGAGTCGCGGAGAATTTTTTTTAAAAGCCCTCGGCCGATTATTTTGTGATTTGGAACGGTAATAGGATCCCTTGTCTCGTGATACAATCTGATATGGCTTCCCTTTTGTCTGACGACAAAATATCCTATTTTCTCAAAAATCTTTATTAGCGCGCTAGAGGATAAAATCGGAAGCTTCGGCATAAAAGCTAGACGGAAATAGTATGCAAACTAATCTCTAAGGGATGATACCACTTTAAAATTTCAAGATTTTCCTTTTCTTCTAGGCAAAGTTCTATCACTTCGCGAATATTGCTCAAAGCCTCATCGAGAGTTTTACCTTGAGAAAAACATCCCTTGAAAAGAGGACATTCAACGACATAAAATCCGTCTTCGTCTTTTTCTACAAAAACAGGAAATTGCTTATTTTTTGCTATTATTTTTGCATTCTTTTTCATACATCCTAATTGTAGCCAATCTAAACAACAAAAACAAGGGCAGTATAAAATCCGATAAAAATGCTACACTACACTCATGCCAAGTTACGCGGAAAACAGAAAAGCGAGATTTAATTATGAAATCTTGGAAAAATACGAAGCCGGTATCGAACTTTTGGGCGTGGAAGTAAAATCCGTGCGTAGTGGACAAATGTCTCTCGAGGGCGCTTTTGTCATTGTCCGCGGAGGAGAGGCATTTTTAATCAACGCTACTATTCCGCCTTACCAGCCCAAAAACACGCCAAAAGATTATGATCCCGTGCGCAACCGAAAACTTTTGTTGACCAAAAAAGAAATTGCCGAATTATCGGGAAGCGAAAAAAATAAGAGTTTGACAATAGTACCAATTTCAGTGTATAATAAAAATAGAAAAATCAAAGTAGAAATTGCTTTGGTAAAAGGCAAGAAAAAATTTGACAAGCGCGAAACTTTAAAGAAACGCGCCACCGATCGCGAAATCAGACGCGAATACAAAGGACGTTGAAAATAAAAAATGGGGATGCAAGGCATAGACGAAAGGCCTTTTGTTCTTGATGCATGTCGAGTATGGACGTAATCTCGCAAAACTTCGTCCACTAGCTTAATTGCAAAATTAGCTTCCAAAGTGAAAAACGCTGTTTCTCCATACTTCGGTATGAAAGACTTCGCTTTCGCTTCAGTTTAGATCGGAAGAGCACACG
>CAYHGI010000048.1:0-3511 GCA_964356285.1 uncultured Candidatus Saccharibacteria bacterium
TCTTTGCGTGTATTGGATGGTGCTGTGGTTGTTTTTGACGGAGTAGCCGGCGTAGAGCCACAGTCGGAAACCAACTGGCGTTATGCTGACGAGGCAAAAGTTCCACGTATTTGTTTTATAAATAAACTGGACAGAACCGGCGCTTCCTTCGAACATTCTTATGCGACTATTTTAGACAGACTTAGTAAAAAAGCTGTGAGAGTACAGATTCCTATTGGGCTAGAAGACAAGTTTGAAGGGGTTATCGATCTTCTTCGCATGAAGGCTTACTACTTCGAGGGAGATATGGGTAATAAAGTTATTGAAAAAGAAATTCCGGAAAATTTGAAAGCCGATGCAGGAAAATATCATTCTGAACTGATTGAAAAAATAGTGGAGACCGACGATGCCATGATGACTGAATACCTAGAAGGCATGATTCCCGGTCTTGATGTGCTGAAGAAAACCCTGCGCAAAGCTGTTATTGCTAATGAAATTTTCCCTGTTTTCACAGGCTCAGCTTTAAAAAACAAAGGAGTGCAACTCATACTTGATGCGGTGGTGGACTATCTGCCTGCGCCGACAGATATTGCCGCTATTGCCGGCATTAATCCGGATAATGAAGAGCATGTTGTTCGTCATGCTTCAGACACCGAGCCCTTTGCAGCGCTTGCTTTCAAGGTTGCCACTGACCCGTTTGTTGGTCAACTTATTTTTTTTCGTGTTTATTCCGGAACGCTTGTCGCCGGCAGTTATATTTACAACCCGCGAACTAGAAATAAGGAACGTATCGGCCGAATTTTGAGAATGCATGCGAATGACCGAGAAGAAGTAAAACAAGTTTTTGCCGGAGAAATTGCCGCCGCTGTCGGACTGAAAGATACTATCACTTCCGATACTATTTGCGATGAGAATGATCCGATTATTCTGGACAGAATCGTCTTTCCAGAGCCGGTTATTTCTTTGCGTATTGAGCCTAAAACTAAAGCCGACCAAGAAAAAATGGGAATGGCCCTCAATCGTCTCGCGCAAGAAGACCCTACTTTCAAAGTGAGCACCGATCAGGAAACAGGGGAGACCATTATCGCTGGCATGGGAGAATTGCATTTGGAAATCATCGTGGATCGAATGAAGCGCGAGTTTACCGTGGAGGCGAATGTCGGCAAGCCGCAGGTGGCCTATCGCGAGACGATTAACGGCAAGGCCGAGGCTGAAGGCAAATATATCAAGCAATCCGGCGGACGCGGAAACTATGGACACGTGAAAATAAAAGTAAAGCCGATGGAAATGCTGACCAAAGAAGAGTTGGAAGATTTGCCGAAAAATACCAAGAGATCTCCGGGTTTTGAATTTGTAAACTCAATTAAAGGCGGAGTGATTCCACAAGAATATATTATTCCTTGTGAAAAAGGGTTTAAAGAAGGACTGGATAGAGGAGTACTCGCTGGATTTAAAATAGTAAACGTCTCTGTGGAACTCTGGGATGGGAGTTATCACGAGGTTGACTCAAACGAAATGGCATTCAAGATCGCAGCCTCAATGGCCGTGCAAGACGCATGCAAGAGGGCGAACCCTGTTATCTTGGAGCCTATGATGAAGGTAGAAGTGGTAACTCCGGACAAGTTCATGGGAGATGTGACAGGTAATCTTTCCTCAAAGCGCGCACTCATCGAAGGCATGGAAGACCGCGGTATGAACAAAGTCATTAAGGCAATCGTGCCTCTTTCTGAAATGTTTGGCTACATGACCGGCCTACGCTCGATGACCGAAGGCCGCGCTTCATTTACTATGGAATTCTTCCGCTACGACATGGTGCCTAATAATGTGGCTGAGACAATAATAGCTGGTAGAAAATAATACCTAAACAACTCCTGCCCCGTAGGAAGCTTTGCTTTCCTTCGGGGTCGCGGAAACTATTATTGCAGGGAGAGGAAGTAAGCTTGCTTGTTGTTAATAGCTAGGCAAGACCTAAATGCACGAGGGGAGTCCTCGTGCACAGTTATTCGGCTTCTTTTTTTTGATTTTCAATAAATAACTGCTCATAGGTGTCAAAATTCAATTTTATTTCTTGAATATATTCAGGTATTAAAGAAAAATCAAGGATTGGTGATTCTGTTCTATTACTTTTTTGAAAATCCAAATAGCTTGAGAATTGGTACATTTCTAAAAAATCCCTGGCTTCTTTTTTATTTTTTATACCTTTCTCTTTCCATTCTTTTTCAATAATTGAAATTGGGTTTAAATGTATGTAAGAAAATATATACATGTATTGTGGTTCGTTTTTAATATGCTCTGATCGAAACGGACGGGTAAATAGGGGACCGCTACGTTCATATTTGGTATTGAAATACATTGAGTAAGCAGTCAGAAGTTTGCCCATAAATTTACTTATGCCGCCCTCTGTATGTTCATATAAAATCAGATGAAAATGGTTTGGCATCAGGCAGTATCCCAAAATTGAAACGAGAGTTTTTTCTCGTTTTTCGTTGAAAATTCCTTCCAGGGTATTATTTCTTAGGAAATCAATCATTCGGAATGACGTATTTTGGTTCATTATATATAAAAGGGCTACAAAACGACGGTAGTCTTTGATATTTAGAAAAATCTTTCGTTTTTCTACCCCACGTGAGAATATGTGATAATGTTCGTTTTCAATAAGTGGTGTTTTTCTGTACATATGAATATTATATAAAAAAACCAGATTCTGCACAAGGGGAGTCCTTGTGCATTTATAAGTTTGCTTCTTTTTTAAAGAGCGGCCCAATACATATTCTTCCCGAAGAAGATAAAGGTAAAAAGTAAAGACTGTGCATAACTTTTCTACTTTTGTTTTGTGAATAATTTATAATTAATATTGGAGGTGACTTATGGAAAAGGAAATCGCAGTCATACATTTCTCGAAAAAGGAGTATGACTTCCTGCGATTCATGGAAATTTTGGACGGCGACAACCCTTATTATGCCGGTTTGGAACTCAATCATCCGCCTACCTTCGATGAATGCGTAAGGCATTTCAGAGAACATGGCGGTGAGGAAAGTTTCAGGGCTCGGCATATTCTAAGGGAAGAATCCGGTAACTTTTCCTAGGATCGCAGGGAAAAGGCGGTCGGGGATCTCGGCTACTTTTTTATCCTTATTCCATGTTTGACAACGATTTTTAATCTGCTAATATATTAGCAACTGCACTTTTGCAGTTTTTTCCGCCCAAGGCGGATCAGCCTAGGGCTGAGTTTTTTGTTTATAATCATTATTATTAGTTCATTTAAGTTAGTAATTAAGCCTTAGCAGCTGGTTCTCGTATGTTAAGTCTTAGTTATTAAAATCCGCCAATTGGCGGAAAAAAATATGTCAGAAGAATTTAAGAGAGACAAGCCACACGTAAACGTAGGTACTATCGGCCACGTGGATCATGGCAAGACCACTTTGACCGCCGCTATTTTGCATGTGCTGAACATGGCCGGAAAACAAGTGCGTCTTCGAGGAGTGGATCAAATTGATAATGCTCCGGAGGAAAGAGCTCGCGGAATTACGAT
>CAYHGI010000049.1:0-3278 GCA_964356285.1 uncultured Candidatus Saccharibacteria bacterium
TACCACCAAGTAATTCGTTATCTACACCCGAAGCATCATTTGGGTCATCAAATATATCAATCCATTGAGCTGAAAGACGAGAAAATTGCCCATAGGCAACTGTAGTACGACTATCTCCATATGGTGGAGAGGTAATTATACAATCAATAGATTTATCTTTTATACCATTATCTTTTGAAGAATCTCCATAGATAATTTTTGTCCACGAATCCTTTTGTACGTCTTTGTAAAATTCAGTCATTCCGACAATATTTTTTTCTGCGTGTTTTCGAAATATTCCCAATACATCAGGATCGTGTTTTTCAAGTTTTTCTCCCTTAATACGCACCAATTTGAACTCACCATTTTTACAATTTGATGAGTAGCGAACTGTCTCACTAAAAGCGACCATTAAGAAATTTTGAATTGTTTTGTCTTTTATTTCTTTGATAGCCTTCTTTAGTTTAGCAAGTTTAACTATTACTTTATCCTTAAACCAAAAATCTATATTGTTAAATTCAGGTCTTTTTATTTGATTATCTTTTATTTTTTCTACTCTATCAAGTAATGATATATATTCTTTTGTTAATTTTTGTGAATTTATTGGGGTTGTCTTTGCATGAGCAAGAAAAATGGCTAGCGGATTTAGATCAATACCATAGGCATTTCGTCCAAGTAGTTTGCTTTCAACAAGAGTTGTGCCAGAACCGCAAAAAATATCGCAAATAGTATCGTTTTCTTTACTATAGGTTTCTAATAATCTTCGCGCAACCTGTGGGATAAACATCGCAGGATAAGTATGTATTCCGTGTGTATATGATTTTGTTTTCTCTCCTCTATAATCCCACGAGTAATCAATTTTACGGACATATTTTTCTTTTCGTGATTGTCCTTGATCAAGTTGCGATTCAAGGTTGCGTATAATTTTAACAACTACACCTCTTACTTCTACTTCATCCCGATAAATTGGAAATAATGTCGGATTTGCAGGTTGCAGTCTAAATCTTCCTTTTTCTCGATAAAGTTTTTTTAGTGTTGCTTCATTATCGTCAATTACAGCTATAACAGTTTGTCCGTTTTCTGCCACTTCTTGTTTTCTGATAACTACAACATCACCATCAAAAATACCTTCTTCAATCATACTATTTCCTTGAACACGCAGAGCATAGTGTTTACCTTGTTTTCCAATTTCATCTCTTGTGATAGTTATTGTTTCATTTGGAATTTCTATTGCCTCAATAGGCTGTCCGGCGGCGATTGCGCCGAGGATAGGAATTTGAACAGTTTGTTTTGCCTCTACAGTAGAAACTCCACGAGGTTGGTTGTGTTCTTTATTCAAGAAGCCGGCATTTTGTAATTTGCTAATATAGTAGTGAGCGGTTGAGGCAGACGCTAGTCTAAACTTCTTCTTGATTTCTTCAAGAGAAGGAGCATAATTATGTTTTGCTCTGTAAGTTTTTATAAAATCTAATACCTGCACTTGCTTTTTTGTGAGCATACATGGTAGTATAGAAGATAATTAGAAAGTAAACAAGTAGGGAGTTATCCACATAAATTAGGTCACGATAAAAATATGATTAACGCAATACAACTTTATGGGGCTTTCATTTTAACCGTCCTTGGTTTTATTGTTCCAATTTTAACTATATTAGTATCACTTTTCCCTGAAGGTGTTAAGTCTCTAGCTGAAAAGTATGAGAACGAAAGAAAGCAAAGTGAGGAAAATATTAGAAATGAAACAACTAAAAGAGATAAGATAAAGGACTTAGATTATAGTGCTCTAGAAAAAACCCTTAAAACTCTCAAAAAGAAAAAGAAAGACGCTGAATCAAAATTGGGATATTTAAAACCAATTCAATTTCTTTTAAAAATTTCTTTACCATTTCTCATTTCTTTTATTGCTGTACTCATTTCGTTAGCTGATATAAATTTTTCCATAAAAATTATTTTATTAATCTCTAGCGGTATCTCTCTTGTGGCTGGGTTTCTAGCTCTTTTTACTAGTGTATCTGTTGTATTTGAGGTTGCAGAAATTATGAATCAAAGAAAAACCTCGAATGAAGAAAAAGTAATTGCTCTGTTGTCTACATTAGTGGAAAAGTCAGGTGAAAATCCATACTTAAAAGAAGATGAAGTTGAAGTCAAATTCCATAATAAATATCTAAAAGAAAACCTTAAATATGATTTTTCGGTAGATAAGAAATACGACATACCAGTTTCTATTCATAATAAAAGTGACAAAATGGCAAAAACAGTAGAAGTAGGGTTTGTATTTCCAAAGAACGTCGTTATTGAAAAAACAAATAACTTAGTTATAACAACCACTGAGGAGGCACAAATTGTTAGGTTTAAAGAAGATGGTATTCAAGCTCACAATGATAATCTCCAAGGAGATATCAAACTAACTTTCCTCGAATCAGGGAAAGCAGAAATAGACCTTTTTATTAAGGGTGAAAATGTTAAATATCGACGATTTTCTTTTGAGGTAAATATTGTTAAATAAAATTATGTAGTATTATAAATTTATGGGATTATTTCAATGGGGAGAAAAGCGGTTTGCTCGAGGAATAGCTAAGGCTATGATTCGAAGTTATAAAGCTTACAAAAATCATTATCCAAATTTGAATGATTTTGAATTATTAAAAATGACATTATCTGATCGCCCAGGAGAGCCAGCTAAAAAATTACTTGAAGATCTGCAAGATTTTAATTTTTATGAAGAAATGGGGGGTAATCTTCTTGAAATCATATATTTATTGGTGCGTCTTGAATATGTTGAATACATGAATGGTAATCTTGATTCCGAAAATCCTAAAACAAATGCCATTTTTAAAAACACTATTTCAGAAGTGTTAGAATCAGAACTTTCTTAATTAAATATTAAGGGAGTGAGTTTCCGTGTGCACGCACGGGTGGGGTAGAGTTTTTGTGTAATCACAAAAACTCTGGGGCAAGCACGAGTATTCTGCGCCTTCGGGCATTTCCGCTATGGTGTCCATGGCTAAAGGACGAGTGCCTGTCCCGAATTGCAATCCAGAAATCGAAAGCGAAAGCTACACACTAAACACAATATTGAAAAACGTAGAGTGGGGATGGCGAGGGCAGAACACTCTCGGTAATCCGAGAGTGTAGTCCCGACCCGGGGAGAGGAAACTTCCTCTCCCCAAGAAGCGCGGGCTACTGCCCGCTCATAAGCACCTAGGCACTCGTAGCCATAGCGGAAATGCCCGAAGGCGGATGCCGAGGGTGCTGTTCCCTTTAGACTGGACATCATATGATATGATGAACGAAGGCACCGA
>CAYHGI010000050.1:0-3265 GCA_964356285.1 uncultured Candidatus Saccharibacteria bacterium
ACATTACCAGAGAAATATCAGAGATAAGTGCGGGAATGGCGAGTGTGAGTTGAAGAGCTATGGCGTAGGCGGGAAAAGGTCTTGCCTTAAGGGATTCCAAGGCAAGACCTTGAGGAGCCAATTAAAAATTATTAAAAATATTATAAATTATAAATAAATTATTATGAACACAACAGGAAAAATAAAAAAAATAATCGGACCGGTCGTAGACGTAGATTTCGGAAATGAAAACCAAAGTCTACCAGACATCTACAACGCTCTCGAGGTAGACAACAACGGCAAGAAAATAATTCTCGAGGTGGAGCAACACTTAGGAGGCGGAGTTGTTCGATCTGTGGCTATGGATACGACTGATGGACTTTCTCGCGGAATGCCCGTAGTGAATACCGGAGGTCCGATCTCTGTGCCTGTTGGTTCTGCCACTCTCGGCCGCATATTTAATGTTTTAGGAGAAGCTATAGATGACGGAGCGAAAATTGCTGGGGATAAAAAACTTCCTAATCATCGCCAAGCTCCAGAATATGTCAAACAAGCAACTAAAGTGGAAATTTTGGAAACTGGTATCAAAGTGATAGATCTTATTTGTCCAGTCTTGAAAGGGGGCAAGGTGGGGTTGTTCGGAGGCGCCGGTGTTGGTAAAACTGTTGTGATTCAAGAACTTATTCACAATATAGCCAGTAATCATGGAGGATATTCTGTATTTGCAGGAGTTGGAGAACGCACTCGCGAAGGAAATGACCTTTACCATGAAATGAAAGAATCAGGAGTTTTGCCGAAAGTAGCCATGGTTTTTGGACAAATGAATGAGCCGCCGGGCGCGCGTCTGCGTGTGGCTCTTTCTGGTTTGACTATGGCGGAACATTTTCGTGACGCAGAAGGTAAAGATGTGCTTCTCTTTATTGATAATATTTTCCGTTTTACCCAAGCTGGTTCCGAAGTCTCCGCTTTGCTTGGCCGTATTCCTTCAGCCGTGGGTTATCAGCCGACGCTTGGAACAGAAATGGGAATTCTGCAAGAACGTATTACTTCTACCGATAAAGGTTCCGTTACTTCCGTACAAGCTGTTTATGTGCCAGCAGATGATTTGACTGATCCCGCTCCGGCTACCACATTTGCACACTTGGATTCCACAGTTGTGCTCAATCGTTCTCTTTCAGAAATCGGCATTTATCCGGCAGTTGATCCGCTTGACTCATCCAGTACAATTCTTGATCCAAATATAGTTGGACAAGAACATTATGATGTTTCCCGCGAAGTTCAGCGTGTTCTTCAGCGTTATAAGGATTTGCAGGACATTATCGCTATTTTAGGAATGGAAGAGCTTTCCGAGACCGACAAAGAGCTCGTCGCTCGCGCTCGCAAAATTCAGAAGTTTCTTTCTCAACCATTTTTCGTGGCAGAGCAGTTTACAGGTACGAAAGGACAATATGTCCCACTTGTTGAAACAATTCGTTCGTTCAAAGAAATTTTGGAGGGCAAACACGATAGCAAGGCGGAGAACGAGTTTTATATGAAGGGAGCACTTTAATTAGGTGCTAGGGACTAGTGTCTAGTGAGCTAGAACCTAGAACCTAGAACCTAGAACCTAATGCACAACAAGCAATTAAAATTAAAAATAGTTACTCCCGAAAGATTAATTTTGGAAGAGATGGTAGATCAAGTGACCCTGCCTACAACTGAAGGCGAGATCACTATTTTGCCGGAGCATATTCCGCTTATTTCTGGTTTGACTTCGGGAGACGTAGTCGCTATGGTAAGTGGCGAACAGGTGCCGATGGCTGTGGTAGGAGGATTTGTGGAAATAAAAAAAGGGGAGGAAACAACTGAAGTTGCAGTGTTGGCCGATTTTGCCGAACATGTTTCCGAGCTTTCCGAGGAAAAAATAGAAAAAGCAAAAGCTCGGGCGGAAGAACTCAAAAAACAAATGCAGAATAAAGATCATGTTGATTTTGAACATTTTGAAGCCGAACTGGAGCGCTCGCTCACTCGGGTAAAAATTGCCGACAAGTGGAGGACAAAGAAGTACAGAAAATAAGATGTCAAAATTTTACGTTGTGGCGACGCCGATAGGGAATATGGGGGATATCACTCTCCGAGCTATTGAGACACTTAAAAATGTGGATTTGATTCTATGCGAAGATACACGAGAGACAAAAAAGATTTTAGATAAATATAATATAAATACACCAACGATGAGTTATCCATCCGACGATGTCGTCGGAAAAGACTCCAGACAGAGCAAGCTCGCAGGTATTTTTCAAATGCTATCCGAGGGGAAAAATCTTGCTCTTGTGTCAGATGCCGGTACGCCCACAATTTCAGATCCGGGTGCCATGCTTGTATCAAAAATAAAAGAAAGATTCAACCTCACCCCTTCGCCCCTCTCCTTGTTAAGGAGAGGGGTTGGGGGAGAGGTGAGTGTAGATGTCATTCCGATTCCGGGAGCTTCGGCTGTCATTGCCGCATTATCTGCGTCGGGCTTACCCACGCATGAATTTACTTTTCTAGGATTTTTACCGCACAAAAAGGGCAGAGAAACTTTGTTTAAAGAAATAACTAGCGCAAAACGCACGATGGTATTTTATGAATCTCCGCATAGAATTTTAAAAACTCTCGAATCGCTGGCAAAATTTTGTCCCAATAAGAGGGTTTGCATTACTCGCGAACTGACAAAAATTTACGAAGAATTCAAAACCGGTTCCCCGAGTGAAGTTTTGGAATATTTCAACAACAATCCTGATAAACAGAGAGGGGAATTCACTGTCATAATTACGTAATCGATTACGTAATTAATTACGTATTTATTTCAATTTGTGTTTTAGGCAGGTGATTATAGACCAGTCGAATTTTCCTCTTTCGGCCAGATATTTCATTTTATCTAATGCCCAGATGGCGTCGTCTAAGATTTCATCACAGGCTTCATAGAGCATTTTTGCTTCTTTGGCAAGCTTGTTGTAAGCGTATCTTTCTTTATAAAATTCTTTCGGCATTTTTTCCCAGCCGTTCATTTTGTAATAGCAATTTACAATTTCATGCACTGGATTGATGGCTTGTTTGTGTTTTTTTAAGTTTTCTAGATAGCCCTCGAATGGGTTTTTTAGCTCTGATTTTGCCTCATCATTCATCCTTTGATTTTAGCACAAATATGATAGTATGACGGAATGGGTATTTTTACTAAGAAACTTGGCATCGATTTAGGGACAGCGAATACCCTGGTATTTTTGCCCGGCAAAGGAATCATTTTAAACGAGCCTTCGGTGGTGGC
>CAYHGI010000051.1:0-3087 GCA_964356285.1 uncultured Candidatus Saccharibacteria bacterium
AATAAAAAACATCAAAAGAAAATACAAATAGTTTGGGCGGTGGTCAGTATATTCATAATCATCAGCATGATTTTGTTGTATTCTCCGATCTTTAGCGTGCAGTAATAAACTTAGTATGACTTAGTGGTCGGAGTACCACTTGGTACTCCGACCACTAAGTCATTAATTCTCTCCGCTCCGCATCATTTTCAAGAATACATCTTGTGGAATATTTACCCGACCGCGCTCTTTCATTTTCTTCTTTCCCCTTTTTTGTTTCTCGCGAAGTTTCATCTTGCGCGTAATGTCGCCTCCGTACATATGAGCGGTGACATCTTTTTTCATACCACTAAGTGTGCGCGAAGAGATGATGCGTCCAAACGCCCTGCCTTGAATTTTCAAAGTGAACATTTGCCGAGGCAACAGACTTTCCAGTTTGGCAACAATTTGTTCGGCCTCAATTTGCGTTCTTTTTTTAGAAATAACTTTAGAAAAAGCCGGCACAATTTCTCCTCCAACTAAGATATCAAGCCGGGTGACGTTGGCTTCACGCATCTCAATCATTTCATAAGACATCGATCCATAACCCGAGGTGGCGCTTTTTAATTCATCAAAAAAATTACGCATCAGTTCGCGCAACGGCATTTTTACAGATATAATGGCGCGATTGCCTGCCTGCGCCCCGCCTGCGTGGGCAAGAGACAGGTCGCCAAAATTTTCAGTTTCGCCAATTTCGGCTTCGTGATCAAACAAAATTTGCATAATATTGCCCAAGTACCGAGCTGGAGTGATTATTTTTGCCGTTACCCATGGCTCCAGGACAGTTTTTATATTACTATCATCTGGAAAAAAATACGGCGAATAAATTTTTTCTTTTTTGCCAGCTTGCTCTGAGTCTGTCGAAGGGTTATTGTACTCTACTTCGTAGGTAATAGAAGGCGTAGTGATGACCAAATTCAAATTAAATTCTCGTTTTAATCGTTCAGTAATAATTTCCAGGTGCAACATTCCTAAAAATCCGCAACGGAATCCTCTGCCGAGAGACCCTGAAGATTCTTCTTCATATGAAAAAGAAGAGTCTGAAAGTTTCAGTTTGCCTAAAGCCAACTTCAGCAAAGCAAAATCGTCGGCATCTTCTGGAAAAACACTGGCCCAGACTACTGACGTCGGTTGCATATAGCCAGGAAGCGCCGGTAAAGGATTCGCAAGCTTGGTAATGGTGTCTCCCACGGAAGCAATCCCCGGCTTTTTGATACCGGTAACAATGTAACCGATTTCACCCGAGGAGAGAGACTCACGCGCAGTTTCTTCCGGCGAAAAAGTTCCCACTTCCAGCGCGGTAAATTCCTGACCTGATACGGCAAAGATTAAACTTTCGCCCTTTTTTACTTGACCGTCAAAAACTCGCACAAAAACTATAACCCCTCGGTGATTGGAATATTTAAAATCAAATACAAGAGCTCTTAACACCTCATCCGACCTTTGAGATTCGGGTCCCATCCCCAATCTCCCCTCTCCTGTTAGGAGAGGGATTAGGGGTGAGGTCGGCGCTGGAACACGTTTTATAATTTCTTGCAAAAGACTTTCCACCCCTTCTCCTGTACGACCTGAAACTTGCAATATCTCCTCTGGATTGCAATTCAAAAGTTTCACAACTTCATCTTTTACCTCCCCAATCCTCGCAAGTGGCGAATCAACTTTGGTAATAACTGGAATGATCTGTCTGCCTCCCTCACCTCCTCCGGTACGAGCCATGGCAAGCACCGTGAGAGTTTGCGCCTGTACTCCTTGCGTGGAATCAATAAGCAAAATAGAGCCTTCCACGGCTTTCAAAGCGCGAGAAACCTCATAGGAAAAATCCACGTGTCCCGGAGTATCAATCAGATTCAGAATGTACACCCCCTCCTTACCTCCTCCCAAGGAGGAAGCTTTGAATTCCTCCCTCTCCTTTGGGGAGGGTTGGGGAGGGGTGTATTCCATCCTAACAGGTTGCATCTTGATGGTAATGCCTCGCTCACGTTCGAGCTCCATCACGTCGAGCACCTGCTCCCGCATCTTGCGTTTTTCAATAGTGTGAGTGATCTCCAGCATCCTGTCCGCCAAGGTGCTTTTGCCATGATCTATGTGAGCTATTATCGAAAAGTTTCTGATATATTTTAGATCCATAAATTATTTTTCTTCTTCCTCTTCATCTTCCATAAACTGCAAAGAATGCAACCGTGCATATGTTGCACTATTTTTTAGCAACTCAGCATGATTTCCAATAGCTTCTATCATTCCATCATTGAATACAAGAATCTTGTCGGCATTGATTACAGTAGAAAGCCTATGCGCAATGATAATCGATGTACGATCTTTTACAAGTGCATCCGTTGCCTTAGTGATGATTTGTTCACTTTCAGTATCAAGATGACTTGTAGCTTCATCTAAAATTAAAATCTTCGGATCACGTAAAACAGCACGAGCAATACCTATTCTCTGACGTTCTCCCCCAGACAACTTAATCCCTCTCTTTCCAACCACTGTCTCATACCCTTTTTCTAATTTCAAAATAAAATCATGTGCTAACGCCGTACTGGCAGCATTTTCAATCTGCTTTTTGGGAGTGGTTGTTCGGCCATAGGCGATATTTTCCAAAACTGTTCTGGAAAAAAGATCGACTTCCTGGGGCACAACCGCTATCTGCTCACGCAAACTTGCTTGGGTGACCATTTTGATATCATTTCCATCAATTAAAATCTGTCCTTTCTGAGGATCATATGAACGTAACAGTAAATTTATAAAAGTTGTTTTTCCACTTCCTGACCTTCCAACAAGGGCGCAAGTTGTTCTTGCTGGAATGCTTACATTTATATCTTCCAAGGCATATTGGTGATCATCACGGTAGGAAAAGGAAACATTTTTAAATTCTATTTGTTTTTCAAAAAGTGGTAAAACCGAAGCTTCTGGCATATCTACTACGTGCAGTGGTTCATCAAGAACTGCAAATAAACGATCTACTCGGGTCATGTTCCTTCTAAGGCGAGTAAATAGAGTACCTATATTGGATAACGGCTGATAAGCCATATTTTGGAGTGTCACATATAAAACAAACTGGCCAATAGTAGC
>CAYHGI010000052.1:0-2964 GCA_964356285.1 uncultured Candidatus Saccharibacteria bacterium
TTATGTTGAAGAGGTGATGTCGGGTGATGGAGTAGGCGATGAGGGGGATCCAGAGCCCTCCACTTACTGGACCAAGCCAGTCTAAATCATAATATCCCATGTGTGGTAACACGATGGAAAATATAGTAGGGGGTATAAAACCAATAGTTATACTAATGATCATAAACCCAAGATTTGTTTTTACTATTCCAGAAGACATTCTATAATACTTTTTATAAAGTGTTACTACACCACCGACCCAAAAGATAAAGAAGGAAATATCAAACAAAAACCATAATGGTCCATATCTTTGTCCCCACCCCCAAGGCCCGTCAATTCTATATGATGACCCAATGATAAGATCTGAAAAGAAATATAGTGGAAAAAACAAAACCTCCGTAGTAATTATTATCCACAATAATTTCTTTGATGGTTTTGTATCTTCCGGAAATGTTTTACAAAAATAATAAAATGCAGCAGAAATAACTCCACCAATGTAAAAAGTAAATTTTAATATTATATTTTCTTGATTTGAATAATTGGATAATGGAATTAGACTTACTGCTAGTGACCAAATCACAATTAACCCAATATTAAGTGCAAAAATACGAGAGGATAATCTTTTGCTTCCGAAATATATAAAGATACCAAGACTACCAATCAGTAGTGTAGTTAGCCATATTAAACTTGAATATATTTCAATTTTCATTTGAATGAGTTGTATCTACTAGGTTACAGTACATAAATAATTTAGCAACTGGCTATCCCCTTTACTTTTTATACCATATATGGTATGTATATTACTAGATTGGCTCGCTCGTTGAAAATGATAACGAAGTGACCGCCACTCTCTAGTTTCTAGAATTTAAACCAAGCCCCGCTAAACGAGGCAAAAAAGGAAAGGACTGTCGCATGAAAACTCGTCAGAGCCATCTCAGTGCGGTGACGGCAACCTTCATGATTGCTGTCACGACTGTCCTCTTTGCGGAAAAAGCAGGGGGGCAGGTTCAAGAACTTCCATTTGGGAGTATGGAGAAGGTAGAAAACTATGCGGTACAAAATGTAAACAGTATTATAATCTTTTCATGGTATTTCAATAATACCAATAATAGCTGGAAACCGTTCATTAACAGCGGATGGTATGCTCCATCACCGCTGACCAATAAATATGAAATGGACCAGATTGTTATAGCTTGGAAGCTGTCAAACATTCTTAACGCACTGATTATTCACACAAACCAGAGCATTGTAAAAAGCAAAGGGATTCAGGCATATGTTGATTGTAGTATGGCAGCAGGTGGCGATTTAAGCCAAGCTTCTTTTAATACCCCAGCCTATGTCTTCATCCCTCCAACTAACATTAGCGGAACGTACGCGGTTCCGAATCTCTCATGGTTCAAAACAAAAATCAGTGATAAGATTCCCGTCTATGTTCCGGGACTAAGATGGGCTCGGTTGGAAACCGGTCTAAAAGATAATCCGGAGCCATTCGAGGTGAATGACAGAAGGTTGAGCCCCGGAGATGATGTCCTCCACTCCGACGGATTCATGTACCTCTATACCTCGGTAATCGCAAATTCATCAAAAACAAATGGAGATTACTGGTTGAAACTTTCACTCCTCACAAAGGATTTCCAGAGTTTCGACGGCGATGGGAAGCTGATTCCGGAGACGCCATTCAGAACCAAAATTGGTACATATGGTGACTCTATAGCCGTGACAATCTCTGGCGGAGATTCCGGAAGAGGTTACTATCTCCAACAATCACCCGACCAAAGAAATTGGGTGAACTGTAGTCCGATAACCTTCGTGTCTCCTCTCACTCACATAATGCCCCAAGGAGACATTCAAAGCTTCGTCTATCAAACAACAAACACCATGATGTTTTTTCGTACGGTAACTACTAATGTGGTGCCGTATTGATGAAAACACTCTCTTACACAAGAGGCCAGCGAACATACTGACCTCTTCTTTGTTTTTATACGATTCCTATTTATATTTCCTCTATAGAAGTTTTTGTGACAATAATCTTTATTGTATTGCTATCAGTAGTAGCTTCCGCGAAAATAGAAGAGATGGCGCTAATGATATTCGCGAGCCATGATGATTGATTCATGACAATTGGTTGAGAACATCTCAGTTTCACATTGTAAGTTCCTTTAATTAAATCAGTGAATGTAAATGTTTGAATTGAGCTATTATCAATAATACCATTATCTCCCCAATTCTTGGCAATTTCACTATCCAAACTAAATCCTATTGGATAAGAATTGAAACGACCATAACATGAAAGACCTGTTCTATCATACTCAACCGTCACATTTTGCCCCTCTCTTACTGTTCTGGTCTGAGTATCACTGCTACTTGTTGGTTTTGTATTACCCTCAAACCAAAGCAGAGGACCTGTAGAAGTCGTGTCTGTAACCGTAATATTACCGCACGATATATTACTTGTAGCATTACTGCTGTCAGTGACTTTAACAAAAGTGTCGAATAATGTTATCGCCGAACTAAATGTTTTAGTGTATAGATTGCCGACATCTATAGGAGTAGAAGGCTCAAACCCATTACCAGCGCCTAGCTGATATGTGTAAGGACCAGTACCACCAATTATACCAGACAGAGTAAATATTGCCGAATCACCCACATTTTTCACAATTGTTGGATTTGCAACATTATATGCTGTTCCATCTATCGAACACGCCCCAGTTATCACATTTCCTCCACCTCCATCTCCACTTCCACAAGTCGTACAAGTCACTATGTTCATACCTGTGTTGAAATTCACCCACCCAACAACATCACTTCCCCAAGCATAACCGCTGAATTTACCTTTCACTGGATCCATGGTAACACCTTTTGTGGAAGTGCCTTGAGACCAGTTTGTGGAATCTTTATAGCCAGAACTATCTGGAGAAGCATGATTTGCCCCAGAAAGTTCTATCCAACCATCCCAACCGTCGGTGCGAGGATTTATGCTGGAAC
>CAYHGI010000053.1:0-2636 GCA_964356285.1 uncultured Candidatus Saccharibacteria bacterium
TGACTTTTGGTTGGATAAAAACAAGGCGCAGGAGTTGGTGCAGGAGTATCAGATGTTGAAAGCAAGTCCGCCAGAAGGCGGAGCGGACCCGCACGCGCGGAGTACCGCGCGTTGCCGCCCTCTGCCCCTGCCGCACCGTTTCCATTCTGATTATTTTCGCGGGGGTAGTTTCTGAAAATGAATGGGTGGCAAAAAGGCGGGGCGGGCTTCCTGTTAAGAAACAGGAAGCTGGCGCAATGAAATACGAATGATGCCTCGCCAAACCAATTTTCAAAAGGAATGGCGAGGCGCAAATCTGTATGTGCTTTCCCCTCCCACCCAGCGCGCACATCATCCCCATCGTTTTTAGGAGAAATTATAAAACGATGGGGATGGCTCCCTATAAAAATAAATCCACAACTTTAGTTTTTAGCGTATCTTTCCATCCACGCATCTTCTGCCCTTGCTCGATCGTCCGTTCTATTTAATCCATACGAATAAATCCATTTCCGCTTTAGGCCAATTCTTTCCATAAATCTTTTAAATCCGGATGACTCTGTGCCGTACTCATCAACCAACTCTTTATACCCAGCTTTTTCAAGCATAGAAGCAAGCTTTGGATCACTAAGGTCTATTCTGATTCCTAATTTTGATTCAAATTCTGTAGCTAGATGACCGATGTCTTTAACACTGATGTGGCCTATTCTAAGAACCTCCTTAATTTCATCATTTAAGATTTTTGGCAATTCTTTATAAGTTATAACACCTTCTTCAATTAAAGTCTTTGCATTTTCCGGATTTAGATCATACCAGATAGTACCGTGTGTCAAAAATTTCTTTTTTAAAATAGATGCCGTTTTTTCATCTTTTGTATCAATACTGATTCCCCATTCGCGGGCTTGTCGAGTTAAATAAAATGGATCCGTATTGGAACCAATAGATGTTTTTATACTCATTTCCATCGCCTGTTTCATTTTGTCTTTGTCAAATTCAATTTGAAAACCAAGACGTTCTCCCATTGATATGGCTTTTATGGCACCGCTGCTATATCCCTGTTGCAGGGATGAGGCGGCCTCAGCGGTAAGAGCATTTTTCAATTCCCCTTCATCGTATTCAAGATTGATTCCTTTGTATTTTGCATCAAAAAGATATTCTGAAACCCCTTTGCCACTTTTCAAATTTCTATCAAAATCTCTCTGTAGTGCTTCTGCCTCGGTCAATTCCCTAGCAGGAACTTTTTCAGGTGTTGACCCCACCGATTTTGTTGCAGGTTCATTTTCTTGAGGAGAAACAATACCAAGCTGCTCTCGAACTTTGGCTAAATCTGCCATTTCTCTGGCCACTGTCTCGGCAGTTTGTTTTTCTGCTTGCATGGGTGCCGGGGCGACTACAACTTCTTGATTTTCTGGAACTACCAATTCTGGCGTTGGTGGCGTTTGTTCTATGTTTGTCGCAGTAGCTATAATTGGCTTTCCATCTACTGGTCCAATGGTTACTTTGTCCCAATCTATTTTATCTTTTTTGCCTCCATCTTGTGGCGCAGAAGCGCCCGTGGTTGGAAATTTTTCCATATTTTTTTGTTACAAATTTAATATAGCGTCGTTCTCTATGAAAGAATTATAGCATATCCACATACTGTCAAACAATCTGAACATCTGGCTTCTTTTAGACTTATTTTGGAAGTCTGCCCCACCTTTAAGGCAGGGCCATGACTTTCTTCTGTTAACCGCAGATTGCAACTACCGCATAATGCACTGTGAAATAAAAACGCCCACCGGGGTCAACCAGTGGGCGCGGCGTAGACTTGCTTCAACTTGTTAGGATCGTTGTCAGTCGTCGCTTCGACGGTCCCTGTTTCTATTGGGGTCGTAACCGGCCGGATCTACTATTGCCAGTAAAATCCAAATGACCAGAACGACGACCATAATCACAAAGAACACGACCACCAGCCAACCATCTCCGGTGTCAATGAGATAGCCTGCGAAGTAACCAAGGATGAATGCCTTGATCATGACAAATTCCAAGATGGCGGTGCTGTTGGTTCGGTGCTGGGCCCAACTCGGAAATTCCCGGTAAGTCCATTGAACCACTTGACTTTCGCGTCCCAGAACCACTCCACGAACTCAACTCGATTGGGAAGAGCACGAATATGCCCCTTTCCTTTCTCGATGCCGAATATTACCATTACGCCAGTGTTTTTGGGTGGGAGAAACCTGCCCTGGCCATTGACTTCGTCAATGGCCAACTGGACGTCCTGATCGTAGACGATAACCGCTGGGTTACTGCCATGTGCGGATGTGCCAACACAGCGAACGTCAACCATCCTAAAGCCTTTAGATTTGGCCAGCTCGATGGTTGGCGTAATCCGTTTTGAATCATAAACAAAGACAGGTTGGAACATTTCCATCTGAGTCTCCGATCCAATGTATCTTTCCTATACATCAGAATGAACACTAAAGGGGAGGAAAGCCCCTATGTATTAAGCAGAGAGTACACCCCTACTCAACCAGGATACAATAGCATGTGTAGTCCTTGCTGTCAATGGGCAGCCCGCCCCGCCTTTTTGCCACCCATTCATTTTCAGAAACTACCCCCGCGAGAAAAACCAGAATGGAAATGAGGGCAGGGGGCAGAGGGCGGGACGCGCGGTACTCCGC
>CAYHGI010000054.1:0-2613 GCA_964356285.1 uncultured Candidatus Saccharibacteria bacterium
GGATTTCGAATTTCGTGCTTCGTATTTCCGCCGCTACGCAGCGGTCGGAGTGCCGCTTGAGTCCAATGGCAACATTGGACCTAGATAAATGACTATCCATTCCAGCACCTATTTTGTACATAAGTGACGTTATTCAGACGCTCTTATGTCGCATATTTATAGATAATTTAATATATTATTTAATTTATGTACAAAATAGGTGCTGGATGGACAGAATTCGGCTTATAGGCGCAAAGGCAAAATATCAAAACCGTTCGGCTGTAAAAAGCCGAACGGTTTTGATTGTTTGATGGGCAGGACCAGTTCTATAAAAAACCGAAATAGTTGATTTTTTAGCGATGATGTATATAATGTTTAAATTTTTAAATTAAATGTTGAATTAAGAGAAAAAACCCAAAAGCTCGGAGAATTAAGAAAGGCTGGACAAATGCCGGCGGTTTTCTATGGAAAAAAAGAAAAATCTACTCCTATTTCTATTACAAAGTCAAAATTTAAGAAGATTTGGAAAGAGGCTGGAGAATCTTCAGTAATCGAATTATCAGGAAAAGGCATTGAAGCCGAAGCTTTGATTCAAGATGTTGACTTTGATCCGGTAACCGATGAGCCTCGCCATGCCGATTTCTATGTTTTCGAAAAAGGAAAGAAAATTTCGATCAATGCTCCGCTTGAATTCGTCGGTGTTTCTCCTGCCGTGAAAGATCTTGGCGGAACATTGGTGAAGGTTATGTATGAACTGGAAATCGAAGCTATGCCAAAGGATTTGCCTCATAGCATAAATGTCGATATCTCTTCTCTTGTCAATTTTGACAGCATCATCTCTGCCAAAGACATCAAATTGCCCGAAGGAGTTTTTCTAATTACCAAACCAGATGAGGTGATCGCTTCCGTGTATGAAGCAAAAGAGGAAGTTGAGGAAGCCGCGCCTGTTGATCTGGCAAGCATTGAAGTTCAAAAGAAAGGAAAGGAGGCTAAGGAAGGCAAAGGAGAAGAAGCTGAGGCTTCTGGAGAAGAGGGCAAAAAATAGCTTAGAAATAAGATTTTTTCGCGGATTTAGATTGCATAGATCAATCGATTGTATCTCCTCACACCCCCGCAACGAAATCCACAGCCCTGTCAAGACACTATTCCCTCAAAATGCTACAATTAGCGGAATAAATGAGCATTCAACTGTCAGATAAAGAAATAAATCAAAGACTGGTCAGACTCCGAAACTTAGAGAGGCTTCACAAACAAGCTCGAAATAGAATAATCGCTCAAGATAAAGAAATAAAATTCTTAAAAGCGCGAGTTAAAGAACTCGAAGAGAAGAACCGAGAAAAAGACAAGGCAATAGAAGAATTTCGGCTTCAGTTGGAAGAAATCAAAATAAAAGTCTTCGGGAAAAAGAAAGACGGGGGCGGCGAATCTCCCCGAGAACGGCAAAAAGCCGACAGAGAGTCATCGTCATACCAAAGACCGATACCAAGTGAAATCACGGAAGAAAAAACTCATCCGATTAACAATTGTCCGAAATGCCAAACAATCCTAACTAAGAAACGAATCGTCATCTATTACGAAGAAGATATTCCCCTCGACAAACCGTCAAAAGAAGCCGTGAAGCATATTGTCGAGCAAGGCTATTGCGAGAAATGCGGAAAATGGGCATCAGCAATGCCATTGCCTTCCGCCAGATGCGTTATCGGAGTAAAGCTCAGGAAATATGTCTGCTATCTTTCCATCATCAATCGGCTGTCCCATGAACAAATCCAATCATTCATCCAAGATATCCATCAAATCAATGTTTCCCAAGGCGAAATCCAGAAAATACTCGAAAAAGAAAGCGTTAAATTGAGACCTGAATTTGAAAGGTTAAAGAAAAGAATCCAAAAACAGCAAGCTCAGCATTACGACGAAACTTCGTGGAAAGTGGCTAAAGGAAAGCAGGGCAATTTCGCTTGGATAATGACGGGAACGGAAACCAATGAAGCCGTTTTTCTGCTTGGAAAATCAAGAGGCGGAGGGAATGTTAACAGTCTGAATCCAAAAACCGTCATCGGCATCACTGACGACTATGGAGTTTACCGCAACCGATTTAAACATCATCAGTTATGCTGGGCTCATCTTTATCGCAAGTTCAGAGACCTCTCAGAATCGGATGCCCTGAACGAAAAACAAAAAGAAAACTGCTTGCAAAATTATGAAAATGTTTCTTCCGTATATGAAAAACTTAAACGAACGCTGGAAACCAAATTTGAATACGAAAACACGCGCAAGTATTTTTTAAGAAAACTGACAGAGCTTTCAAAACCGAATTCCGATGATCTTTCCAAAATGAAAACAATCAAAGAATCGCTTTTCAAAAACAAAGAGAAATACCTTACCTGTCTCCGTTTTCCAGGCATTGTTCCGCCTGACAACAACAAGGCGGAGAGAGGATTGAGACACCTTGTCATTAAAAGAAAGATATCCTGCGGATCCAAGACGGACAAAGGAGCCGAAACCTCCTCCATTCTGACCTCTGTCCTTCTATCGCTGAAGTGGATGAATCCGAACAACTTCATTAAAAAGTATCTTTCTTTAGGCTATTAAAATACATTGAAAATTAAGGAGTTTTGAGATGGTGTGAATAGATAC